>NZ_JBSFDW010000072.1:0-18251 GCF_053594115.1 Streptomyces sp. NPDC001970 | reverse complement strand
GACCTGAACACCTCCTTTCGCTGGTAGATGCGACCCGTGACCGCCCTGTCGTAGGGGGCAGTCGGGAGCGCGACAAGGCGCAAACGACAGAGCCAACACGCTCGGTCGTCTACGGCCGAGAAGTTGACGAAAGATGTGTCGGAGAGTGGGGCGACTCGTCTGTTTCTTGTGCGGCTGCGGCCGCCGCCAGGAGACGGAGTCCCTGTTCTGATTCCGGCGCGTGACGCACGGGGTCCAGGTCACCCCGGTGAGAGCCCGCCGTCACCAACAGCCAGAACGACTGGTCGTCCTCGGAGCCGAGAACGACCGACCGCCAACGACCCTCAGGGTCGCCAGCTTCGCAGCTGCTCCGCGATGCGGGCGGCGGTACAGCGCGGTTCGTACAGCTCTGCGGCCAGAGCGCGGAGCTGCTCGCGCGTGGGATCGACGGGGATCCCGCTGGCGTTCAGGTACATCACGGCAACGCCACAGGCGACGGTGAGGTTGGAGCGCTCGAGCCAGCGGCAGCGACCGAGGTTGTGGACCAGGGCGGCGGCGCGGGCGTAGGGCCCGCCGTACACGGGCTGCTCGAGCAGTTCGGCGCGGTGACGGGCGACGGCAGCGATCGGAACACCGAGGTCGTCGGGTGCGGGATCACGGTGGCCGGCGCGTTCGGCGACTTCGAGAATCCAGGACAGGTCGACGTGCAGGGACATGCTCACGCAGCGGCGCCCCGGGTGTCCCGGGCCGGGCCGTACTGCGCGTCGAGGTCGGCTTCCAGGTCGTCAAGGAAGGAGCCGTGGGCGTCGATGAGGCGCTGGGCAGCGGCCATGCCGGCCGCGCGGGCCCCGGTGGTGTCCTCAGTGATGAGGCGCTCCACGTAGCGGTTGAAGTCCAGGCCGCGGGCGGCCGCGGCATCCTTCCCGGCGGCGAGCACATCCGGCTCCAGCCGCAGCTGCGTCTGCTTCTTCGAGCTGCTCATGAGTGCAGGGTAGCAGGGTGGTAGCAGGTCGGGGGTGGGATGGAGAGCGCCCCGCTGATGCCATTCCCTGGCCGACCCTTCGGCGCGGGGGCCGGTGCAGAGTCCTGCGGCCGGATCACCGGCCCGATTGGCGGGCTTACCGGAGGTCGCGGCGGTCGAGGCGGTGGATGAGGCCGGGGCGGCGCTGGTAGTCCTCGCGTAGGCGGGTCAGACGCTGCTGGAAGTCGGTGTGCCGTCCGGTGTGGGCGTAGGCGTCGCGCAATTCCGCGAGGAGGGTGACGGCCTGGTCGTAGGCGCTCGTCTTCTTGGTGGCGATGTGCCCCTCGATCTGCTGCCAGGCGGAGTCGGCCCCGCTCGCGAGGGCGGTCAGGCGCTGGGCGCGGGCGGTGGCCCGTTCGTGTTCGGCGCGCTGCCGGCGTTCGGCGCGCAGGGTGTGGGCGGTGTCCAGGAGCTGGGCGGCGGAGCGGAGGCCCAGGACGGCGGCGGGGGTGGGTGTGCCGTGCAGGCGGTGCAGGAGTTCGGTGCGCAACCCGGGCTCCGGGCCAAGGGCGAGCCGCAGCAGCAGAGCGTCCTTCTCCTTCTGCGGCAGCGCGGCGATCAGCGGAGCGAGTTCTTTCTTCGTAGGCCTGGCCGGCTTCTTGGGCGCGGCGGGACTGGCTTGGGCCGCGGCCGCGAGCAGATCGGGATCCACGCGCAGGAAGTCCGCGAGCGCGCTCTGCGGGGCGGTCAGCTCGCCGAGGCCGGCCGGGACGGGCGGCTCCTGGGAAGCCTGGTACTCCTCTTCGTCGTCGTCCCCGAGTTCCCAGGCGGCGAGCGCGGAGAGCCAGGCGAGGTAAAGGGGGCGCGGGTCGCCGGTGGCGAGTTCGTCGCGTACGCCGATGAGGGCCGCCAGGGAGTCGTCGGCCCCCTCGACCCAGTCGCCGTCCTCGTCGTCACTGGTCATGTCGAGCAGGAGGTGGGTGCGGGTGGTCCAGGCCTCGACGTGGTGGCCGAGGCAGTACAGCTGCACCGTGGACAGGGCCAGTGTCTGCTTGGGCAGGCGGAGCATGAGGCGGTGGGTGCCCCAGTTGGTGACGTACAGGTGGGCGTCGAAGTAGCGCTCGACCATACGGCGCGGATTCCCGCTCAGGTCACCCCAGTTGTAGGAGTTGGTGAAGCTGGTGGCGGTGATCCGGGCCCGGGTGGAGACGGCCCGCAGCTGCTCCTGTTCCTCCCTGCTGAGCGGACGATCGAGGGCCTGGAACTCGTAGTACTGGTACGCGCTCACACGGCGGACCCTATCGCCGCCGCGCGTGGGCCGCGGACGGGGAGCGGGCAAGGCGGCCGGAGCCGACCGGACGTCATACTCAAACGCCGTAGGGTGAGCCGAGGCGAGCGGTACCGGGGAGGAGCGGGCTGTGGCGGCGGTCTGGACCGAGCGGGCGATGGAACACGGGGCGGGGGCGGAGCTCGCGGCCGTACTGCAGCGGGCAGGCTGCGGTGCAGCGACAAGACGAAGCGCCCCTCAGCGGCCACGATCCGCGCGCTGGGCGAGGTCTTCACCGGCGGTGACTTCTACGAGGTCGAGGCGGTCAGGGCCTTCGGCTGGCCGCTGCTGCTTCAAGCCGGCGGCCTCGCCGAACTGTCCGGCGGCCGCCTGGCTTTGACCGCACGGGGCCACAAGGCTCTGTCCGAGCCCGCCTACATGTCGCTCCGGCACCTGCGGCGGCGCTGGCTGAGCCACGGGGTGCTGGACGAGTTCAGCCGCATCGAGGAGGTCAAGAGGCAGCGCACGGCGAACGTCCTCAGCGCGACCGGTCCGCGCCGCAAGGCGGTGGGTGCGGCGCCCGCCGAGTGCTGTCCGCCCGGGGCATGGGTGATGGTGGACGAGCTGTTCAAGGCGATGCGCGCAACGGGCCATGACCCGTACCTGGTCCGCTCCGAGCGGGCGCTGTGGAAGCTGCACCTGCGGGCGCGCAGTACGGCAGCCTCGGATACGACGGACACCACGACTGGCCGGTGCTGCAGGGCCGCTACGCCCTGTGCATGCTGTTCGAATACGCGGCCACCCTCGGCCTCATCGACGTCCAGTACATCGACCCGGAAGGGGCCCGGGACGACTTCCGCCACATGTGGGGCGCCGACTGGCTTCAGCGGCTCAGCCGCTACGACGGGCTGCTCGCCATCCAGTTGAACCCGCTCGGGGCGTACGCGACGGGGCGCGCCGACGACTACCGGCCGGGTCAGGCGCCCGCCGTCGGGGCGCAGAGCCCGGTCAGGGTCCTGCCGCACCTCGACGTCGTGGCACTCGACGGCCTGCCCCCGCCGAGGCGCTGCTGCTCGACGCGTTCGCCACCCGGTCCGCCGACCACGTCTGGACGCTGTCGACCGCCTCCCTGGCTACGCGCAGGGCCTCAGCTCTGTTCGTTTGCCGTAGTCCGCAATTCTGCCCAGATTGTCTTGCCTTCGGGTGTGTGGCGGGTGCCCCAGCGGTCGGCGAGTTGGGCGATGATGAACAGGCCGCGGCCGCCTTCGTCGGTGGCGCGGGCGTGGCGGAGGTGCGGGCTGGTGGCGCTGGCGTCGCTGACTTCCGTGGTGAGTGTGCAGTCCACCAGGATCAGGCGCACGTTCAGGGGTGGGGTGCCGTAGCGGATGGCGTTGGTGACCAGTTCGCTGACGATGACCTCGGCGGCGAAGATGGCTTCCTCTGGCACGTGGCGCTCGGTGAGCCAGTCCCGGGTCATGGCCCGGGCCGACGCGGGTGTCGGGTGGTCGGCCTCGAGACTCCAGGCGATGGTGCGGTCGGGGGGAATGCTGTGGCTGCGGGCCACAACGAGGATGGCGTCGCCCTCTGGAGTCTGGCTGGGGCAGGAAGCGTAGATGATGCTGTCGCACAGCTCCTGCATCGATGCTCCGCGATGGGATGAGAGAAGCTGCCCCAGGCGCTCGGGGCCCACGGCGTCGAGCAGGACGGGTGTGGCGAGGGCGAGGATGGTGCCCTCGGTGATGTCGAGCTGGGTGGCGGCGAACGGTGTGACGTCCGTACTGCCCAGGAGCGGCCCGTCGGGGAGCTCCATCGGGCTGACGGTTCCGTCAGGCTCGGTGAGGAGCAGGCCGGGGAGCCCGGCGCAGCCCGCGGTGCAGGTGCGTGAGACGGGATCGTAGACGGCGTAGGAGTAGGCGGCGATCAACGATTCGCCGTGCGCGAGGTCGGCGGTGGGCAGAGCGCGGCGCTCCTCGGCCAGTTGCAGGACGGTGTCGTTGAGGCGTGCCATGAAGTCGTCGGCCTCGAGGTCGAGGGCGGCCAGCGCCTGGACGGCGGTGCGCAGTTGTCCCATGGCGATGGCGGCATGGATGCCTTCGCCGGTCACCTGACCGATCACCAGGAGGCTGCGTGAGCTGGAGAGCGGAATGATGTCGAACCAGCTGCCCCCGGTGCTGCGACCGAGCAGGTAGGCACAAGCAGTGTCCAGCCCTGTGTGGGGGAATGGGCGCTGGGGCAGCAGGCGCCGCTGGACCGTGGCGGCCATGGCTTGCTCGCGGGCGTATCGGCGGGCGTTGTCCAGGCACAGCGTGGTGTGTCTGGCCAGGTCGACGGCCAAGGCCAGGTCGCCCTGGTCGAACCGGAGGGAGGTGCCGCAGCGACAGAGGCTCAGCAGACCCAGCACAGTGCTGCGCAGCGCCAGCGGCACGACCAGGATGCTGCGGGCACCGGCGTTGCGCATCGCTTCCTTGAGCGCGGGGTCGGTATCCAACCAGTAACTGGAGTCGTCCGCTGAAACGAGGCGCGGCCGCAGGTCTGCCAGCGAGAGCGCGCACGGTGTACGTTCCCTGACGAGGCGCAGCTCGCCTTCCACCCGGTTCGGAAGGTCCTGACCACCGGCATATGCGGCGCACAGCAGTGGCACGCCGGCGGCCGACGCGTGCGGCGGTGGTTCCTCGCCCCGAGCGATCGCGGCCACCACGTCGACGCACGCCATGTCCGCAAAGGCGGGCACCAGGGCTTCGGTGAGCTCCTGGCACGTGGCGACCACGTCCGGGATGTGCCCCACCCTGTCACGAACGCGGGAGAGGATGGCGGCGCGACGGCGGCCTGCCTCGAGCTCAGTAACGTCCTTGACGACCGCAGCCAGGCCCAGGGCGACGTCGTGGCGATCCTGGAGGCGGAAGGCGGACACCAGGAAACTGCGATCGAGCTCCCGGCCGGGTCCGAGCGAGCCGCGTACCAGCCGTTCGAGCAACGGACCGCCGCTGTCCAGCACCCGCCGGAAGGCTGCTTCCTCGTGCTCGGGATCCTCGAAGTGGTACGCCTCGCTCAGGCTCAGCCCGTTGATCGGCTCCGACACCGGTTGGCGCATCGCCTGCGTCGCGGCGTTCACGTGCACCACGCGCAACCGCCGGTCGAGGACGTGCAGGCCGAGAGGCGACTGGGTGAACAGCGGTTCTAGAACCGCAGCACTCAACTCGTCGTCCGCTCCATCCTGCGCCTCGTGTACGACCCACACCATGGAGCCGTCCGCAAGCGCCTGCGCGTGCACCTGGAGCTCAGCCGTCACACCCGCGGTCGCCGCGACCGCGGACCGCCCCAGCACCTGCGTGGCCGGACGGCCAAACAGCTCCTGGGCCCGCCGACTCCACTCGACGACTGTCCCGTCCTGGCCTACGCGCATCAGCTCCTCGCGACTGGTCAACGATCACCTCCGCGAAGCCTGATACGCCAGGGGGATGCCCGGACGCTCCCTCGAGGACGGCTGCGCGCGGGCGGCTCCGCCTCGGCCACGGACAGGGCAAACAGTCGTGGTTGCCGCGTCAGCGCACGACGCTCCCGGCGGCACCACTGGCCGCGGAAGCCGACCAGGGCACGACCGCTTCACTATCAACGCTAGAGCCACGGCAAAACTCGTGCACCTGCTCCAGCGCGGCCCGTTTTCCGTCTTCGACGGGTAGCGACAGATCCAGCGCGGTCGCGGGGGTACCACGGCAGCTGGTATTGAATGCTCTGTCCAGCGAGGTGCGGCACCACTCCGCTCCTCGCTCGCCGGAGAGCTGCACGTTTGCGGTCGTCGTTGGTCTACTGGTCCCCGTCGGACGGCCCACAGACGGCCGCGGCGCCGTCGGACTGTGGCGATCCGCCGCGCGTGGCGCAGCCCCGGCGGTACCTGCTCCCAACTGCGGACCCAGCCGCTGACACCGCCGACGGTGGACTCTCCGCCGGCGGGGTCGACGGCGACGAGATGTCCGGGCTATGGTCCGGCCACCGGTTCTCCCTCAAGGTGGAGGACCTGGACGTCATCTGCGTCGTGCTCGGCTGCGAGATCGGCGACCTGCTGATCCCCGAGCCGGAGAAGGTCGCCCGGCTCGGCGAGGAGACCGTCCAGCGGACAGCCATCACCGCGTCGGGGCCGGCGGTGGTGCCCCGCCGCCGGGACGGGCGCTCGCTCCCGCCGATGTGATGGCCTACGTCCTGCCTTGGGGAAGTGCAAGCCGCCGACCACTTGCCCGGACTGCTTCGGCTGGGGCGTGCTGCCCGGCCGCGTGTGCAACGCGTGCCAGAGCTTCCGCCGCAACGACGAGCCCGCCGAGTGCAGCGGCTGCCGCCGAGCGGTGCGGCTGATGTAGGGCCCTGCCGCCTGTGCTGGCATCAGGCAAGCCAGGATGCCAGGGGTGAAGTCACCGTGCTGCAGCCCGACTTGGAGAAGGTGCGGCACCACCAGCTGTTCCTCATCAACCTCCATCGCCCGCGGCAGCCAGGCCCACCCGTCGGCAAGCAGGGGCGGCGCCCGGGACGCCCGCGCAAACCCGACCTCACCCCGGCGCCGCCGCCGACTTGCGGCTGGCTCCAGCCGTCGCTGTTCGAGGCCCGCCGTGACTTCACCCGGTTCCGACCGCCGCGAGCACCCGCGGCTGGACACCCCTGGCTCTTGCAGATGGAACCCTTCCTCGGTCGCGGCGGTGATCCGTTATGGACAGGGTTCTTTGCCGTCCGTTGTCCATGTCCATGCGGTACCCGCCGTCAGAAGGCCCCGAACACCCCAGGCCAAACCTCACCCGGCACACCAACCAACAGCCGGCGAATCACACCTGCGCGACGAGGGCCTGGACTGCACGGTCCGGGCCCTCCGGCAGCTCGCGGTGGTGCCGCCGGCGCCCGCACTCCTGCCGGAGAACGCCGGGATCGTGGACGCCGTGCCGGAGCTGCGCGAGGCCTGCCGGGCAGAGTCGAACAGGGATGCCTGATGATGCACAACCACCCCTCCACACTATGGCCACATATCGAACGTGTAATCGATATCTGCCCCCGCCCGGCTCGGCCACCGGCCGTCGTGTCACGGAATGAGCAGCAGCTTGCCCACGGTCTCCTGGGATTCGATGTCGCGGTGCGCCTGGGCGGCGTCCTCCAGGGAATACGTCCGGTCGATCAGGACATCGAGTGTGCCGTCGCTGATCCACTGCATCACCTGGGATGCACGCTGCCGCCACTGGTCGGTCGACTCGTGGGGGGCGTCGCCCCGGACGTGGACCAGGCGAACCCCGCTAGGCTGCACCCACAGATCCAGCGGCGGAATGGCTCCACCCGCGCGGCCGTAGTGGACGAAGACACCCTTGAAGCGCAGCGACGAGATGCTGACGTCGAACAGGCTCTGGCCCGTGCCGTCGAACGCGAAGTCCACGCCCTCACCGTCGGTGAGCTCTCGGATGGCAGCCCCCAGGTCCTCGGTCTCGTCACGGACCAGCACCTTCCAGGCACCCGCCTCGGCAGCCGAGCGCGCCTTGTGGGCGCGGGAGACCGTGGCGATCACGCGCGCACCGCGGGCGGTGATCAGCTGGGTCAGCATGCGGCCGACGCCGCTGGCGGCGGAATGCACCAGCGCCACCGTGCCACTGGGAACGGGAACGGCGTCGTGGGACAGGTGGTGTGCCGTCAGCCCCTGCATCAGCCCGCCCGCGGCGGCCTCGAAGGTCACGTTGTCGGGAATCGGGACGAGGCGCTCGTGCGGAACCGCCACCACGTCGGCATAGCTGCCCATCACATACTGCCAGGCGACCCGGTCGCCGATCCTGGCTGTGGCGTCCGCGCCGACGGCGGTGACCACCCCGGCACCGTCGGCCCCCAGACGCGCCGGCAGTTCGAGACCCGCTATCAGGCCGCGACGCATGTAGCTGTCCATGAGGTTGACGCCGGCGGCCTTGACCTCGACGAGCACCTCGCTCGCGGACAGCTCGGGAACGGGCCGCTCCTCGACGCGAAGGACGTCGGGTGACCCGAAACTGGGAACAGAAATGACACGCATGACAGGTACTCCTCGTTCAGATGGCTTGGATTGGCGAAGGGTTGGGGGCGTCTTATGCGGTGGCCATGGCTCGGTCGGCGGGGTGGTGGGTTATTCCATGGGCGCGCGCGAGTTGGTCGAGGATGTCGGCTATGCGGTCGGCCTCCGCCTGAGCAGCGCTTGGCATGCCTGGTTGACGACGCTTCGCAGGAGACGGGGCCGCCGCGTCGGGAAGGCTGCTGGGGAGCTGTTCGGCGATGGTCCGGGCCAGGGTGGTGGCGTGCTGAATCCGACCGGCGTCGTCGCCACGATCGTGTGGGCTGTGGGCGATGCCACGGACGGCCTGGTGGGCGCGATGGATGAGGTCGAGAGTGTGGCTGTATCGGCGCCGGGTGGTGCGCAGGGGTGACGAGGTGAGGGGTTGCGCGGTAACGGTGACCGTGTGGAAGGCGGCGTCGAGGCCACGGGTGTGGGTCGTGGTGCCGTCCTGGGCGGGCAGGTTGTCGAGCGTCTCCGCGACGGCCCGGAGGTAGTCGGTGAGTGCGAGGTTCGCGACGTGTCGATTCCGCAGCGGGACGACGGCAAGGCCGACGAAAATGGCGCAAGCGGCGCCGATGGCCGTCTCCTCGACGCGGGTGATCAGGAGCTTCGTGCTGAGCTCGCCGGCTTGGGCGTAGAACTGGGTGACGCCCAGGGTGGTGACGAAGACGACAAGGGTGTAGTTGATCCGGCCCACGGTCAGGTAGGACATGACGAACATGGCCGCGACGATGACCGCGATGGTGGGGACGATGCGCAGGTCGACGAGGTGAGCCAGGCCGTCGCCGGCGAGGACACCGAGCACCGTGCCCGCGACGCGGAAGACGGCCTTGCGGGCCTGCTCGTGGTCGTTCGCCGGACCGAGGAATGACACGTAGACGGCGATGACCGCCCAGAGCACGTGCGACGGGCTGAGGAGGTAGCCGAACGTGACGGCGAGGGAGAGCGCGACGGCCAGCTGGATCGCGGCGCGCGTCGCGCCGTGCAGGCTGACGCGGTCGGCCCGGGTGGGGCCCGTCTGGGAGGAAGCCCTCACGTTGACGACGGCGGCACCGGGGAGCCAGCCTCCGACGAGAAGTGCGGGCCGAGGGAGTTCGCGCTGGGCATGCGCGTTGCGACTGATGTGGTCGGTCACGGCGGACAGGGTGTGGGCGGCCTCGAGGTACCGCTCGAGGGTCTCGCCCGTTTCGCCTCCCGCGCCTGCCTGCCTCTCGGCGGTGGCGAACCGGGCGAGGGCGGCGCGATCGGGCCCGGCTGCGGCAGCGACGATGGATCGGGCTGTCGCGCGGGCGGTGGGGTCGAGCTCGCGGTACGCGCCCCGCTGGGCCAGCTCGGCAAGAGCGGTGACGGCACGCTCGTGCGCACCGAGGCAACGACGCAGCTGCGCCGCGCCCTCGACCGCGCCGGGGTCCTGCGCGAGGTGGGCGTCCAGGACAAGGGCGGTTTCGTTGAGGCGGACGACACGTCGCCGAAGCCGCCGGGTACGCCGTTGTTCGGCGACGTGTCGTCCGGGTGCGTCCATGAGCGCGCCGGTCAGTCGCAGAACGGCATGGGCGCGGGCGCGATAGGAACGCCGCATGCGCTGGGTGGCGCGGTCGTGGTGGGGCAGGAACAGCAGGCCGACCAGGTAGGTGGAGACACCCGCGGCGCCGACCAGGACGGCGGCCCAGCCGAGCTGGCTGGTACCGACGACGTCACCTGCCAGGTAACCGACGACATAGCCCACGTGCACGGGGAAGCCCGCCGCGAACCCTCGGGCCCCGTAGCGGCGGAACCAGGCGCCGACGGCGGGGATGAGCACGAGCAGGGCCAGCGAGGCGGGACGGTTGCCGTGCACGAGTACTGCGACACTGACGCCCGCCCACAGGCCGGCAGCGACGACGAGTGAGGTCACCGCGCGGCCCCCGGCGCTGCGGTCCCCGACGACGAAATTGGACACGATCGCGACGGTGGAGCCGAGCATGAGCGCCATCAGCCAGCCGAAGTGGTTGGCGGCAGCCGCCCCGGGCGAGGAAGGGTCCACCTCGAAGGCATGGGTGAACACTTCAAAGAGGGCCGCGACGCCCAGTCCGAGCAGTACAGAGATCGCCATGTTCAGACCAGCGCGGAGGCGTTCGCCTCCGGGGTCGAAGCCGAAATAGCGATCGATCGCGCAGTTCCCCGCGCCCCTTCGGGGCGCGGGATTGTTGGTCAGCGCCATGAACGGTCCACCGTCCTGAGCAGGTACATCTGACTTCTCCTTTGGGAATGGCGCGCTGCGTCCGGGCAGGTGTGACCGCCGGTAGTGGCAAACGGGCGTGGGCACCGGAGGCGGCGCGATGCGCCGCGGGCCTGCGAGACTGCACGCTACATGCATGAAGGCCTCATGCAAAATGACCTGGATATGCATGATGCCTTCATGTAACCCAGCGGGGGTGGAACCGACCTTCTGCGCCTTCCGGCACCCGGTTACCATGGTCCTTCGACCAGCAAGGGGACGTAAGGACAGCCAACCCATGGGAACCAGGCAGCCACGGGACACCGGCACCCAGCTAGCGGCCGTCCAGCAACTGATGCGGCTGCTCGTCGCAACCTACGCGCACGAGATGGACTCACTCGCCGGCGAACTCGGCCTCACCCGGACCCAGGCCATCCTTCTCGGAACCGCCACCCAGCCCGGTTCCATCCGTGAACTGGCCCAGCGCATGGGCTGCGACCCGTCCAACCTCACAGGCGTGGTGCAGCGGCTGCGCGAACGCGACCTCATCGCCGTCGAACCCGACCCCGACGACCTTCGCGCCAAGCGCATCTCACTCACCACCGCGGGCGTCGATACCGTCAACCACCTCGACGAGGGCACCGCCCGGCTCCTCACCGCGATCAGCACGGCCACTCCCACCCAGCTGACCACCTTCGAAAAGCTGCTCCGACGCGTGCTCGACCAATAGCCGGGTGAGTGATCGCCTCCTGCCTGACCGGCGTACCGATCCCGCCGAATCCCCTTACGCCGCGTGCTCTTACGAGTCCTGCTATCAGAGCGTGATCTTTCGGCCGATCCGTGCCGCGTCCCGGATCTGTTCCAGCATGCGGTGCCGTCGGACGGCGTGCAGGAAGTCGGGAACGCCGTCCGTGTCCGGCGCGAGGCGCCCGGTGATCTGCTCGCGCAGAAGCGCGTACTGGTGGGCGACGTTGTAGGCGGGCTCGGCGGTTCGCTCGGTCCACTGCGTCAGCGACCGCTCGTAGTGGAGGGGAACCGGAAGTTCAGACAACGTGCCGCCGCTTCCCCGGGCGCCGTACAGCCGCAGACGCCCCGACCACCACTGAGCCTGATCGGCCTTGACGACGAGATCGCCCTCCGTGCCGTTGATCTCCCAGTGAAACTGGGTAGCACGGGACGTTCCGCCGCGGAAGTGCATCGCGGCCACGGCCCCCGACTCGAGCAGACCGGTGACGGCGATTTGGTCCTCGGCACTCTTGGCCGCGACCGCCCCGCTCGTCACGTGGGTGACCTCGGGACGCAGGTTCTCGATGCGAGCCGACACCTCGCGGAACTCCCCGAGCACCATGGTCAGCGCGTCGACCGAGTGCCCGAAGGGGATCGACAGCAGAGTGGCACCGCTCCTGACGTCCAGCAGGTACGCATGACTGTCGTCGTACGTGGCGCCCCAGACCCCGCCTGACCCGAGCATGCTGGTCGACAGCACCCGCCCCGCGTAGCCCTCGGCGACCAGGTCCCGCAGATAGCGAAGCGGCGGAGCCGACCGGGCCTGCAGACCGACGGCCGTGAGCAACCCCCTGCGGTGCGCACGGGCGGTCAGTTCCTCGGCCTGTGCGAGATCGGCACCGAGTGGCCACTCGCTGAACACCATCTTCCCCGCCTCGATCGCAGGGCGGATGAGCTCCAGATGCTGCGGAACTCTCACCGTCACGACCACGAGATCGACTTCCTCACAGCGGGCCAGCTCTTCTGCGCTGCTGAAGGTCAGCGGCACCGCGTACTTCTCGCCGGCCGCCCGCGCAGACTCGCTGCTGCTGGCACTGAGTGCCCGCAACTCGTATCCGTCGACCCCGGCCAAGGCCGGCACATGGGCGGTGGCCGCCCACCCGCCGCTCGCGCTCAGACCCACAACACCGACGCGAATCGGCTCCTGACGAGGGGAAGTGGATGTCATGTGTGCACCCCGCTGGGTCCCTGTTCGCCTGCTCTCTCACGTCAAGCCCTACCCGGCACTCCCCATGCCCCCGCCCAAATGACCAACAGCCATGTGGGACACAGCCTTGAGAGTCACTCGATCCCAGTTCCCGTCGCGTTTTCGGCTCGATCGGTGGGATCAGCACCACACCCCCATATCTACTCTGTCCCTTCTCGGTCCGCGCACTGGGCGCACCGAACGGGCGCAGATCAGGGCTGGGGTGTCGTGGCAGGCCGGGCGCCCGCCGGCAGGTACTGACGCGGGCCGTCCTGCCTGCGCCGCTACGTGTCCCTGACCTGTTCTGACGCCGTGATGCGGGTGATCGTCGTGAAGCGGAAGGCGACATCGGTCGAGCTGACCTTGAAGGGCTACGTCGTCACTTGCCCGGGCACCGATGCGGTCGGTCACGGCCCGACCGAATCGGATGCCTGGCTCGACTTCTGGCAGCTCGTTCACGCCGAGCAGATGCCCAAGGACGTGGCGCTTGCGGCGGCGAGCGAGCGGCTGCCGGCGCGCCGGGCCCGCTGGCTGAAGGTGCGCACCATCCGGGTGCGTGACCTGTTCGGCTGAGGGGCCCGGCGGCCGTCTCCGTCCCTCCTGGCTGTGGCGGCATGACGGCAAGGGGGACGGAGCCGTGACGGCGGCGTGGTGCCTTCAGCTGCGGTGGTGTGCCGCCGCGTACGCCTGCTCGGCCCGGTAGTCCTGCTGCCAGCTCGCCGGGATGCCGAGCGCGGTGGGAGCGTCCGCGATCCCCGCCCCCAGGCGGGGATCGGCGCCCGGCAGGGGGCGACAGGCGGTGCGCAGCAGTGTGTACAGAAGGTCGGCGCGCGCCGCCGTGCGCGGCACCACCTGGGTACGCAGGTGGTCGTGGTGGGCGAGCATGAGGGCGGCAAGGCCAGTGACGTGGGCGGCGGCGATGGCGGTGCCGTCGGCCGGGGTGTACCCGTCGCCGAGGGCGGTGGTGATGACCGCCGCGCCGGGCGCGACCAGGTCCACCCCCGCACCGGTGGGGGTGAACGGCGCCGGATACGGGCCGGGCCACGGCGGCTGCACCGCGGCGAGCGGGCCGTTGGGCGGGTAGGTGCCGGTATGCGCGATCGCCCCCACCGCCAGGACCCCCGGCAGGGCGGCGGGCTGGGTGATCGGCCCGGCGGTGTCCCCGGCCGGGGCGATGACCGTGATCCCGGCAGCGTGTGCGTCCGCGAGTTTCCAGGCGACGAGCTGGGACGGGGTCCCGTGGGCGAGGCTGAGTTGGGCGATGTCGATGTCGTGAGTGATGCAGTAGTCGACCGCCTCGAGCAGGTCACTGACGTGTCCGCCGGGGAACAGCTTCAGCGCGTGCAGCTCGGCCTCGGCGGCGATCCCGGTGATGCCGGTGCGGTTGTCCGCCGCGGCAATGATCCCGGCGCACCACGTGCCGTGGCCACAGGCGTCCAGGCCCCAGGTGCCGTTCTCCGCGCCGGTGAAGTCGTGCCCGTCCCGCACCCTGTCCTTCAGATCCGGGTGAGCGGTGTTCACCCCGGAGTCCAGCAGGGCGATCTTGATGTCGTGGCCGCGGTAGCTGGGCGGGATCTGGTCCAGCCGCATCGCCTGCGCACCCCAGCCGGTCACGGCCCGGCCGGGGAAGCCCTCGAACGTGTCCGACAATGCCTGCACCTCCACCACCACCTCCCCACTGTCGGTAGGGCGGGGGCGGCCGGTGCGCGCCGGCCAGTAGCCGGCGACCGGGCGGACGTAGAGGTCCTGCAGTGTCTCGGGAGTGTCGGCGGCCAGGGTCAGGGTCACCCGCCCGTCGGGGCCGGTGACGCCGTGGACAGGGCCGCCGGTGCCGATCGCCCACACGTGCGCTCCGGCCACCGCGTCCCCGTCACCGCCCACCACCCGCAGTGAGAGCTGCTCGGGCTCTTCCAGGGTGACCGCGAGCATGGGGTCCATCACCGGCACCGGTCCCAGGCCCACCGGCCGGGTCGGGGTGTAGGACAGCGGCTGGTCGATCTCCACAACAACCTGCGGGTTCGCCGCCAGGGCACGGGCCCGCTCCTCCGCCATCGTCACCACCGCGACGGGCGGGCAGGCCGGGTGCGGCTCGGCAATCGCCCCCAGACCGCGCGACCGCGACGGCCGCACCTGGGCCACGGGCTCCACCTCCGGGTCCTCCTCCAGCAGGGCGAACAGCGCCGAGGCCTCGATCGGCGGCACCCCACCAGGAAGCAGCCCCAACGGGCGGGGCGCGACCAAGTACCGGCCCCATCCCGCCCGCACACCCCGGCGCTGTTCATACCCCAGCGCCTGTGCCTCCCCGCCGAGGCGTCCGCTCGGCTCCCCCGCCCCGTCCTCGACCTCGCCGGGCTGTGCCGCCGCGGCACTCCGCGCCTGGGCCTTGCCCTTGCCGCCGTTGCCCGGCCTCACACCGTTGCCGCCCTGCTCACTCATCACACAACCGCCATCTCATACACAAAGAGTTGTCGCACGCCCGGGGAGATCACCAAACGGCCGCCGGCCGGGGAGTGGCGTGCCCTCTGCTCCCCGGCCCACGGGGCCGCCGCGCCGTCGCCTCGCCGCCCTGGTGCGGCGGCATCCGGCCGGGCAGGCCCACTCCCCCACAGGAAGAAGCGGGAACGGATGCTGCCCGGCCTGGTTCTCACATGCTCAGAGGCGACAGCTGCCCGAACTGCGGCTGCTGCCCGAAGAGGCCCTGACCATGGAACTGGCCGAACTGGCCCTGCGGCTGCTGACCGAACTGGCCCTGCGGTTGCTGACCGAACGGGCTCATCTGGCCCTGGCCGGTGATCTGCGCGAGCGCGGTGTGCACGACGGGCGCGATCCGGCGCGCGCACTCGGTCAGCACCTGGCTCCAGGCGTGCGGAGGAATCTGGCCCTGGGCCTGGATCCCCATCAGGATCTGCGGGTCCATCCGCAGCTGCTCCACCACCGCGCTCACCGCCGTCGCCGCACACCGCAGCGACAGCTCCGTCACCAGCAGCGGCAGCTGCTGCCCCTGCTGGGCGCCGAACGGCTGGTGACCTTGGCCGAACTGGCCCGGGCCCTGCTGGCCCCACGGCTGCTGCTGGCCGTATGGCGACTGCGGGATCGGGGACTGACCGAACAGCTGCTGCTGTCCGTACGGCTGCTGGGTCTGCGGCTGGCTGATCTGCTGCGGGGTGTACACGGACATGCGGGACTCCTCCTTGAGCTTGCGGATGCACAGACGAACGGCGCACCAAGCAAGACCGGCCCGCCGCCACCGAGCAGCAAACCACCAACCGACCAAGAACACATTCCGGGACATACCGCCAAGCGGCGGAGCCAGGTGACCCTCACGTTGACGATCCGCACAGCCGTGGGTGTCCGCCCTGCTCACCAGCGTGTCGACGCACGAGGGAGCGGAGTGGGCGGCGGCCGAAGCAGGCTGCCGGGCGCAGGCTGGGACCATGAGCGTGCACCCATTTACCGGCGCTCGTGACATGCTGCCTCTGCTGGCGCCGATGCTCGCGGTGGTCGGACCGCCGCCCAGGCCGGAGACCGAGGCCGAGTACTCCTACGAAACGCTCTTCAACGGCGCCCGGGTCATCGCCCACCTGCCCGCCGACGGCACCGTACGGCTGCTGTCCAGACCGGGATGGACGTCACCGCCCAGTCCCCCCGAACTCCAGACCCTGGCTTCGCTGCTGCCCGGACCGGAGGCGGTGCTCGACGGGGAGATCGTCGCCCAGGACGACGTGGGGCGCCCGTTGGTCGAGCGGCTGCAGCAGCGCATGAGCCTGCACCACCCAGATGCGGTCACTCACGCGGTCAAGGACTGTTGGGCGACGCTGAAAATGCCGACGGGTCCGGCACTGAAGGTGCCGAGACGAGGAGCGCGGCCTCCTCGCCCACACGGGGATTCTCTTCGCCGGGGCGGCGTTCGCCGCGCTCACGGTCGGCGAGCTGCGGCGCACGTCCCCTGATCAGGCCGTGACTGGCCGAGGAAGCCGACGCACCCTTCAGCAGCGCGCCGGCACCGACCGCACCTTCGGCGCCTCTCTCCTGCCGCTCGCCACCGCCTGACGCATCCCCGCCTCCAGGCCCAGCGTGGCGTACGGACGAGCTGAACTCCTGTCCGCGGGCGCGGCATGAACTTTGCCGAGCGCTGTCTCGTAACTTGTCACTGCCCTATCCTCTCGGCATGAGCGGAACAGAGTGGGGAGACGTGGCCTCTTGGGCCGCATTCGCGCCGGCTGGAGGAGCTTTCGTCGTGAGCCTGAAGGCACGCGGCGATAGCGAGAAGTCGGCAGACGCGACAACCTGATAGACACCCCGCCACGCCACCGCATCGCCCTGACCCTGCAAGCCGCCCTCACCGTCCTCTTCCAGCCACCAGGCGCTTCTGACGACCGCGACACCGCTCCGCCACAACAGGCCCCCCGACCTGACGGCCGGCTACGGGGCAGGCGCAGGTCGGCAGTGGCCCTGACGTTGTTCAGCGGCCCCAGCATGTTGGTCTGCGGTGGCCCCGTTTTGTGAGGGTTCTGCGCATTCCGGACGCCCTGAAGCGGCCCCGGGGACCAGAGTGAACTGGCCCCTGGGATGCGGTTGTTGTCGCGACCGGGCCTCGGCATGATGGATGCCGCATGCCGTGAATCGACGCTGACCATCGCCTGGGGCCCAGCCGAGATCCATGTCGCGATATAGCGTTAGTCTTCCACTCGCGCCGCTGCCTGCGTCGCGCGGAGACGTTCGACAGGACCAGGACGGAAGCATGTCGAAAGAGATTTCGCCCACCGGGAAGCGCTCCGGCTCGTCGCCCGAGCTGCGAGCCTCTCATGCGGACCGGGACCGGGTGGTGGATGTGCTGCGTATCGCGGCAGGGGACGGCCTGCTGACCGCGGACGAGTTGGACGAGCGCCTGGAAGCTGCCCTGTCGGCGCGCACCCTGAGCGAACTGGCCGCGCTCACCGCTGACCTGCCGCCCGTATCGGCTACGGGTGGCATGACTGGAGCAGAGGTCAAGGACGTAGTCCGGATCGAACAGGTCCACAGCGGCGCGGTCGAGCGCGTGGGGCGCTGGGTGGTGCCGCGGAGGCTGGAGCTCGCGGTGTACTGGTGTGAGGTGACGCTTGACTTCACTGACGCCGTGATCACGCAGGATACCCTGCGGATCGACGTGGACATGGCGGGAAAGACCCTGACGCTGGTCACGAGGCCGGGCATCGTGGTCGATACCGATGGTCTGCAGCTGGTACACAGCAGGGTCAAGTACCGTCAGACTCCGACGAATCCTGATACGCCGGTCACTCTGCGAGTGGAGCTGGTCGGTCAGAAGGCCCACGGCCGCGTGGTGGTACGGCCCGCGCGTCGGACGTTCGGGCAGTGGCTGCTGCGCAGGCCCACGTCCCTTTCTGCAGGCGGTTGACTCCATCGTTGTGAACTGTCGGCAGGCTCACTACACGAGTGAGCCCAAGAGCCGCGAGGAGCTGGCCAAGGATGTCGCCGCCTTCGCCAACCACATCGGCGGCGTGATCATCATCGGCATGGCGGAGCATCGCGGCGTCCCTGCGAAGGTTTTCGACGCCCCCCTCGATGACGCGCGCCTGCGCGAGCTTCAGTGCCTGTTTGCGATCCCAGTAGCTGTGTGGTGTGTGGGCGTGGCGTTGGCTGGTGTCTGAGGGTTTTGCCGGGGCCCGAGGATCGCAGTTGTCCTGGTTCGGGGAGCCGTGGCGCCGGGTGCGGGCTTTGCTGGTTCGGCTGGACGTCCCTTCCGGCCGGTTCTCGGTGTTCGGCATGGCGTTGGGCGGGGTCGCTGTGGTGGGCGTTGCGGGTGGCGGGGGTTGCGTGGTGTGGTTGCTCGTG
>NZ_JBSFDW010000071.1:0-18668 GCF_053594115.1 Streptomyces sp. NPDC001970 | reverse complement strand
TTTTTATATTCCGCGCCCCCCTCTCATTCTTCCCCTTTCCCTATAACTCTGGCCCCCCCCCCCCCCCCGGGGGGGTGGGGGGGGGGGGGGGGGGGGGGGGGGGCCCCCCCCCCCCCACCCCTCGGGGTCTCCCTGGATCTCTCCCGTCCGGTCACATCGTGGGCAGCCAGCTCACTTTCCCGGCCAGCAGCGCGTATCCGACGAACGCCACGATGTCGAGGAGCGCGTGTGCGACGACGAGCGGGCCGACGCGGCCCCAACGCCGGTAGAGGAGGACGAAGACGGCGCCCATCACCATGTTGCCGATGAAGCCGCCGATCCCCTGGTACAGGTGGTACGAGCCGCGCAGCACGGAGCTGGCGACGAGGGCCGCGGTCGGGGTCCAGCCCAGTTGTCCGAGCCGCCGCAGCAGGTAGCCGACGACGATCACCTCTTCGACCAGGGAGTTCTGCAGGGCGGAGAGGATCAGGACCGGGTACTTCCACCAGACGTCGGGGAGCGCCTCGGGCACCACGGTGAGATTGAATCCGGCGGCTCTGGCGATCAGGTAGAAGGCGAGTCCGGCGCTGCCGATCCCCGCGGCGACCAGTACTCCGCGGCCGAGGTCCGGCCAGGGTTTGGTGCGGTCGAGGCCGATGGCTCGGAGTCCGCCTGCGCCCTCGCGCAGCAGGAAGTGGGCGACGAGCGCGACGGGTACGAGGGCGGTGGCGATGCCGAAGAGCTGCCAGGCGAGGTCGAGCCAGGGCCGGCCGGGGGCGTAGGAGCTGTTGAGTGTCGCTGCCTGGTCCTTCAGGCCCCCCGGTTTCGTCAGTGAGCCTATGAAACTGATCAGTGACGAGAGCGCGCTGGCGCCGAGTGAGAGCGCCAGGACGAGCAGTGTCTCGGATCGCAGGATTCTCCGCGACATGCCCCCTTCGGGGAGCGAACCGGACGTGTGTCCTGCTTCCGCCTGCACAGTTGCCTCCTGTTGCCTTGCCTCGTGCGCCGTCACAGCTTGCCCGACGCGGGCGTGGCGGACGAGGGCAGGGCCCGTGGCGGTGGCCGTCCGGCGTGGTGGGCGTCGTCGGCGGGCGGGATGTCAGCCGGAGGGGGCAGCCCCGGGGCCAGGCCGGCCGGCGGGCCGAGGACCGACCACCGGTCGCAGGGCGAAACCGTGGACGGAAGCCCGGGCTGCAGGGCCGGAGCTCAGCCGGCGGGGCCCGCGGGCCAGGTGTGCACGGGGTCGCCGGTGTGCATCAGTTCGGCGTATCTGCGGGTGAGGGCTGCCAGGGCGGCTTCCCGGTCCAGTCCGGATTCCATGGCCCGGTGGAAGGCGTCTGCCTGCCAGGATGCGCCGTTGACCCGGCGTCTGCACCGTCCCTCGATGACTCCGAGGTACTGGTCGCGGTCTGCGGGTTCGATGTTCCAGGCGTCGAGTCCGGCTGCGGCGAGGGGCAGCAGTTCGTCTCGTACGAGTGTGACGGCGGGCACGCGCGTCATGCCGCCGTTTCGGCCGGGGCGGGGCCAGAGGAGTTCGGCGTCGATGCCATGGCGGCACGCGGTGTCGAAGTTGTCGGCGGCGGCGTCGAACGGCATGCGCGTCCAGACGGGCCGTGACTCTTCGGCGAGGGCTCGGACGAGGCCGTAGTAGAAGGCGGCGTTGGCCACCACGTCGGTGACGGTGGGGCCGGCGGGGAGGACGCGGTTTTCGACGCGCAGGTGGGGCACGCCGTCGGCGAGTCCGTACACGGGTCGGTTCCAGCGGTAGACGGTGCCGTTGTGCAGGACGAGTTCCTGGAGGCGGGGTATGCCGCCGTCGTCGAGGACGCGCAGGGGATCTTCTTCGTCGCAGATCGGGAGGAGCGCGGGGAAGTAGCGCAGGTTCTCTTCGAAGAGTTCGTACGCCGAGCCGACCCAGCGTTCGCCGAACCAGGTCCGCGGCCGTACGCCCTGGGCCTGGAGTTCGGGTGGGCGGGTGTCCGTGGCCTGTTGGAAGAGGGGCGGCCTGGATTCGCGCCACAGTTCTCTGCCGAAGAGGAAGGGGGAGTTGGCGCCGATGGCGATCTGGACGGCTGCGATGGCCTGGGCCGCGTTCCAGACCTGGGCGAATCGTGCGGGTGTCACTTGGAGGTGCAGCTGCACGGAGGTGCATGCGGCTTCGGGGGCGATGGATGTCGAGGTGCAGCTGAGCCGTTCGACTCCGTCGATGTCGAGGGTGAAGTCCTCACCGCGTGCGGCGACGATCTGGTCGTTGAGCAGGGCGTACCGGTCGACGTCGGAGAGGTTGGCGGAGGTCAGGTCATTGCGGTCGAGGGTGGGGAGAATTCCGATCATCACGATGCCGGCGTCGATCTCGGTGGCTTTGCGGTGGGCGTATCCCAGTCCGGTGCGCAGCTCCTCGGTGAGCTGGTCGAGGACCCGTCCGCCGAGTCGGTGGGGGGCTATGTTGACCTCGAGGTTGAACATTCCGAGTTCGGTCTGGAAATCTCGGCTGGCTATCCGGTCGAGTACTTCAGCATTCGCCATCCGCGGCCGGCCGTCGGCGCCGGCGAGATTGAGTTCGATCTCGAGGCCCATGAGGTTCTTGGGCCGGTCGAACCTCTTCTCTGCCAGGAGTCTCCCCAGTCCCGCCAGGCACTGCTGCAACTTTCTCCGGTACCTTTGCCGATCGGACAGGTCGAACCCGCCTGCCACGACCTTCTCCCCCATCGAAGCACCCCTCCTCGAGTGGGCGGCCTGCGGCGTCGGCCGCCGTGTCACGGACGATAATGCCCAGGCGGGCTGATCCATAACGCCTCGCGTGCGACGGTGGGACGCTAGTCTGGATCCGTATTCGCGAGGCACATTCCGTCGGCATGGTGCAGCACTCACGTACCACTGCCCGGTGCGTGGTGAAAAACGCCGACGAGATTCGGCCGACCGCTGGTGGGGTAACACCCCAGGTGTCGCGCCTGCGTCCGCAGGAAGGCACCGGTAACTCCCTCCGAAAAAGTCTGGATTCGGCCTTGCCTGCAATGCCGGGGACAGCTAGCAGAAACACTGCGTGAACACGCGTCGTATAAACTCCGCGAACGAGGCAGAGAGTTGGCGCCCGGCCATGGCCTTTCAGCCCCCCTCTGGCCCACGCTGACAGTGCCGTCCGCACCTGCCCTCGCATCACCCTGTCTCTTGAGTGAGAGGCGACCCACCATGCCGCTTCACGTTCCCCCGGCTCCCGCGCCTGCCCTGCGCAGTGTCCTCACGGCTCTCGGTTCCCCCGCCGCAGTCCGCGAGGCCCGTACCCCTGCTCTCCGTTCCGTCCAAGGAGCGGTGAGTCCCGAACTGCCGCTTCCCGTCCATGTGCTGGACCAGGTCGTCCCGCGCGCGGGCCGTGCGCCACGCACCCGGCTGGCCGGGTGGAGGTTTCTGATCCGCGGGGGTGAGCGTTCGGTCGCGGCCGCGGACACGATGCTGACTCCGGACGGCTGGGCGTTCTCGCACTTCTTCGAGGGTCCGTACATCGCCTCGACCGAGCGTGCGCTGCAGCAGGCCGAGTCGTTGCCGGAGGGCTACCAGCCGCGGTTGCTGTCCGTGCCCGAGCTGTACATGCTGACGCTGTGGCTGCACGGCGACACGGAGGCCGACGCCTCGGGCGGGGCGCCCGCGCCCTCCGATCTGCTGGTGCCGCTGGCGCCGGCGCCGCCGGGGATCGCCGCGCACCGGCCGCACCGGGTGGCCGATCTGCTGCCTGTGCTGACGCTTCGCGCCACTCCGGCGCCGCTGCTCGGGTCACCTGCCTGATCTCTGGCTACGTGGTGTTCCGCCCCGTGACATCTGTGTCACGGGGCGTCGCCATGGCCCGTCCGGACTAGCCCGGTACGGTCAGCCGGAACCACCCGAACGGACAGTGCAGTTGAGCTGAACCGTCCGCGCGGGTGATACGTCATTAAGTGGTAAGACGAGCTGCCGTGAAATCCCTGCGGATTGACGCCCGTGGGGCAACACTGGGATCGGACCGACAGATCGGGGGGCGGCCATGAGCACCGCATCGAGCCGCAGCACACTCACCACACCGCAGCGAAAGAACCCATCCATGTGCCAGCACCAGCCACCCTGCCCCTCAGCCGACTCTCCCGACCGGGAGGCCGCGCGCCTCGTGGCGCACCACCCGGAGCAGGGATGGAGCCTGCTGTGCAACGCTGTCCTGCTTTTCGAGGACACCGGTGAGCTGCTTCCGGACGGGCAGATCATCGCCCCGCACCGGCCGCAGCAGGTGGCGAAGGCTGCCTGAGAGAGCCGGGCTGCCTTCGCGCAGCGCTGGACCTGGCAGGGTCTGGGACGGCGGAGCAGGAGCGGGAACGGAGAGGGCCGGTTCGGAGGAGATCTCCGAACCGGCCCTCACGCGTGGGTGCAGGCGCTCAGCGCACGCGTTCGTGCTGCTGATCAGCCGTCGTACTCGTCGAGCGGCGGGCAGGAGCAGACGAGGTTGCGGTCGCCGAAGGCGCCGTCGATGCGGCGCACCGGCGGCCAGTACTTGTCTGCGGCCTCGACGCCGGCCGGGAAGACGGCCTCGTCGCGGCTGTAGGGGTGCTCCCACTCGCCGCCGAGGGCTGCCGCGGTGTGCGGGGCGTTGCGCAGCGGGTTGTCGTCCGCGGGCCACTCGCCGGAGGCGACCTTCTCGATCTCCGCACGGATCGCGATCATGGTGTCGCAGAACCGGTCGAGTTCGGTCAGGTCCTCGCTCTCGGTGGGCTCGATCATCAGCGTGCCGGCGACGGGGAACGACATGGTCGGCGCGTGGAAGCCGTAGTCGATGAGCCGCTTGGCGATGTCGTCGACGCTGACGCCCGTGGCCTTGGAGATGGGCCGCAGGTCGATGATGCACTCGTGGGCGACGAGACCGGCGGGTCCGGTGTAGAGCACCGGGTAGTGGGGCTCCAGACGCTTGGCGATGTAGTTCGCCGCGAGGACGGCGACCTGGGTGGCGCGCTTGAGGCCCTCGCCGCCCATGAGCCGGACGTAGGCCCAGGAGATGGGCAGAATGCCGGCGGAGCCCCAGGGGGCGGCCGAGATCGGGCCGACGCCGGTCTCGGGTCCGGCGGTCGGCTGGAGCGGGTGGTTCGGCAGGTACGGGGCGAGGTGCGCGCGGACGCCGACGGGGCCGACGCCGGGGCCGCCGCCGCCGTGCGGGATGCAGAAGGTCTTGTGCAGGTTGAGGTGAGAGACGTCGCCGCCGAACTTGCCCGGCTTGGCAAGGCCCACCAGCGCGTTGAGGTTGGCGCCGTCGACGTACACCTGGCCGCCGGCGTCGTGCACCTGGGCGCAGATGTCGGCGACGTGCTCCTCGAACACGCCGTGCGTCGACGGGTACGTGATCATGAGGACGGACAGCTCGTCGCGGTACTGCTCGATCTTGGCGCGCAGGTCGTCGACGTCGATCTCGCCGTCGTCGGCGGTCTTGACGACGACGACCTTCATGCCGGCCATGACGGCGCTGGCGGCGTTGGTGCCGTGTGCGGAGGACGGGATGAGGCAGACGGTGCGCTGCTCGTCGCCGTTGGCGCGGTGGTACGCACGGACCGCCAGCAGGCCGGCGAGTTCGCCCTGGGAGCCGGCGTTGGGCTGGAGGGAGACCTTGTCGTAGCCGGTGACCTCGGCGAGACGCTCCTCCAGCTCGTGGATGAGGGTCAGGTATCCCTGCGCCTGCTCGACCGGGGCGAAGGGGTGGATCTGGCCGAACTCGGGCCAGGTGACCGGCTCCATCTCGGTGGTCGCGTTCAGCTTCATGGTGCAGGAACCGAGCGGGATCATGCCGCGGTCCAGCGCGTAGTCACGGTCGGCGAGGCGGCGCAGGTAGCGCAGCATCGCGGTCTCGGAGCGGTGCTGGTGGAAGACGGGGTGGGTGAGGTAGTCGTCTGTGCGCAGCAGTGCGGCGGGGAGGGTGTCGTCGGTCGTGGTGTCGAGCGCCTCGATGTCGCCGACGACGCCGAAGGCGGACCAGACGGCGGTCAGCTGGGCGCGGTCCGTGGTCTCGTCGCAGGAGAGGGAGACGTGGTCGGCGTCGGCGCGGTGCAGATTGACGCCGTTCTTGCGGGCGGCGGCGACGATGTCGGCGGCCTTGCCCGGGACGCGCGCGGTCAGGGTGTCGAAGTACGTGTCGTGCACGAGCTCGACGCCGCCGGCGCGCAGACCGGCGGCGAGGATGGCGGCGTACCGGTGGGTGCGGCGCGCGATCGTCCTGAGGCCCTCCGGGCCGTGGTAGACGGCGTACATTCCGGCCATGACGGCGAGGAGCACCTGCGCGGTGCAGATGTTGCTGGTGGCCTTCTCGCGGCGGATGTGCTGCTCGCGGGTCTGCAGGGCGAGGCGGTAGGCCTTGTTGCCGTCGGCGTCGACCGAGACGCCGACGAGGCGGCCGGGGAGGCTGCGGGCGTGCTTGGCCTGGACGGCCATGTAGCCGGCGTGGGGGCCGCCGAAGCCCATGGGGACGCCGAAGCGCTGGGTGGTGCCGACGGCGATGTCCGCGCCGAGCTCGCCGGGCGAGGTGAGCAGCGTCAGGGCGAGCAGGTCGGCTGCGACGGTGACGATCGCACCGAGTTCGTGGGCCTGCTCGATGACGGGCTTCAGGTCGCGGACGGCGCCGGAGGCGCCCGGGTACTGGAGGAGGACGCCGAAGACGCCGCGCTCGGCGATCTCGGCGGGGATGCCGTTGCCGAGGTCGGCGACGACGACCTCGACGCCGGTCGGCTCGGCGCGGGTCTCGATCACGGCGATGGTCTGCGGCAGGGAGTCGGCGTCGACCAGGAAGACGCCGTCCCTGACCTTGCCGACGCGGCGAGACAGGGCCATGGCCTCGGCGGCCGCGGTGCCCTCGTCGAGCAGCGAGGCGCCGGAGGTGGGCAGGCCGGTCAGGTCGGCGACCACGGTCTGGAAGTTGAGCAGCGCTTCCAGGCGGCCCTGCGAGATCTCGGGCTGGTACGGGGTGTACGCCGTGTACCAGGCCGGGTTCTCCATGACGTTGCGGAGGATGACCGGCGGGGTGAACGTGCCGTAGTAGCCGAGGCCGATCATGGGCGCCAGGACCTTGTTGCGGTCGGCGAGGGTGCGCAGTTCGGCGAGGACCTCGGCCTCGGTGCGGGCGTCGGGCAGCCCGAGCGCCTCGGCGCTCTTGATCACGTCCGGCACGGCCGCGGCGGTCAGCTCGTCGAGCGAGCCGTAGCCGACCTGCGCGAGCATTTTCGCCTGGGCCGCGGCGTCGGGGCCGATGTGGCGCTGTTCGAAGGGCGTGCCTTGCTCCAGCCGGGAGAGCGGAGTGCGGTTGGCGGTCATGCTGAGGCCTCCTGGTCGATACGACCTGCGAGGGGCACCACGGCGTGGGTGCCCGGACGGCCTCCCCCTCTGTCATCTCAACCTGAGAGCTTCACCGGTCCGCGCGCATGGCGACGTACCGGTTTTCACCGTCGGTGAGAGCGGATGCCGACCGACGCCCGCCCTGCTTTCCAGAGTGACCTCGTCCGTGCGGTACAGGGGCCTGAGAGATTCCGGGGAGGATTTGCTCCTTCGGCGTCTCCGGTCGGGGACCGGAGCACTCTCCCGCACGGGGTCAGCGGCCATCGCCAGCCTACCAGCGCGGTCTTGGCCGGAGCCGTCGAGTGGCCGAGGCCACAGATGTGCACTTTCGTAGTACTTACGGGTGGTGCGACCAGTTGGAGGGACCGTGCAGACCGACATCGATCCGCGCAGCCTGATAGGCCGCAAGGCGTTCGACCGCCACGGTACGAAGATCGGGACCGTGGACGAGGTGTATCTCGACGACGCGACGGGGGTGCCGGAGTGGGCGGCCGTTCGCACGGGGCTGTTCAGCAGGGATGCGTTCGTGCCTCTGGAGCCCAGTGAGCTGGGGGGCGACGGCCTTCATGTCCCGTTCGAGCGGGCTCTGATCAAGGACGCACCCGACTTCGGGGTCGGCAGGCATCTCTCGCCGGAGCAGGAATTGCAGCTCTACCACCACTACGGTCTCGACCTCCCCGCTCCGCCGGAGAAGCGGGCTCCTTCGCCGCCTTCCGATTCCGGTGGCCCGGGGGCGGGACCGGAGTCCCCGGGGGACCGTGACTTCGGGCGGCTGGCGGGCCAGGACGACTGATGCGGTGAGGGCTCGGTCTGCGGCGACCGGGCTGTCGGCGGCTCCTCGAGTGGTGGGGCATGGGGTCGGGCTTGCGGTGGCTGATCCTGCGGTGTTCCGTCCGCCGGCGGTCGACCTGGCGGGGGCGGCACGGGTGGCGCGCGGTCGGGTTCCCGCCGGACCAGCGGCAGCGGCTCCGACGGTTCGAGGTCGGGGTCGTCGACGGAGAAGGTCCGTACTCTCCCCGGCGCGGGCGACCAAGGTTCCTCGAAGCGCACGGTGACCCGTCCCAGCCCGCTCCCCTGCACCCAGCCGGCCCCGTACCGGGTGTGGCGCACATCGTGCCCGGCGGCCCAGCGGCGCTCGGCCGCCGGCCGGGGAGGTGCTTCCTGCGTCTGCGGTTCGTCCCCGACGGGATGGTGCCCGGGGCGTTCGCGCTCGTCGTCGAGGGCCTGATCGCCGGCCGCGGCCTGGGCGAACAGATCCTCCTGGGTGTAGTCGGTAAGGCCGGTGACGCCCACTCCGAGCAGCCTGACGCCGCCGGTGGTGTCCACCGACTCCAGCAGGCGGCCGGCGGCCTCCCGCACCACCGCGGGGTCGTCGGTCGGGCCGCGCAGCGTCTCCGACCGGGTGAGTGTCGAGAAGTCGTACCGACGGACCTTCAGCACGATCGTCCTGCCGGAGTGACCGGATCCGCGAAGCCGTCGTACGCACCGGTCCGCGAGTCGCTCCACCTCCAGTCTGATCCGCACCCGGTCGTGCAGATCGACGTCGAAGGTGTCCTCCACCGACACCGACTTCGCGTCGCGCTCGGCGATCACCGGCCGGTCGTCGTGGCCGATGGCCATGCGGAACAGCGCCGTCCCGTGCGCCTTCCCCAGCAGTCGTACGAGTTCGTCCTCGCCGGCCTCGGCCAGGTCGGCGATGGTGGTCATCCCTGCGCGCCGCAGATGCTCACCGGTCGCGGGCCCTACCCCGGGAAGCGTCCGCACGGTCATGGGGCCGAGCAGCTCACGCTCCGTGCCCGGCTCGATCAGCAGCAGTCCGTCGGGCTTGGCCTGCTCGGAGGCGATCTTCGCCAGCATCTTGGACCCGGCGAGGCCCACCGACCCGGTCAGCCCCGTGACCGCGAGAATGTCCCTGCGCAGCCGCTCACCGGCCTCTCGCGCCGAGCGCGAGTCGTCGGCCGTGCCTCCCGCCTCCAGGTCCACAAAGGCCTCGTCCAGGCTCAGCGGCTCCACGAGCGGCGACAGCCTCCCGAGCAGCTCCATCACCTGGTCGCTCACCGACCGGTAGAGGGAGAAGCGGGGCACCAGATACGCGGCGTTCGGGCACAGCCTGCGGGCCTGGGCCATCGGCATCGCCGAGCGCACGCCGAACCGTCTCGCCTCGTACGACGCGGTCGCGACCACTCCGCGCGGCCCGAGGCCGCCGACGATCACCGGCTTTCCGCGCAGGCTGGGCTTCGCCGCCTGCTCGGCGGCGGCGAAGAACGCATCCATGTCCAGATGCAGAATCGTCGGCGCTGATCTCACACCTCAGATGCTGCCCTACCCCACTGACAGTCGGCCGTACGCCGGTGAGACCTACGTGCGACGGCGCCTGGGGACGCCCTGGGGCCGCCGCGACGGCGCCGAGGCACGCATGCGGTGGGGCCGGGCGGTCAGACGGCGCGGTCGCGCCGGCGCCTGGCCAGTTCGTCCGCCGGGTTGTGGCCGACGAGTGTCTCGCCGGTGTCGATGCGCTCGCCGTGCAGCTGTGACAGCGCCGCCTCGACATCCCGCCACACGACGCCGACGGCGATCCCGAAGACTCCCTGGCCGCCCTGCAGCAGGTCCACGACCTCGTCGGGCGAGGAGCACTCGTAGACGGTCGCGCCGTCGCTCATCAGCGTCATGCGCTCCAGGTCCGCGAATCCGCGGGCGCGCAGATGCTGCACCGCCGTGCGGATGTTCTGCAGCGCGACACCGGTGTCCAGGAAACGCTTCACGATCTTCAGGACGACGACGTCCCGGAAGCTGTACAGCCGCTGGGTGCCCGATCCGTGGGCGGGGCGGACGCTCGGCTCCACGAGACCGGTGCGCGCCCAGTAGTCGAGCTGCCGGTAGGTGATGCCCGCCGCGGCGCACGCGGTAGGCCCCCGGTAGCCGATGGTCTCGGTCGAGGTGTCGGCCGAACTGATGTGAAGCGGATACGGCGTGCCCCGCCCCGGAGTGACTCCGAGGGGACCCCCTGCCGTACCGTCGCCGCTGCTTCTCACGCCGACCTCCGTCCTTGACCTGCCATCTCGACGGTAGGCAGTTGCTCGGGGTGCGTCAACGATCGCCACACTCGGCACGCCGAGTGATAATCACCCTGAGAGTGGTTTTCCGTGCCCCGATCCGGGGAACGGCTTCACGAATGTGCCGGTACACCCGTGTGGTGTCGCCGGCGGCAGGTCATTGACTGCTGGAGCCGAAGTCCTCGGGAGAGATCTGGTCGAGGAACTCGCGGAACTTCTCGACCTCGTCCTCCTGCTCGTCGGGGATCGCGATGCCCGCGTCGTCCAGCACGCCGTCGCTGCCGTAGATCGGCGTGCCGGTGCGCAGTGCGAGGGCTATGGCGTCCGACGGCCGGGCGCTCACCTCGACGCCGCTGGCGAAGACCAGCTCGGCGTAGAAGACGCCTTCCCGCAGGTCGGTGATGCGGACCTCGGTGAGTTCCTGCCCGACGGCCTCCAGCACGTCCTTGAACAGGTCGTGGGTCAGTGGCCTGGCAGGCGCCATGCCCTGCTGGGCGAAGGCGATCGCGGTCGCCTCCCCGGGGCCGATCCAGATGGGGAGGTACCGGTCGCCTCCCACTTCGCGCAGGAGCACGATCGGCTGGTTGGACGGCATTTCCACCCGGACACCCACAACGTCGAGCTCGTTCACACAGCAACCCTAGGACGTGCCTGGCAGGTTTGGGTAGTCGGGCTCCCCCGAGATCGGTGCGCGGCTGGTGCCGGATCGAGCAGGATCAGCGCAGCCGGACACCGAGGGCCGTCTGCATCAGGGCCGCATGGAGCCGCACGGACAGCGCCGCGAGCTCTTTCGTGGTCGCCTCGGCATGGGCCCTGGTCTGCGGATTGCGATGCCGGCGCAGCGGTGCGACCACTTGTTCGACCAGTCCGGCCTCGCGGTCGGCGGCTGCTTTCATGGCGCGCAGATGCCTCGGTTCGAGACCGAATCGGCCCATGTCCGCCACAAGTTTGGCCACGGTCACTGATTCGACGTCGTAACCGCCGTCCGCCGCGGGAGTGATGAGCCCGTACGACTCCCAGGCCTCCAGCTCCGCCTCGGTCACGGCCGCGGCGGCGAGCAGCTCGGCCCGGCCGATCCGGGCCGCCGTCGGGCGGTCCGGCTCCGGATACCCGCCCCCGCCGACGGCAGGCAGGTCCCGCGGCGCGCCGCCCTGGGGCGGCAGCGGGAGCCGCTCACCGCGTTCCAGGGCGTCGAGATGCTCCCGGATGACCTTCAGGGGAAGATAGTGATCCCGCTGCATACGCAGCACCTGGGCCAGCCGCTCGACATCCTCGGGGCTGAATTTGCGGTAGCCGGACGGGGTGCGCCGTGGCTCGACCAGGCCCTCGGCCTCCAGGAAGCGGATCTTGGAGATGGTGACCTCGGGGAACTCGTCGCACAGCTGGTTCAGCACCGAACCGATACTGAACAGCCTGTCGCCTCCGGCGGTGCCGTGACCGGCACCGCCCGGGGGTGTTCGCAGCATGGACCTTCCCTGAGGGTCACAGGCCCCGCTGGCTCGAGTGGAAGACCAGCCGGTACTTACCGATCTGAACCTCGTCGCCGTTCGACAGCACGACCGAGTCGATCGGCTCCCTGTTGACGTACGTACCGTTCAGGCTGCCGACATCGGTGACGGTGAAGCTGCCGTCGGGCGACCTGCGGAACTCCACATGGCGCCGGGAGACGGTCACGTCGTCGAGGAAGATGTCGCTCTGCGGGTGGCGCCCCGCCGTCGTCAGCTCGCCGTCCAGCAGGAACCGGCTGCCCGAATTCGGCCCGCGGCGCACCACGAGCAGTGCCGAGCCGAGGGGCAGCGCGTCGACGGCCGCCTGGGCCTCGGGCGACAGCGAGGGCAAGGGCGTCTGGCCGGTCGCCTCGGCCTCGTAGGCCTCGAGCCCGGAGATGGAGATCGTCGAGGTCGTCTCCGAAGCGCGCTCGGCCGGCACTCCGGGCCGCAGCGGCGCGCCGCAGTTGGAGCAGAAGCGGCTCGCTTCGGCGTTGCGGTGACCGCACCGCGTACAAACCGGCATGGACGGATCCTCCTGCCGCGGCTGCCCCGCGGGGGCCTGGGACGCATACGGATCGGAGGTAAACCCTCCACCCGTACTTGAGGTTGACGGTGTCCCGAAACCTATGCGGCCGGGACCTGCAGGGTCAACAGCAGACGCGCCCTGACCGCCGGTAATGTCACCGCCCGGGCCGGCGACCTCGTCCCGGAAGAGCGGGCGCTCGCCGCCCTGCTCCGCCTCCTGGCCCTGGCGCGGTGCGCGATGGCGGGCGGTGCCGCTGTCCTCGCGAGCGCTCTTGCCGAACAACTTCCCAAACAACTTCACGGGCGATTCCCCTTGACCGAAACAGACCCGCCCGTGGGGCAGGAACCCTGATTGAACACACCTGCCGAACCGGACACCCTCACAACGTCCGTGACCTCCGGACAGTTTCCACCACGCAGCATGCTTACGATGCGTCGACCCCCCGCAACCTCTTGTCGTTGTCCGGCTCCCCTATGCCATCCCCGCGTCACTGGGAGGACGACCGAGCGTAGTCAGGCCGTTCCGCCGGTCGCAAGGCATCAACGACGATCTTCTCCGACCGGGTCACCGTGGCGGTGGCCTGCTCCTTCTCCAGGGTCTGCACCACGCCTCCCGGGATGTTCAGCGCCGGCTCGAGGTCCTGCGGTTTGCCGATGACCTTGAACCGGTAGGGAGCGCTGATCTTGTTCCCGTCGACCTCGATGTCACCGCCACTGCCGGAGAAGTACGAACCGGCGACCACCCTGACGCCATTGACCTGGATGGCCTCCGCACCCGCGGCCCGCAACTCCTGGATCGCATCGAGGAGCATGTCCGACTCGACGGCACCGGAGCCGTCGTCGATGGTCAGCGTGATACCCGGGCCCTCGGCCGCCACCGTACCCGCCAGGATGCCCAGCTGCCGCTCCTTTTCCTGCGTCTGCTTCCGCGCCTCTTCGGCCTGGTCCGAGCTGGTCTCCAGCTCGGTCCGCTGGTCCTCGAGACGCGCCTTCTCATCTTCCAGACGCGTGGTGCGGTCGTCGAGTTCATCGAGGATGCGCACCAGATCCTCCTGCCGCGCGCCGCGCAGCGCGCTGTTGTCGCTCGTGGACCGGACCTGGATGGCCAGGCCGAGGCCGAGGACGAACAGCAGGAGGGCGACGATGAGTTGGGCGCGGCTGACGCGCGGCGGCCAGAGCCCCGCGATCAGCCGCTGCCGGCCGGTCAGCCCGTCCGTGGCCTTGCCGGCCTGCGGATCGGTGCGGTCCCGCTGCCCCGCGGGGTCGTGCCGGTCGCTGACGTCGGTCCGGTGGGTGGCGTCAGCGAGGTCCTGCTGGTCAGTGCCTGCGTACGCGTGTGCGGCCGCCTGCGGATCCCTCGGCGCCTGTTCGGCGTCGCGCGCCGCCTGCTCGTTGCCGCTCGTGGACGTGTTTCCGTGCATCGGATCGTTGTCGCTCATCCGCCTCACGCCCGGAACACGTGCCGGCGGATGGCGGCCGCGTTGGAGAAGATCCGGATGCCGAGCACGACCACGACACCCGTGGAGAGCTGAGCACCGACGCCGAGCTTGTCACCGAGGAACACGATCAGAGCGGCGACCACGACGTTCGACAGGAAGGAGACCACGAAGACCTTGTCGACGAAGATCCCGTCCAGCATGGCGCGCAGCCCGCCGAATACCGCGTCGAGGGCGGCGACCACGGCGATCGGCAGGTAGGGCTCGACCACCGCCGGCACTTCGGGGCGGAGCAACAGTCCCGCCACGACTCCTACGACGAGGCCCAGTACGGCGATCACGATGTGCCCTTCCCTGTGTCGGCTGTGTCGGCTGGCTCGGCAGCGCCCTGCTCGCTGCCCGCTGCGGCTTCGGCGGTCATCGGCTCCGCGGTACGCACGATCAGGCTCGGCGCGGCCGGCAGCCGTACCACGTCCTGCGCGGAAATGCTGGTGCGAATACCGAAGTTCTCCTGCAGCGCGTGCAGGTACTGGCCGTCGGCGCTGTCCTGGAAAGCGGTGCTCAGCTTGTTCCCATCCCCCACCGCCAGCACCGTGTAGGGGGGCACCAGCGGCTTGTTGTCGACGAGTATGGCGTCGCCGGCCGCGCGGATCGCGGACAGGGCCGTCAGCCGCTGTCCGTTGATCGACACGGCCTCCGCGCCGGACTCCCACAGGCCGTTGACGACGCGCTGCATGTCCCGGTCGCGTACCCGGCCCGTGTCGGAGAAGCCGCCGCTCTCGCGCGGACCACCGCTGTCCGAGGCGGCGTCCTTGGCATCGTCGACGACCAGCTTGATCCCGGGTCCGTGCACCTCGGTGCCTCCCGAGAGCAGCGCGACCAGTTGGCCCTGGTCGCCACCGTGTTGCTGCAGAGCCTTGCGCTGCCGCTCGCCCACCTCGTCGCGGAGGCGGTCGACCTCGGCCTCGAGTTCGTCGGCCGCCGCGGTCTCCGCGTCGATGCGGTCGATGAGCTCCTCGCGTTCCTTGGCCACCACCGGTGCCGATATGCGCGCCTCGGCCGCCCCGAGGGTGACGACGAGGGCGGCCAGTACGAGACCGGCCGCGAGCCCCAGTTTGGCGCGCAGCGTCCGGGGAAGTCCGCCGTCCTCGGCATCCCTGCGGGCAGCCGCCTCGGCGTAGCCGTCGTCGAGGCTGTGGTCCATGACATTGTTCAGCAGCGACATGGACGCATCAGGGCGCGGCGGCGGTGAGGCGGTGCTCCGAACGGGGGGCTGCTGCGGCATGCCGCACATCGTCGCACGTCGGAACCGCTACCGCCGAATGGCCCCACCGAAGTGTGGGGAGGCGGCAGGCGCCGCCTCCCCACACACCGCTACCGGTTCGGCGACCCGCTCACTGACCTGCGCTCTCGACGGCACCCGCCCACTCGTCGAGCAGGGCCTGCGCGGATGCGTCGTCGGGGCCTTCGGCCCACAGATGGGTGACGGCCTCCGCGGGGTCCGGCAGCACCATCACCCACCGCCCGTCGGCCTCGACCACCCGCACACCATCAGTGGTGTCGACAAAGCGATCTCCCGCCTCCTCGACGACCCGGCGCATGACGAGGCCCTTGACCGCCCAAGGCGTCGCGACGTCCTTGCGCAGCACATGGGCCCGCGGAATCCGGGCGTCGATCTGGCTCAGAGTGAGCTGGGTGCGGGCCACCAGCCCGATGAGCCGAACGAAAGCCGCCGTGCCGTCGAAGACGCTGCTGAATTCGGGAACGATGAAGCCGCCGCGGCCGTCTCCACCGAAGATGGTGGACTCCTCCCGGCAGACCCGGGTCAGATCGTCGGGCGACGTGGTCGTCCATTCGACCTGGGTGCCGTGGTACGCGGCGACCTGCTCGGCGATGCGTGTCGTCGTCACCGGCAGCGCGACGCGGCCGCTGCGGCGCTCCGCGGCGACCAGGTCCAGCATGACGAGAAGGGCCCGATCGTCCTCGATGATCCGCCCGCGCTCGTCCACGAGCGACAGTCGTTCACCGACGGTGTCGAAGCGCACGCCGAACGCGGCTCTGGCCGACGCCACGATCTCTCCGAGGCGCACCAGTCCCTTCCGGCGCGCATCGGCGGTCTCGGTGGGCCGGGACTCGTCGAGGCCGGGATTGATCGTCAGCGCGTCCACGCCGAGACGGCCGAGCAGGCTCGGCAGAACGAGCCCTGCGCTGCCGTTCGAGGCGTCCACGACGACCTTGAGACCGGCTTCGGCGATCCCCGTCGTGTCGACGTTGCGCAGCAGCGATCCGGTGTACGAGTCGAAGACGCTGGCCGGGAAGGACAGGTCCCCGATCTCGCCGGGGAACGCCCGGCGGTAGTCCTGGCGCGCGTACACCCGGTCCAGCTTCCGCTGCCCGGCCTGCGACAGGTCCGCACCGCGTTCGTCGAAGAACATGATGTCGACGGAGTCCGGCACTCCGGGTGACGTACGGATCATGATGCCGCCGGCGCTGCCGCGGGCCGTCTGCTGCCGCGCCACGGGCAGTGGCACGTTTTCCAGGTCGCGTACGTCGATGGCGCTCGCCTGGAGCGCCGAGATCACCGCACGCTTGAGCGCCCGGGCGCCACGTGAGTGGTCCCGCGCGGTGGTGACGGTCGCACCCTTTTTCAGGGTCGTCGCGTACGCACCCGCCAGCCGTACGGCAAGCTCCGGAGTGATCTCCACATTGAGGATCCCGGAGACGCCACGCGCCCCGAAGAGGTGCGCCTGGCCGCGAGACTCCCAGATCACCGAGGTGTTGACGAAGGCGCCGGCCTCGATGGTCTTGAACGGGTAGACGCGCACATTGCCCTGGACGATCGATTCCTCGCCCACGAGGCACTCGTCGCCGATGACGGCGCCGTCCTCGATGCGCGCGGCCCGCATGATGTCGGTGTTCTTACCGATCACGCAGCCGCGAAGATTGCTGTGCTGCCCGATGTAGACGTTGTCGTGGATGACGGCCCTGTGCAGGAACGCACCGCTCTTCACGACGACATTGGAGCCGACGACGGTGTGCTCGCGGATCTCCACATCGGCTTCGACCTTGGCGTAGTCCCCGATGTACAGCGGTCCTCGCAGCACCGCGTCGGGGTGCACCTCGGCTCCTTCGGCCACCCAGACACCGGGCGAGATCTCGAAGCCGTCGAGTTCCACGTCGACCTTGCCCTCAAGGACATCGGCCTGGGCCTTTACATAGCTCTCGTGGGTGCCGACGTCCTCCCAATAACCCTCGGCGATATAGCCGTAGATCGGCTTGCCTTCCTTCATGAGTTGAGGGAAGACATCGCCGGACCAGTCCACCGAAACGTCTGCCTCGACGTAGTCGAAGACCTCGGGCTCCATGACGTAGATGCCGGTGTTCACGGTGTCCGAGAAGACCTGGCCCCAGGTCGGCTTCTCGAGGAACCTCTCGACCTTGCCGTGCTCGTCCACGATGGTGATACCGAATTCAAGCGGATTCGGCACCCGGGTCAGGCACACCGTGACCAGCGCGCCCTTCTCCTTGTGGAAGGCAATGAGGTCGGTCAGATTGAAGTCGGTGAGAGCGTCACCGGAGATGACGAGGAACGTGTCGTCCTTCAGCGCCTCCTCCGCATTCTTCACACTTCCCGCGGTGCCGAGTGGCTTCTCCTCGTGGGCATAGGTGAGTTCCATCCCCAGCTCTTCGCCGTCACCGAAATAGTTCTTGACGAGGGAGGCGAGAAACTGAACGGTTACGACGGTCTCAGTGAGCCCATGCCGCTTCAGCAAGCGCAGCACATGCTCCATGATCGGCCTATTGGCCACCGGTAGCAGTGGCTTGGGCATGCTCGAGGTCATGGGGCGAAGTCGCGTACCTTCGCCACCAGCCATCACGACGGCCTTCATGTCGGAAGCGTCCTCCTTGAAGAGACGACGGTCTAGCCGACTTCACCCATCCGGGCAGGCCCGTGGAATGTCATGTGCGGGCCGGCGGTCTCACCACAGCTCCGGACATACGGCTCAATCGGCAGGGGTATCCGCCCTGACGAGTCGGCGGACCTGGACCACGTAGAGGATCCCTGCCCACCAATAGAGAGTTGTACCCCATCCGGCGAACGCCCATCCGAAAATCTCGGCAAGTGACGCAAGCCACCCGTTTCCGTCACTGAGAAGCAGCAGCGGGAACGCATACATCAGGTTGAAGGTGGCCGCCTTGCCCAGGAAGTTCACCTGCGGCGGCGGATAGCCGTGCCGGCGGAGGATTCCCACCATCACCAGGAGCATCAACTCCCGGGCCAAAAGCGCCAGAGTGAGCCAGAGTGGCAGGATCTCGCGCCAGGTCAGCCCCACGAGGGTGGAAAGGATGTAAAGCCTGTCAGCGGCAGGGTCCAGGATGCGCCCCAGCCTGCTGATCTGGTTCCAGCGCCGGGCGAGCTTGCCGTCGAGATAGTCGCTGACACCACTCAGCGCGAGCACGAGCAGTGCCCAACCGTCGGCCTTCGGCCCGCCGAACTCTGGTAGAAGAATCAACCACAGGAACAGCGGCACGCCGACCAGGCGGGCCATGCTGAGGATGTTGGGGATGGTGAGCACCCGGTCCGTCTGAACGCGAGTCTCCTGGACCTCCACCCGGGGGCCTCCTGTGTGAAACGTGCCAACGATGCCTCCTGACCCTACCCTCAGGTCTTCGGGGGCCGTACAGAGGGGTGGCAGGAATCGAATCTGCCCAACGCAGAAAAGCCCCGGACCACACGGTCCGGGGCTTCCCCCAATAATAGTTCGGCGGCGTCCTACTCTCCCACAGGGTCCCCCCTGCAGTACCATCGGCGCTGAAAGGCTTAGCTTCCGGGTTCGAAATGTAACCGGGCGTTT
>NZ_JBSFDW010000070.1:13910-19888 GCF_053594115.1 Streptomyces sp. NPDC001970 | reverse complement strand
AGGCCCTGCTGCCATGCGTCGGCCCTCACGCGATCACCCGATCAGGAACCTTGTTCGACCAGGCCAGCCCCGTAATCGATAAGCGGATGGCGTCTCAGGTTGGATGGCCGTATGGAGCGTGTCGAGGCTGAGCTGTTCACGGACGGTGGCAACAACGCAGTAGTGCGCCTGCCCGGCCGCCGCTTCCCCGGTGTGCTGATCCAGGGTGACTCTCTATCCATCCTCCGCAGCGACGTCGCTGAAGTAGTGGAGGCCTTCGACCGGGGAGACGTGGCTGAGGCTCGCGAAACCGCCGGCCTTCTCCTGGCGGACCTCGACGCGCTGCTCGCGGGCTACTCCGCTGCGCTGAAAGCTCACGAGATCCCGCTGCCATACCGGCCCTGAGCTCTGAGCTTGGGAATCACCGGGCACACAAGTTGGGACAGGACGTTTGAGCTGCGGAAAGGCCGTCCCGGTCACTCCGAGACAGCGCCGTGGAGTGACCGGGATAGACCGCGGGTCGCCGGCCGTTCTGGCACACATCTGGCACGGTCGCTCTTCGTCCTGGACGCACAGCTGGGGCAGGCTAAGCCGACCGGATTCGAACCGGCGTCCTCGCGATTTTGGAGACCGCGCGCGACTACCTCTGCGCTACGGCTTCGCCCGGCTGCAATCCTAGCGCCGCCGCGCTTCAGGACAGATCGGTGCGCCGAACCTTCTGATCCGTAGCTCAATGCAGGTCGGTCAGCCTCAGGCATTCCGGTCAGTACACGGCTACACAGGCCGTGGACAGCTGACACGGTTGCTGTGCTTCTCTGCTATACGGCATCTCCGGCTGTCAGTGCTGCATGGCACTGTGCCGCCATGATGACAACGGCAGAGCTCACCCTCTTCGCGGACTACTTTCAGATACACGTATCCGATGCGGATTCGGACGGTGATCTAAGCGACGCGTGGACGGACCAGGCCGTTGCCGATCACCTCGCGGTTGCACAGGATGCGCTGGGCATCGGCACTGCGGTCAATGTCAACGTATCCGTCACTGTTGTCATCCTGCCTCAGGAGCCGAGTGATGACAGCTCGGAATTCGATCACGTGGTTGAGGCCAGCCTCGAGGTGTCGTTGGGTCGCCTGATGGTTCTGGGCTGCACGGACTACGCCCCCGATGCGGCTACGTTCGAGGTCCCGTCAGGCTGGAACCGCGTCCGCGTGTCCCGGAGCAACTTGGCTCGGGCAGCTCAGGCCGACATCGACTCTGACGAGAGCCCCGAAACCACCGAGAAGATGCGTATCCAGGTGTGGCCGGCCTCGGAATCTCCAGCAAAGATCATCAAGCGGTGGTCTTAAGCAACCTCGGTGGTTCGCCAAGCTTCCGTGACGCAGCCCTCTTCCATGTGCCACCACTCCTGATCGGCTCCGTGGTGGAGGAGCTTCTTGATCCTGCCGAGGTTCGCTTCCGGGGGGATATCTAGCGACACCATCCGGAATCGCTCGATGCCTTCACCGCCAGTACCCAGCTCGTGGAAGGCGTTAATCACGCTCTGTCGAGCCGCGGCCGAACCGCCATCGCGGAGCACGATCAAGCGAATAGTGCAGTTCTGCGATGGCTGAACCACCTTGCCTGCCCACCTGGTTCCATCCTCGTCCACGGAGGTCTCTACAACGTCACCGATGGCGACACCTCGTACGAAGAAGGGGGAGTTCGCCAACTCGACTGTTCCAGCGCCGCGATCGACACCCCAAAGGCTCTCCACACTGGCGGGAGGCCAGTCGTCTTCCACTTCAAGGCGGAAGTGGACCTTCAGGTACTGGGGGTCGGGCTCGCTCATGTCCGACAGCATGCACGACCACGGTGCCCTGCGGGATGTGTAGCTAGTCTGGAAGACCACGTATGCGGATGCGGCCTGACCTGGGGCATGGCTGACCTGCAGGGCGGTGGCCGAACCGCCCCGAGGCCCCGTGGTTCCCCGCTGGTCCCCGACTCATCGGGCACGCAAGGGGCACGCGTCCCTAGCCGGAAGCGTCGGCCACTGGGCGGCCCTTTCGTCTGGCGGCCGTACCCACAACTTTGGCTGTGCGCGCCTCGTGCTCCGCTCCGTGCGGAGCGGGTGATTCCGGATTCTGGCCAGCGATGTAGTGTCCTGCTCCATGTCTCGCATCGTCATCCGTGCCATCGGTCTTGCCACACTTCTCGTCGGCGTACTCATAGGCACGTACGGCACCCAGACCTTCGCTACCTCCGTGGGCCTGGCTGGCACCGGAGGCACCCTGACCGTCGCCGGCTGCCGGATCGACGTCTCGTATAGCGACAGTGACCGCGAGGCCGACGACCGGCGCGAGACCCGGCGGTGCTGGGGGGAATTCAGCGCCGCCGACGGCTCGGACACCGACCCGCAGCATGAGCTCGCCAGCGACGAGGCACAGCCAGGAGACCGGATCGAGGTCCGCGATAACGGAACCATCTACATGGAACGGAATGCTGGATCGGTGGCAGGGGGCGCCGCCATCGTCTTCATCGCGCTCGGCATGTCGGTGCTCGGAGGGCTGGTCCTCGCCACTGGGCGCTACCCCTCTCCGGGGAAGATCGAGCAGAGCCAGCGCTTCAATGCCGCGGTGCGCGCTCTTCCGTGCGGCCGGACCGCCTTCTGGATCTGCCTTGGGTCCTGGGGCGCAGGGCTGCTCGGCTTCGGGCTCGCTGAGCTGCTCTGAACAGGCGGAGCCGACAGAGGAGTTGATCGGGCGGAGTGGATCTCGTTTTGTCCGGGAAATGACCAGCGTTGACGCCCCGTGACTCACGCTACGTACCGTGGTGTTTCCTGATGTTGCCGTCAGACTGCCGTCAGCCGGGCGATGCTGTGGCGCTATGAGGTGAGGCCCCGGGCGTTGGCAAGCGCGATGTCAAAGGCCCCCAGCCATGATCGGCTGGGGGCCTTTTCGCTGGTGGGCGCGGACGGTTTCGAACCGCCGACATCTGCCTTGTAAGTTCGACCAGCTGAACCTTCCGCCTGGGTGCCGAGCCTGCGGTAGAGCACGATCAATGCTCCGGGAGGCGCTGAAGACCGATGCGGTCTGCTGACGTTGCCGTCAGAGTCTGCCGTCAAGACCTCTTCGTCCCGAAGCGTTTGGGTAGCGCACTGAACGGGGGCGGTGTGCGGCTGATCTGCATGGACAGTCGGTGTGGGTCAGCCGTTGTCTGGGCAGTCCCTGCCTGCCGTGCTGGCGGCCGGCGGGAGGGCCGGCATCGGCGTACGGGCGCAGGATCGGGAAGTGCGTACGGGAGTGGACCGTCGGCGTCAGTCAAACAGCCCTGAACCAGCCGCGATGGCCACCTCTCTGCGTCAGACCCGTCCCGCCTCGGTCACCGATCGGTGGATCCAGGTTGAAAGCGTGATGTCGTCGCAAGGGTGCGGCCCGGTCGGTCTGGGGGTGCCTCATTGCGTGCGGTGCTGCGGTCGTTGTCGGCGTGACCTATGCGTTGAGGGACTTCGCGGCATCACGGATCACATCGAGGACGAAGTCAGGATGCGAGAGCATGGGAACGTGGCTGCTGTCCACAGGACGGATATCGGCGCCCATGCGCTCGGCGGCGGACCGCTGCAGGTCGGGGTGCACGGTGTGGTCGCTGTTGGCGACGATGAACCAGCTTGGCTTTGTCCGCCAGGCGGTGCCGGGAACCTGCTGATTGAACAGGTCCGCCACTGGCACAGCGCCCGTCGCCAGGACGAGCTTCTGCTCCGCTTCCGGGAGGTCGCCGCAGAAGTGCGGGACGCCCGAGGGCTTGAGCCACACGCGGCCGTCAGCGACGTCCAGGTGCTCGAAGATGGGCGTGCTGGGGAATTTGTCCAGCTGTTCCTGCGACGTCTCGTCCTCGTCTGGGGCGAGCGCAGCGATGTACACCAGAGCGGCGACGCGGTCGTGGGTGCCCGCTTTGGTGATCAGAGTCCCACCGTAGGAGTGACCGACTAGCACGATCGGGCCGGGGACGTGGTTGAGCGTGAAGTTGACGCACGCGACGTCGCTTTCGAGAGAGTTGAGGCCGTGCTGTGAGGCGAAAACCTCATGGCCTTCAGCCTGGAGCGTGGGGATGAGCTTGTTGAAGCACGACCCATCCGCCCAGAGTCCGTGGGCGAAGACAATGCTGGGCTTGCTGGCCATGACATTTCCTCCTACAGAGTTATTAAATATACGACATTGAATCATATGCATGTTCAGTGCCTTATATTGCGTAGTGGTCAGGTGTGTCGCCCAATCCCACTCGCTTGTCATACGAGGTGGAACTCGCGTTGTCGTGGTGGTCACGTGGGTCTGATGATCAGGCCCGTCTCGGCGAGGCAGCCGTCTACCGATCAACGAGAAGACCCGAGAGGCGTCCTGTTGCAGTCTTCCGAGACCTCATGGCGACCTGCGTCGCAGGTAACCGGTCCTTCTAGAGCTACAGGTCAGAAGTTCCCCGTGCCACAACCGCGCCAGATCGGGCGGGGAGCCACGGGGAACCGCGGCTACCAGCAGTGGCCATGGCCAGCAGACGCCCAGGTCCACGTTTCACAGGTCAGGCGCCAACTCGCCCCACCTCGCTCCTAAAGCGGTGATTGCTCGCCCGCGCGGTGGGTGCAAGCCCCTGGGCCTCTTGTCACACCCGATAGCTACTGTGACCGCCATTGATCGCGAACTACGAAAGGCGAGCCATGGGTGCCAGCGGGTGGGATTACGTCACTCCATACCGAGGAAGTCTCCAGGCGACGCTAGCGGCCCTACATGACGAGGTCTTCCAGGAGCTGTACGGCGACGGCGAGGAGTACGAGAGCCTTGAGGCACTCTATGCCGACGAGGAATTTATGGGCGAGGAGGGCACTCACTCGATCCTGGACATAGATCGCATCGTCGAGACGTCGGAGCCTCCGCGCAAACTTCAAGTGGCGGATTACGGCACAATACGCCCGCTGGCTCCGGCCCGGCTTATCCACCACTTCGGCACCGACCGTCCGACGGTCGACCAGTACAACGACACGATGGCCCGGTCCTATGAGGCCATGGAAACCAGTCGGCCTGGAGAAGAGAACACGACGCTGCTGGGTGAACTCCGGATGCGTTGGACGGGCTTTTACGTGCTCCTCTACGCCGACGGCCAGCCCGCCCACGTGGGCTTCTTCGGTTTCTCCGGGGACTGACACGCCATACGACTGGTGGTTGCTGTACAGCAGCGAAGTACAGCAACCACCGCGTCCACCACTGACCGCAAGCAGCCCCAGGCGACCGGCTGACAGGCCGCCGCCATGGCCCGTTGGGGTACGCGCACGCTCCGCCTCGCCGACGGAACCGCGCTCAGCGCCACGGGAACGGGTCTGCGTCTCGCCGTCCTGCTCGACGACCTCGACCGCGAATCCGGCGGCATCCCTACCGGCGACTTCCAACCGCCCTTCGGCCGTACGCCGCTCGACGAGCAGGCATTACCGCGCGCCGCCATCTCCAGCGCCCAGCGCCGTTCCGCCTGCGCCCGCCGCTCGGGATCGTCACAGTGCAGCAGTCGTTTCCTATGCGCCGGGCAAGCGAATGTGTCATCCGGTTGGGCGCGGTCGGCACCCGGCTGGTTGCAGGGCTAGCCGCCCGAATGATTACTAAGAGTGTCAGCATGAACGGGTTGCCCGCCCAGCCACGCCGTCGCTCGGCGTGAGGAACAGGCAGTGAGGGCGGGAGCGCGCGACACTCCTGGAGCGAGAATGCAGGACCTTACGATCTGCCGCGAACTTGGTGAACGCCACGGCGAGGGCCGGCCCCTGAACAGTCTCGGCACCGCTCTGCAGCAGGTGCAGCGGTTCGACGAGGCAATAGCGGCCCACCACCAGGACCTCGCCATCTGCCGTGATCTCGGCGATCGCCACGGCGAAGCTCTGGCGCTGAACAACCTCGGTGCCGCTCTGCAGCAGGTGGGGCGGTTCGACGAAGCCATAGAGGCCCACCAGAAGGCCGCCGACCGTTTCACCGAGCTCGGTGACATCCAC
>NZ_JBSFDW010000070.1:0-13813 GCF_053594115.1 Streptomyces sp. NPDC001970 | reverse complement strand
CACCGCGAAGGCCAGGCGCTCAACAACCTCGGTGCCGCCCTCCAGCAGATGCGGCGGTTCGACGAAGCCATAGAAGCCCACCAGAAGGCCGCCGACCGTTTCGGCGAACTCGGTGACAACCACCGCGAAGGCCAGGCGCTCAACAACCTCGGTGCCGCCCTCCAGCAGATGCGGCGGTTCGACGAAGCCATAGAAGCCCACCAGAAGGCCGCCGACCTTTTCGGCGAACTCGGTGACCACGACGGCGAAGGTCAGGCGCACAACAACATCGGTGCCGCCCTCCAGCAGATGCGGCGGTTCGACGAAGCCATAGAAGCCCACCACCAGGCCGCCGACCGTTTCGGCGAGCTCGGTGACAACTACCGCGAAGGCCAGGCGCTCAACAACCTCGGTGCCGCCCTCCAGCAGATGCGGCGGTTCGACGAAGCCGTAGAAGCCCACCAGAAGGCCGCCGACCGTTTCACCAAGTTCGGTGACATCCACGGCGAGGGTCAGGCGCTGAACAACCTCGGTACCGCCCTACAGCAGATGCGGCGGTTCGACGAAGCCATAGAAGCCCACCAGAAGGCCGCCGTCCGCTTCAGCAAGCTCGGCGACGGCCGGAGCCGGGTCCTGAAACGCCGGGAGTCCCGGGGCATATGGCGGGTGCTCACGGGCAGGGGTCGTAAGGACCGGCCACGGCCGCCTGCTGCAGACGCCCCAAAGCCTGCGGAACTCGCTCCAACGCCGTACGTCCCTGCGCTCCGTCCCGCAGTCGAGGTGCCGTCAGCGTGTGGAAACGTCACCGACTGAACCAGTAGCGGCACACCGCCCAGCCAGACGTTCCCAGGGCCAGGCCACACACCTTCATTCGTCTTCCAAGCTGGTGCCCCAAGACCCTGGCACCTGCGCGGCACCAAGGAGAGGCGCGCCGTCGCCGACAAGGCCACCACCACCCCGGGGCAGGGCGCGGCCGAGCAGCTACTCGCCGAGACCAGGCAGGCCCGCGCATGGGACCGCGCCCGCGCCCTGCTCGACGCCGCCGCACCGTGCCCGACATCATCGAGGGCGCCGCTTTGTAAGTTCGTCCGGTCCGTTCAACGGTGTGCGATAAAGCCGCCCGCCCCTGGCCCCCAGGGCTGCCTCTGGGCGACAGGATCAGCCATTGTGCGCCCATGTTGCCGTCAACGACTGCCGTCACGGGCACCGGAGCTGTGCGCCCCGCGCATCCTCGTTGAGCTCCTCGATCGACTTCTCCGACTCGGTGGGCGCTGGCACCGCAGCGCTCCCGCCCCCACAGCCGATCAACCCGAACCCCGGCACCGTCACCGCCGCCAGACCGCGCCTGATGAAGCTGACCACGCGCCTTGCGGCGCGACGTCCTTTGCGGCGCTCTGCGAGCGCGCCGGACAGTCCTCGCCCGCCACCTACACGGTGCGGACGCCCTCCGGAGGCCTGCACCTGTACTTTCAGACCCCACCGGGTGTCTATCTGCCGTGCACGGCCAAGTCCGTGGCGCCTAATGTCGATACCCGGGCATGGGGCGGCAACATCGTCGCCGCTGGCAGCGCCACCACCGCGGGTGCGTACGAGATGGTCGACGACGCCCCCGTCGTGGCTCTTCCCGGGTGGCTGTTGCCGCATCTTCAGACTGCGCCGAAGCCTGCCGTGGCGCCTGCTCCGCTGCTGATCCCGGGGCAGGCCACGCGCCGGGCTGAGGTGGCCTTGGAGCGCGAGACCGCGCGGGTCAGGAAGGCCCGGGAGGGCCAGCGACATCACCTGCTGCTGACCCGAACGATCGTTATTGGGCGTTTCGTCGTCTGGGGCGAGATCGCCCGAGACGTGGTCGAGGCGGCATTTGGGGCGGCCGGCGAGGCGGCCGGACTGCCGGCGGCCGAGTGCCGCGCGACGATCCGCGACGCACTGGCCTACTCCGCCCGGACCTGCCGCGCGCGGGAGACGACGTGAACCACGTCCCGCCCCGCCCGAAGCCCAAATGCCCTCCCGACGCCACCGACCGCCCGGACCGCGCCAACACGGCCCCACCCCCAAATCCGGCGGGCGGCCGAGAGAAGGCCGCCCGCCAGGGCGTCCTTTCAGCTCTTCCCTCAGGACAGCGCATCAGCGCCCCACCGTCCGGTGACCGTCGCTCTCCTGTGGCCTGGCTTCACATTCGCGCTCCCCGCGGCGCCACCCCGACGGCGACGTCGTGGTGCGCCTGCGGACGGGACCGCAGCGCCGTCGGCCACCGCAAGGTGCTCGCCCTGATCCACGACCACACCTCCCACCGCGACCTCTGCCCGCTCCACATCACCGAAGGGAGGAACGTCGCATGACCACCAACAGCCAGCCCGCGACGCCCATCGACGGCGCTGCGCTCCTGGACGACGTCGAAGCGTTCCACCGGCGCTTCAACGTCTTCCCCACCGAACACGCCTACGTCGCCGTCACCCTGTGGGACGCACACGCCCACCTGATCGACGCCCTCGACGGCACCGCCCGCATCGCGTTCCTCTCCCCGGAACCTGGCTCGGGGAAGTCCCGCGCGCTGGAGATCATCGAGACACTCACCCCGCGGGCGGCGACCACCGTCAACGCCTCCGCCAACGCCCTGTTCCGGCTGGTGGCGGCCGATGCGGGAACGCCGACACTGCTCTTCGACGAGATCGACACCGTCTTCGGCCCGAAGGCCGGCGGGAACGAAGAGGTCCGCGGGTTCCTCAACTCCGGCTACCGGCGCGGCGCGAAGTCCCTGCGCTGCGTCGGAGAGGGCTCCGATCAGAAGGCGGGCTGGTTCGACTCGTTCTGCGCGGTCGCCATGGCCGGACTGGGCTCGTTGCCCGACACGATCCTGACCAGGTCGGTCATCATCCGCATGCGCAAGAAGGCCCCCAACGAGAAGTGCGAGCCCTACCGGCGCCGCGTCCACGAGAAGCAGGGTCATGTCCTGCGAGACAAGCTCGCGGAATGGACCGCCACCATTCATGACCAGATCGCGGACGCGTGGCCGCACATGCCCGACGGAGTCACCGACCGGCCAGCGGACGTGTGGGAGCCCCTGCTCGCCGTCGCGGATGCGGCCAGCGGGCACTGGCCCGAGAGGGCCCGAGCGGCCTGCGTCGCGCTCATCAAGGCCGCATCCCAGGGCGATCAAGCCTCCCTTGGCGTCAAGCTGCTCACCGATCTGCGGGACCGCGTGTTCTGCGGCGTCGACCGGATGCCCACCGCCGCCATCCTGGAAGTACTCCTCCAGCTCGATGACGCCCCTGGTCCGACCTGGGCGAGGACGGACAGAGCAGCAAGCCCCTCACCGCACGCGCCCTGTCCAAGCTCCTGAGCCAGTACGTCCGCCCCGACAACACCCCGATCAAACCCCGCGGCATCCGGGTCGGCAGCACCACCCCGAAGGGCTACTACGCGGAAGACCTCAGCGACGCCTGGACCCGCTACTGGAGATCCTTGGGCACTCACAGATCGCCGTCACGATGAACATCTACACCCACGTGTCGGACGACAACCGGCGTGAGGCGATCGGTCACATGGACCGGCTCTTGCGACGTCGCCGCCGGTCAGCCTGAGGGACTGCCGTCAACTCCTACCGTCAACGCCCCCGCAGCGGGTCCGCTGCGGGGGCGTTTTGGCTGGTGGGCGCGGACGGTTTCGAACCGCCGACATCTGCTTTGTAAGCCTGGCGCTGATCGTGGACGAGTTCTCGCTGGTCACCAGTCGCCCAAGGGGGCTGGGCATGCTGACCGGTATCTGCGCCGCCATGTGCCCCGAGTGACCGTGGCTGACCGCTCGATCTGGCACGGATCTGGCACGGGCTATTCGCCGTCGCACCGCTCCAGAACCAGGCTTGCGGACCCGTCTTCAAGTCCGTTGTTGTCCTCCAGGTGCAGATGAGCCCCGTCGGGTGTGCCGTCCTGCGCGAGTGTGAGCAGATGGCCGGCCAGAGTCTTCAGCCCTGCGGCGTTCGCCTCGATGACGATCTCCCCGCCGAGGTTGCGCACCTCAATGCGCGCGCCATCCTCCCACGTGAGGACGCTTGTGACCCCATCGGTCATCGTGTTGGTGGGGTGATGCGCCTCGTCCAAGGCCGTTCACCTGCGTTCATGGGCGGCTGACTACGCACTACGAGTGCATCAAGGCGTTCTCGGAGACCGACTTCACCGAGGACCTGAAGAAGATCGAGGTCCCGGTGCTCGTCATGCACGGCACGGCCGACCAGGTCGTGCCGTACGCGGACTCCGGCCCGAAGTCGGCCGAACTGCTCAGGAACGGGCGACTCAAGAGCTACGACGGCTACCCGCACGGCATGCTGTCGACCCACGCGGACGTCCTCAACCCCGACATCCTCGCCTTCATCCTGGAGTAGTCGTCACCGGGCTGTCGGACAACGACACGGGGGTGCGCGCGTAGCACGTTAGCCTCGATGTTTCGGTTCAGGTCGGCTGAGCTGTGGTGATCCTCGTGCCGGAGGTCGTGGGGCTGCTGTCGGGTGGCGGACCCCTCGATCGTCGTGCTGTGCCGCCAGAACTTCGGCCGCTGATCTCTGATCGACGATTCGTTTGCGTTCCGGCCGTGGTGCGGCCTGTTGGCTCAAGCCTGGCCGCATGTTGCCGAGTACGATCGCGAAAGCCCGAAAAAGGGAACAAAGCATACGTATACGGAGGAAACCTCATGGATCTGGGACTCAAGGGTCGCGTGGCCGTGGTCACCGGCGCGAGCCGGGGGATCGGGCTCGCGATCGCGCAAGCCCTGGCCGCCGAGGGCGTCCAGGTGGTGGCCGCAGCGCGCACATCCTCCGACGGACTCGACGAGCTGATCCAGAAGGGTCAGGCGCGCCTGGTGGAGGTGGATCTGGCCGAACGCGAGGGAGCCCGGCGGCTGATCGAGGCGGCCGGGGATCAGATCGACATCCTCGTAAACAACGTGGGTGCGGCCCCCGCGCGAACCGGCGGGTTCCTCAGTGTCACCGACGAACAGTGGGAGGAGGCATTCAACATCAACCTGTTCGCCACGGTGCGCGTCACCCGGGAGGCCCTGCCGGTAATGCTGGCCAGGGGGCGCGGCTCGATCGTCAACATCAGCTCGGTCAACGCCGTGTTCCCCGACCCGGGCGTGATCGACTACGCGGCCACCAAGGGCGCGCTGGCAAACTTCTCCAAGGGCCTGTCCAAGGAGGTGGGCGGCCGGGGGATCCGTGTGAACACGGTCAGCCCTGGCCCCGTCGAGACCGAGGTGTGGACGGGCAGCGAGGGCATCGCAGCCACCGTGTCCCAGGCGGCCGGGGGTGCACCGGAGGACGTGATCGCTCAGGTCGCAGGGTCCATGGTCACCGGCCGATTCTCGCAGCCCGCCGAAGTCGCGGACGCGGTGCTGATGTTGGCGAGCGACCGGATGGGCAACGTCACCGGCGCCAACATCACCGTGGACGGCGGCTTTCTGACGACTTGGTAGGCGAATTCACGCAGATTTGCACCGCCAAACGACCTTGATTGTCTTCTTGTCGGCTGTGCCCTTCTTGGCGCGGAAGGCCTCCGGCGTCTGGTCGAGGGGATGGACCGCTCTCATCGGCGGGCACAGCCGGCCCTCCGGGTACCGCTGGATGATCTCGGCCGTTCTCCGGCTGTATCTTCGGCGGCTGGGCGATCGTCACGAGGGTGCCGCCCGGACTGGCCGCGGTGGCCGAGCGGCCGGGAACCTTGCCGCCGATGACGTCGAAGACCAGGTCCGGGGACACTTCTTGGAGGTGCTGACGGCGGTGGCGGCGAGCAACTGCCCGCGCCAGGTCCGCGCTGTCGCAGCGGTGTCTCGCCCCGTCAGCGACTCTGCTGCTCAATTCCGAGGCGGCCCCGGTCTCCACGATGGACTCGCTCATCTGGCGTCTCCTTGATCATCGGATCCGCCGTTGATTGAACACTCCCGGCGGCGGCTATCCGAGGACGGGTCAGCCGTTGCCGAGGAACGCCAGGAGCCGGTTGGTCATCTCGGTCGGCTGCTCCTCGTACAACCAGTGGCCCGAGTTCGGGACCACTTCGCCCGTGACGTTCGTGGCGTAGCGGCGGACCTGGTCCGGGACGGACTGGCCGAGGCTGTACTGGGCGCCGATGGCCAGAACCGGCATGGTGAGCTTGGTCTTGGCGTTGAGTTCGTTGTCCGACACGTCCCGGTTGAGGGTGCGGAACCACTCGAAACTCGCCCGAGTGTGTCCGGGCTGCTTGAGGTAGTGGCCGTAGATGGCGGCGTCGTGCGCGGTCACGCCGTCCTTGTTGTACTCGAGCATGTCGATGAAACGGTCGATCCACTGTGCCTCGCGGTCCTTGACGGTCTGCTCGGGCAGTCCGTTGGTGACGTTGAAGAAGCCGAAGTTCCAGAAGCCCGGACCCTTAGACGTGAGGGAGGGGAAGTTGTAGAGCGTCTGGTCGGGTATGGGCGCTTCACTGAGGACGAGCTTGGTGACGTCCTGGGGGTGGGCGGCGGCGTAGGCGTAGGCGACCATAGTGCCGATGTCGTGGCCGACCAGTCTGATGTCGTGGTCCCGGTGGAGCTGGGTCAGGAGGCCGTGCACGTCAGTGGCGAGGGTCTTCTTGTCGTATCCCGTGGCGGGGGCGTCGCTGTCGCCGGCGCCGCGCAGGTCCGGGGCGATGACGTGATAGTGCTTGGCAAGTGCGGGCATGATCTTGTGCCACTCGTACCAGGTCTGCGGATAGCCGTGCAGCAGCACGAGGGTCGGGCCCTCTCCGCCTTCGACGAAGTTGATGTGGACGTCGCCCACCTTCACCTTGCGTCCGGCGAAGCCCGCGGGCGGCTTCGGGGTGAGGCCGGAGGAGTCCTGCGCGGCGGCATGGGTCGTTCCGGAGGCCGAGGACCGCGCGGAGAGGACCGTGGCAAACGCCGCGACGACGACACCGGCAGCGGTGAGGGCGGGGATCAGAAGCTTGACCTTCACGACGGTCATACCTTTGGTTGTGGGATGGACTTGGGATCGGACGGGTGTGAAGGGCCGCCGTCGACGGTGATGCCGGAACTCGCGAGGGTTCCTGAGCGGTCGCAGTCCTGCGGGATGCGGCCGCAGGACGTTGGGGTCGTCGGCCCGCCGGTTGCGAAGCCTGTTGAGCTACGGACGGATACCAAAGGGGCCGAGGAGACCGCCGTCGATGCGCTGTTACTCGGCGAGTGCCCCCGGCAGGATTCGAACCTGCGCACACGGCAGGCTCAGAGCGTTCCGAGTGCCTTCCTGAGGACATGAACGGCCTGCTCGATCGCCCCCGTCGTCGCCTGCGTGGGCCGCACGGGGTTCAGCATCATGAAGTCGTGGATGATGCCGTTGTACCGGACGCTGGTGGTGGGAACTCCGGCCTGGGTCAGCCGTGCTGCGTAGGCTTCGCCCTCGTCACGCAGAACGTCGTTCTCGTCCACGAGCAGGAACGCCGGGGGCAGGTCGCGAAGGTCGTCCAGCGTGGCGCGCAGCGGCGAGGCCGTGATTTCGTTGCGCTGCTCGTGGTCGGGGATGTAGGAGTCCCAGAACCACGCCATGGCCCTGGCCGTGAGGAACGGGCCGTCGGCGAACTCCTGATAGCTTGCGGTGTCCTGGGCGGCGTCCGTGACTGGGTAGTACATCGACTGGTGCACGAAACTCACGTCACCCCGCTGCTTGGCCATGATCGCCACGGCGGCCGTCATGTTCCCTCCGACCGAGTCGCCGGCCACCGACATGCGGTTGGCGTCGAGGCCTTCGCTCGGCCCATTCTTGGTGATCCACTGCGCGGTCGCGTACGCCTGCTCGATCGCCACGGGGTAGTGGGCCTCGGGTGAGCGGTCGTACTCGACGAAGGCGATCGCGGCCTTGGCGCCGTCGCACAGTTCCCGGATGAGCCGGTCGTGGGTGCCCGAGTTGCCTAGGACCCACCCGCCTCCGTGGATGTACAGGATGACGGGCAGGGGCCCTGCGGCTCCCAGCGGCTTGATGAGGCGGACTCGGAAGTCGCCGACCTCGGCTGGCACCGTGAACCACTTGTCTTCGCCGACCTCGACCTTAGCGACCGGCGCGGCCTGAACGTCGTCGAGCACCTTGCGGGCGCCCTCCGGACCGAGTTCGTACAGGAAGGGCGGGCTGGCCGTCGCGTCCGCGAATTCCTGCGCCTCCGGCTCAAGGGTGTGCTCCATTGTTTTCTCCTTTTACTTTCTCCTTTTGGCGGTTCTCTTGAAACCTGGCTTTTTAACCGGCAGGGATCGGGCTGTGGCGGACACCCCACATTTCCCTCCTTATCCGCGAGGGTTTTCCGTACACGGATATCCGGGAAACCATCGCCTCTTGCGTTCCCGGTTCGGTGTACACCGGGTCCCGGTCGGCGTGAGGCCCTTGGATCGCGGTCTGTGGATGCACCCGATGCGGGGCGGGCCGGTGCTCTATCGCCCCCTGTGCGGGCCGGGCCGCGCGCTCATGGCGCCTGCCGCCCGCGGCCTGGCACACCTGCCCAGCACGGAAGGCACGAACACTGTCCATTCTCACCCTTGAACACGGCGGCCGCCTTGCGGCGGCTGACCGACGTCTGCACCGCCTGCGCGCCACCTCGGGCAGCGCCGCGCCGTCGTCCCACTCCACTGCCTCGTCAGCGTCAGCGAGGCCTACGCCTCGCCCGCCTGCGGCAAGGCGCGGGTGGCCTGTGCAGCGGCGTCCGCGGGCTGTCCGAGCGCAGCTCGGGCCAGAAGAAGGATGGCGACGACTCCCACGGCCAGGCTCAGTAGCGCGATGGGTAGTCCAACGAGTGTGGCGGCGTCAGCAGCGTCCTGCCCATCAGATACATCCGCACTGCGGGCGACCGCTCTTCACGGTGTGTCGGAGGTGTGTCGCGACCAGTGAGAGACAACGAGAGAAAGCGGGAGTCATTGAGGCTGACTCCCGCCTTCTGATGTCGGCATCCGCCCTGGTCAGAGCTTGATTTCTGCTGATCCCAGGCAAGTGCCCCCGGCAGGATTCGAACCTGCGCACACGGCTCCGGAGTGATTGCGTCGATCGAGGTCTACACCCCGTCTGACCTGCGCGAGAGCCAACCCGCAGTACTCCGGGCACACCTACTGTGTCGGAGCTGTGTCGCGCCAGCCGCGGCTCGGCGCGGCCACTGGGGACTGCGCCGGCCGACCACCGTGTCAGCGACCTTTTGATCCGTAGTTCTACAGAGATCGGTCGGAGGCGGTCATATAGGTCGCGTTTCGGCTCCACGGGGGACACTACGGGGTGGGGGCGGTTGCTGTGGATGCTGTACCCGCCTGCTGTACAGCAGGCGGGACCGGCCGATGGCGTGGTCGGCCGGTCCACGGGCCGGCACCAGCGTGCTGCCGGCTGATTCTGCGACTGGTGTGGCCCTTCACTGCAGGCGCCGGCCCCGTCGGCATCGCTGCGCAGGCGAATCCACGGTTCTCGGCGTCGCTCCTGGAAGCTACGCGTCAGTCGTCGTGACGGTGGTGTGGTGCGGTCGGTTGTGCACCAGAAGCGCTGAGGCGAGGGCCGCGCACAGGAATACGGCGGCAATGACGGTCATGCCGGCGTGGACGCCGGAGGTGAAGGCGTCGCCGACCGCAGCGGTCACGTTCGGCGGGGCCGCTCGGTGGCCGCCGCTGCCGGTGGAGACGGCGTGCTCGACGGCGGGCCAGGCTGCTCGGGGCACGTGGTGAGCGCCGAGCTGGGTCGGAAGTTGGGACTGAAGCCGGCTGGCGAGGAGTGCGCCGAGGAGGGAGGAGCCGGTGACGGATCCGATCTGGCGGAAGGCGTTGACGGCTCCGGAGGCCATGCCGGCGCGTTCATGGGAGACGCTGACCAGGGCGGCGGCGGTGCTCGGCGCGGCCACCATCCCGCATGCGGCTCCGAAGAGCACGTACAGCCACCACACCCGGGCATAGGGGGTGGTCGGCTCCAGCGTGGTGAATCCGGCGGTGGCGGCGGCTCCGATGAGGAAGCCCAGGGTCAGCGGGAGCTTGAAGCCGGTGCGGCGGATCACGCGTCCGGTCGCGTAGGCGACGATGACGTAGACGCCGAAGAAGGGCAGCAGCCGCCATCCCACGTCCAGGGCGGACAGATGCTGGACGCGCTCGTAGAAGAGCACCGACAGGATGGCCACGCCGGTGAAGCCGAACAGGGAAACGGCCGCGACGAACATGACAGCGCTGAACGACGCCGACCGGAACAGGGTGACGTCCAGCATGGGTGTGCGGCCGACGCGCTCGACAAGAACGAAACCGGTCAGGGCCGCGGCCGCGATGAACCAGGTGATGAGCATCCGGGGGCTGGTGTAGCCGTCGTGTCCGCCTTCGATGAGGGCGTAGACGAGGGCGGCGATGCCCAGGACGGCAAGGAGCTGGCCGGGGATGTCGAGCTTGCCGCCCGGGCCGCGCGATTCGGCGACGAAGAGGGCCACGGCCATGGTGACCACGGCAAGGACAGCGGTCGACAGGAAGACCGTGTTCCAGTGGAAGTGGTCCAGCAATGTGCCCGCGACCAGGGGGCCCAGGGCCAGCCCGATGCCGGAGGAGGCTGCCCAGGCGGTGACGACTTCGGTGCGCCGGTGGGGGTCGGGGAAAGTGGCTCCCAGGATGGCCAGGCTGTTGGGCAGGATGAGAGCGCCGCCGAGGCCGGAGACGAGCTGGCCGGCGATGACGCCTCCTGCTGAACTCGCGGCGTAGACGGTGAGCGACCCAATGATCATGATTGCGGTGCCGGCGAGGAAGGTGCGCTTGCGGCCGTAGAGGTTGCCGACGGTGCCCGCGGACATCACCAGGCTGGCCACGAGCAGGGTGTACGCGGAGGGGATCCAGACGAGGCCGGTTGGGGAGACGTGCAGGTCGTCCTGGATGGCCGACAGCGCCGACACCGATGCGGTGATCAGCAGAAAGGTCGTCATGGCGCCCAGGCACATCGCGACGAGCGTGACGGCCGCGAACCGGGAGGGCTGGTGTGGGGAGAGCCGGTTGCCGGGTTGCTCGTCGGCCGGCTTGAGTCGGCGGGGGGCGGGGGAAGGGGTGGAAGTCATGGTGTCCTCGTCTCAGCCGAGCTGCGGGTAGAGGGCGGCGACGCCACCGGAGAGGTCGGCCTGTATCTGGCGGCTGAGGTCGTCGACGACGATCTCGGCAGCGCCGGAGGCGATGCCGTCAACGGCCGCGCGGGCGACGTGCGCCGGGTCGCTCTTGGGCCCGGTGACATGGCGGGCCATGTCGGTGTCCATGTAGCCGACGTGGAGTCCGGACACGGAGATGCCCCGGGGTGCAAGCTGCTGACGAATCGCGTTGGTCAGGCTCCACTGCGCGGCCTTGGCGGCGGAGTAGGCGCCGACGTTGGGAAAACTGATCCACGACAGCGCGGAAAGGACGTTGAGGATGACGCCTCCGCCCTGCGACTCGATCACCGGGGCGAAAGCCCGGATCGTGCCCAGGGTGCCCAGGTAGTGGGTCTCCATCTCCAGGCGGACGGCGTCCCAACTGCCGGTCAGCAGATCGGCGCCCGTGGAACTGCCCGCATTATTGATCAGCACGGTGATGCCACGGGCCTCCTCGGCAGCCGCGGCGACGGAGGCGGGGTCGGTGACGTCGATCCGGATCGCTTTCACGCCGGGTAGATCGATCTGGTCCGGTCGGCGGGCCGCCCCGTACACCGTGGCGCCGCGCGCGACCAGTTCCTGAGCGAGTGCCCTGCCGAGCCCGCGGTTGGCCCCGGTGACCAGGACGGTTGCTGTGCTGATGTCCATGATTCCTCCCTCGGGATGCGCACACCCCAGCTGACTTATGACTACAGAAGTTAGCCATGACGTTATAGTCTGGCTATGCATAAGGCAAGTCAGGTGGAGGATTGAGAGATGAAGGATCTGCTGACGGAACGGGACGCCTGGTCCATGACCAACTGCACCATCGCCAGGACTCTGGAGATCGCTGGCACCAGGACAGCGCTGCTGATCATGCGCGAGGCGTTCTTCGGCACGCGCCGGTTCGACGACTTCGCCAAGCGCGTGGGCATCGGCGAACCCGCCGCCTCGGCGCGCCTGAAGGAACTGACCGCCGCCGGACTCTTGGAGCGCGTCCCCTACCAGGAGCCCGGCCAGCGGACCCGGTACGCCTATCAACTGACCCAGAAGGGCCGGGACTTCCTGCCCGTCCTCGTGGCGCTGCGGCAGTGGGGCGACACCTGGGCCACGGACGAACAGGGGCCCCCCGTGGTCCTACGCCACAAGGAATGCGGTAGCGCGGTGCACGCGGTACTCCGCTGCGACGACGGCCACGACGTGCAACTCGGGGACTCGTTTGTCCACGCCGGCCCGGGTCTCATTCGCGTCAGCCCGGAGAGCCCCTGAACCCAGCAGCGGCTGAAACACCGGGCAGGACGATTCCACCGAGCAACGATCACCGGCTGACCGCTCCCCCTGCCTGCGAGGCACGATCCAGCAGGAGTGGTCCGCCCTCGCCATGGCCGCCCAGCACGCGACACCGACACGCACGCCCCCCGCCTCGTCGGCGAGCTCGGTGACCTCCTGGCGGGTGGCCCAGCGCAGCGCGCGGGTCTCGTCACCGGTGGTATGCCAAAGGCCCCGGACCATGATCGGTCCGGGGCCTTTGGCATGGTGCCCCGGCAGGATTCGAACCTGCGACACCCGCTTTAGGAGTTCGAGCGTGGGTTCAACTACGCCCATTTGGGCCGTTCCCATCGCGTGAGAGAGGTCCGCCCCCGAGCGTCCAGCTCCGCCGCCGTCCGTCGTCGTTGATGTCAGCGTTGGATGTCAGATCGGCGACGGGTCTCATCGCCCCGCGTGTCGAGCGGCACACCCTTCGGCGACGGACCACTGCGCTGCCGATGTCGTAAAGGGGCACAACGATCCACACAGAGAGGAGGATCGTAAACCCTATCCACCCGCCGTCACGGTGGATCTTGACGCCAATCCAGAGCAGCCAACTGGTACTAGCCAGCCCCAACCAGGGGAGAGTCACGCGGCACCACTTTGACATCGTCCTCACGGCCGTGATCATCGCAGGTGCCGACCCATGGCAACAGGGATGATCGCGAATGCGAGGGGCGGGTTCTGTTTGGAGCCCCAGTTTGGAAGACCACGTATGCGGATGGCGGCTGACCTGGCAACTCCTTGACCTGGGTCGGCGCGCGACCGATGCCGCTGTTCCCCGGGAGTCCCCGCTGTGTCCCGCAGGATCGGGCACGCCAGGGGCACGAAGCCCCATCCGAGTGTCATGGCCGGTCAATACCCCCAGGGCATCTCAATGGGTTCGTACGTACCGTCGCGGAAGGTGAAGACGGTCAGCGCCGTGCCGTCGATGTCGCGGAAGTGCCCCCCGTAGCCGGGACTCGCCACATGTGGGGCGAGCAGGTCCAAGAGGTCACGGAGGTAGAGCATGGAGTCGTCGACCCAGTCTTTGCGTGCGAAGAGCTCCCACTCATGCCGCTCGCCGGACGAGGTGAACTCCTGCACTGTGCGGCGCAAGGACGCGACGTCCCCGCCGGGCAGACGACTGTTGTTGTAGTTGTCTGGAGCGAGTAGCGGGTAGAGCTGTCCGTCCTCGTCGTCGAGATCCTCGGGGTACTCGGCATCCATGCCCAGATGCCAGCGCAAGGCCGTCATAACCGACGCTGGGGTGTCGTCGCGCAAGAAGCAGGAGAAGACGACTTCGTAGCGATCACTCATGGGCGCATTGTGTAACGGCGGCACTGACAGCGGCCGCGACGGTCCAGGTCGGTGTAGCGGCTTTGGGCCGGAGTCTCAATGACGAAGTCAAGCCGCTTGCGTGACCGGTGGGGCGGCGGTGAAGACCCGTCCGTCACGCAGCAGCGCCCACAACA
>NZ_JBSFDW010000069.1:0-20271 GCF_053594115.1 Streptomyces sp. NPDC001970 | reverse complement strand
GGTTCTCCGCCCCGGCGGGGGGGGGGGGGGTTCGCCCCCCCCCCCCCCCCCGCGACGGTCCGTCGGCGCCTCCGCGGGGTTCCCGCGGAGGCGCTTGCTCACTTGCCGAGCAGGTAGGCCCGTTCCACGGCCTGCGTGACCGTGTTGCCCGCCTTGTCGGAGGCCGTGACCCGCAGGGTCACGTACGCACCCTGCCGCTGGTCGCCCGGCCGCTCGATGGTGGCGGTGAACCGGTTGTGGCCGCGGTGTCCGAACGGAACGTCCAGGACGTGGAGGTCCTCGTTCCGGTCTGCCAGTACTCGGTCTCGCGATCGGTCGTCAGGTCCAGGCGGAAGTCGGCCTCTCCGGCGGGGACTGCGAAGCCGCCTTCACCTGTGCGGTGTTGCGGTCCGAGACTATGTACGTCACGTCCTGCGGGATCTGCTGGTGCCAGATTGCCTTGATGTCGTACAGGTACGGGCTCTCGACCGTCCCGGAAATGTCCACGGCGGTCCTGGCTTCTTCGCGTACTGCAGCAGCTCGGCGCCGTCGGCCGCGTCCAGCCGGACAACGGGGATGGCGGTACGCGTCCCCGTCGGCTTCCAGCGGGTCCAGGCCGGGAACCCCTCGGGCATGACGATCACGATGCCCTTGGCGCCCGCCTTCGCAGCCGCCTCCGCGAGGTCGTCCCCGTCCTGCGCGGAATCGTCGCGGATCACTGCGAGCTTGCCCCGCACAGTCCCGGGCCGCAGGTCAGGCTTCTCCCTGGTACCGCGTCCACCGTGACGAGCCGCTCCCCCTCGGCATCGAACGGGGTGGACCGCGAACCGTAGTACGAGTCCAGATCGATGTCCGTGCCACGGACCTCGGCCCTGATCTGGGGGGCCGTCATCTCCCAACGGGAGTTGAACTCGAACGCGGCAGGCCGCCACCAAGGACCGCGCCGAAGCTGCGGCCGCGCAGCCGGCCGCCGACGTCCCGGCCGTGCCGGTGGACCGGGTCGTGCTGCCCGCGCCCCGTCCGGCCACCGTCGCCGCGGAGCCGAAGACCGTCGACGTCGACCAGGAGCTGGCCCTCGAGGACCTCACCCGGGAGCAGATCCTGGACTGGCGCAACCGGGCAGCCACCGACCACCAGCTGGTGTTCGACCACATCGAGCGGTACGGCGAGACGTCGGCCCAGCGCCTGTTCACCCAGGCGTTCGTCGCGCAGGTGCAGCGCCTGTCCCGGCTCGGGCACCTGGACCTCGGCTACACCCCGTGGGGGCAGGCATGAGTACCTGTTTCTAGTCCCGGAGCGTCGGGGGGCGGTGGCCGGCTCAAGGCGATAGACAGGAGGGATGACCGACAGTGCACCGAATGTCGGCGGTCCGGGACAGGCTCAGCCCGAGCGGTGTGACCTGCGCGGGGTCCCCATGCCGGTGGGTGAGGGTGAGCAATGCACGCCCGCCAGGGAGGACGGCTTGTGCGGTGGCGTCGGGAGAGCCCATGGAACGTGATCAACCGAAACCTCCGAACATTTCTGACCTGCATGGCTTCCTGGACGACCAGCTCGACCAGATCTCCGCGCAGCTCCGGGGGCTCGCCCGGACCAGGGACCGGCTGCAGGCGCTGCTGGACGCGGTCATGGCAGTCAGCCGGGAGCTGGAGCTGCCAGTGGTGCTGGACCGGATCGTCAGGGCAGCCATGGACCTGGTCCAGGCCCGCTACGGTGCGCTGGGCGTCCTCGATGAAGAGGGCAAGGGCCTTGCGCACTTCATCCCCGTGGGGCTGAGCGAGCAGGAACGGGCCGACCTGGGCGCCGTCGAGTTTCCGCGCGGGCGGGGTCTGCTCGGGACCCTGATCCGCCGGCCCGAACCGCTCCGGGTCCAGGAGATTTCCTCCCATCCGCATTCCGCAGGGTACCCGCCCGGCCACCCGCCGATGCGCAGCCTTCTCGGGGTGGCGATCAGCGTCCGGGGCGAGGTCTACGGGGACCTTTACCTGGCCGACCGGCGTGACGGCGAGCCCTTCGATGCGCACGACGAGGACATCGTCGTTGCACTTGCCGGGGCCGCCGGAGTGGCCATCGAAAACGCGCGCCTGTTCGAGCATGCCCGGGCAGGCAGTGAGCTGTTCCAGCGTCTGCTGCTGCCGACGCTGTCCGACCTGCAACCGTATGAGGGCGCCGCCATCTACCGGCCGGCGACCACCCCAGCACAGGTCGGCGGTGACTGGTACGACGCCTTTCTGCTCCCGGACGGGGCGTGCGCAGCCGTCATCGGCGACGTCTGCGGCCACGACCTGAAAGCCGCGGCCGCCATGGCCCAGACCCGCAACATGCTGCGCGCCCTGTTCTACGACCGCCGCACCCCGCCCAGCGCAGTCCTCACCCAGCTCGACCACACCCTGCACGCCATCACCAACAACCCCGTCACCACCGCCTGCCTGGCCCGCATCGAACCCGAAGGCTCCACCTGGACCCTGCGCTGGAGCACCGCAGGCCACCTCCCGCCCCTGCTCATCACCCCCGGTCGGCGGCCGAAGTACCTGCATGCCGATCCCGGAATCCCCCTCGGAGTGGACGCCGACCAACCCCGCCCCGACCACACCCACCCACTCTCCGCCGGCTCCACCGTGGTCTTCTTCACCGACGGACTGATCGAGAACCCCCAGCACCCCATCGACACCAGCCTCGACGCCCTCGCCCAAACCGCGGCCACCCACGGCGACCTGCCCCTCAACGAGCTCTGCCAGACCCTTGCCGACCACAACCCCAGCGACGGCCACGACGACATGGCCATCCTCGCCCTGCGCACACCCCTGCCGACGTAACCCTTGGCGGCGACGTCACCGTGGGTTCAAATCCCACACCCACCGCACCTCAATGGCCCCTGACCAGCCAACTTGGTCAGGGGCCGTTCTCATGAGCGTTGTCCGTCAGCGACCGCTGTTCCCCGCTGTTTCCCGACCGGACGGGCACGGCGAGGGCACGGAGACTTCTGATCCGTAGCTCTATGTACAACGGCCGTTGCTGGTCATACCCGTCGGGATGCGGCCCTTCGAGGGCACTGCCGGGCGAGCTCGGTTGCTGTGGTTGCTGTACTCCGGTGCTGTACTCGCTACAGCTCGATCAGTCTCGGGCGGGCATCTGGGCGCCCGTACGCCAGTATGCGCGGCAGCACTTCGCGCATGCGTGCCACGTCCGCCGCCGGCGCCCGAAGCAAGGCCTCGACGACGGGATCGGTCAAGCCGAGGGCATCCAACGACGAGGGGTCCAATGTCACCCGCAGCACATCGCCGTCCAGTTCCACTTCGCGTATACAGCCGTAGGCGGTGTTCTGGTCGGGTGTGACAACACAGTGTGTGTCCATGCCGAGGCGCACTTCCTGTGCGTCGGGCTCGTCGAAGTCGCACATGAACAACAGGGAGAACGCCTCCTCGTCGTCCGACTCGGCCACATCAAGGTGGCCATGGTCGACCTCATAAGCCGACGGCTCACCCGCGAGTCCACGCCGAACTGGCGCGACTCCTGAGCACACCAAGTCAGGAGGCAGAACCCTGAGCAGGGCACTGCCAGTCGGCCGAGTCGATTGCGTGACCCTCCACGTCGCTGAGGTGGAAGCAGTTGCCGTTGACCCACACCGCGACCGATTCGGGCCGATGGTCGACCTGGAATGGCTCGTCCCCACACAGAGTCCCGGACCATGAACCATCTGCCGCAGGCGAGTGAGTGACAACGACCCACGTCTGCTTCGGGAGAATCTGGTGCGTATCCGCCCAGCGCTCCACGGTCAGCTCCAGCGCCGACCGCCGTTACTGAGCAGCAGCCGCGCTGTTCCCCCAGTGACCACTCCCGGCACATCTCCTTGCCTCTACGCACGATCCCGCGTTCAACCGCAGACCTTGCGGGCTCTCACGACCCGATCGTCACACGCGCGATCACCTGATCCAAGCGGCTTCTTCGCCCGAGCTATCAAACAGCCCTGCTGGGACAAAACGCTCTTTCAGATCCAGCCTCGCTTGGCGGCTTCGGTGCCCAGCTGGAATCGGGTCTCGAGGCCGAGCCGGGACGCAATCGCAGCGATCCGGCGGGTCACGGTGCGCGCGCTCGTCCCCAGTTGCCGGGCGATCGCCTGGTCCTTATAGCCCGCTTGCAACATTCTCAACAGCAAGAGATCATCCGTGCTCGGCTGGTCGGAGGTCTCCGGGGCCGTTGAGACGATGGGTTGTGCCCGCTGCCAGTAGACGTCGAACAGCTCGAGGATTGCATCGAGCAGACCCGACCGATGGACGACGGCGATTCTGTCGTACCGTCCTCCGATCAGTGCGAGCAGCGCGACATGACGGTCCATGATCCGCAGCCTGAACGGCAGGGTCGGCAGGATTCGGGCCTGCTCGCCCAGCTTGGCCAGGCGGGTGATCAGCTCGAATCGGCCAGGCACTTCCAACGCCTCCGGGGTGTAGACGGACCGTATGTCGAGGCCGCGGCCCAGCAGGTCCATCGTGAAGGTCTCCTCCAACTCGTTGCTGTACGGGCCCAGGTACGGGGGCCGGTCAAGTACCCAGAAGTGGGTGCGCATCGATTGGGTCAGCTCGGCCACCCGTAGGGTGACCGCCGCCTCACCAGTGATCACCTCCACCAGCCCGGTCGGATCCCCCTGCAGCCGGTTGGCGCGGTACTCACTTGCCAGGTCATCGACCGCGTCCCACACCGCGGTGAACGCCGCCTCGGTATCGGCTCGGCGCCTGGCGAGCAGTGCGCTCAACGCGGTCCGCGGGCTGACCGGCTGATACTGGCCGCGCCGTTCTCTTCGCAGCACGCCCAGTTCCACCAACCGGGCCACCGCGTGCCGTATCCGGCTGGGTGTGGTGCCCAGGTGTTCGGCGATCTCCCACGCTGTCTGGTCCGGCTTGGCCAGATAAGCGCGGTAGACCCGCTCGTCGAACTCGCTGATCCCAAGGGCACCGAGCACCGGACGTCCTCCTGGTCGTCACTGCCCGGCGTGCCGTCGGGCCTGTTGGCGCGATTCGCCAACTGGCGATTTCAGACACGAGTCTGATCTATACATCTCCCGGCCACAAGCCTTAACTCTGATCGTCCACGCCAACCGGCCGCGCGATCCCAGAACCCCCACGATCGGTCCACAGCGTCGGCCATCCGATCCCCCGCCGATCCGTCACTTCGGTCATGAACCCTTGGGGACCGACCTGGCCCCACGGAACACTTAGGGAATGCCTTGAGATCATCACCGAGACGCTGGAGTGTGCTCGCCGTCGCCGGCGCCGCCCTCCTGTCGTTGGTACAACCCGCCGCCCTGTCCCCCGCCCACGCCGCGGCATCCGCGACCACCGACTCCGCTGCTCCCGCCGCGCAGCGCAACGTGCCGTCCGGCGTCCACACCGTCACCCTGATCACGGGTGACGTCGTCACCACCCGGCAGTCCGGTAGCAAGGCCGGTGGAACCGTCGATGTGCGTGGTGCCGCCGGGACGGAAACCCAGGCGCGCATCACGGAGTCGAACGGCGACCTGTACGTGTATCCCGACTCCGTTCTCCCCTACGTGGCAGCGGGCACGCTGGACAAGCGCCTGTTCAACATCAGCCGGCTCGTCGCGGACGGCTACGACGACGCACATCGCGACCAGTTGCCGCTCATCGTCTCGTACGACAGCAAAGCCGCCTCAGGGCTGCGTTCCGCAACCCCCAAGGGCGCCACCCGGGTCAGGGCCCTCGGCAGTGTCCAGGGTGCCGCGCTGACCGAGGACCGGGACCGGTCGGCGGAATTCTGGCGGGCTGTCACCTCCGCGCCGGCGTCGGGCTCGAGGACCGCGGCAGCCGCGTCCGCGTCCGGCAAACCGGCCTTCGGTGCGGGTATCGCCCGTATCTGGCTCGACGGGGTCGTGAAGGCGGATCTCGCCGAGTCCACCTCCCAGATCGGCGCGCCGCAGGCGTGGGAGGCCGGTGACACCGGGAAGGGCGTGGACGTCGCCGTCCTGGACACCGGCATCGACGCCGAACACCCTGACCTGGCCGGCCAGATAGCGGCCTCGCAGAGCTTCGTCCCGGACGAGGACGCGACGGACCGCCATGGGCACGGCACCCACGTCGCGTCCACCATCGCCGGCACGGGGGCCGCGTCGGACGGCAAGGAGAAGGGCGTCGCCCCCGGCGCGCGCCTGCACATCGGCAAGGTGCTCTCCAACGCGGGTTCCGGCCAGCAATCCTGGGTGCTGGCCGGCATGGAGTGGGCCGCGGTGGACCAGCAGGCGGACATCATCAACATGAGCCTGGGCTCCTCGGCCCCGTCCGACGGCACCGACCCCCTCAGCACGGCGGTCAACCGTCTGAGCGCCGAGACCGGGGCCCTGTTCGTGGTCGCCGCGGGCAACACCGGTACAGACCAAAGCATCGGCAGCCCGGCCGCGGCTGACGCCGCCCTGACCGTGGGGGCCGTCGACTCCTCGGACGACGTCGCCTACTTCTCCAGCCAGGGCCCGCGCGTCGACGGCGCGCTCAAGCCGGAGATCAGCGCGCCCGGCGTCGACATTGTGGCGGCACGCTCCCAATACTCACCGTTTGGCGAGGGCAGCTACCTGACGTTCAGCGGGACCTCTCAGGCCACCCCGCATGTCGCGGGCGCCGCGGCCCTGCTCGCGGCCGCGCACCCCGGGCTGACCGGCTCCCAGTTGAAGGACCTGCTGGTGAGCAGCTCGAAGCAGCTGCCCAAGTACAACGCCTTCCAGGTGGGCAGCGGCCGGGTGGACGTCCCGTCGGCGCTGAGCGCCGACGTCTTCGCCTCCGCGACCGCGTTCGCCCCCCTGGTGCCGGCGGACGGGTCCGGCGCGGTGAAACGCCCGGTCACGTACACCAACATAGGTGACGTGCCGGTCACCCTCGACCTGTCCGTGCAGGCCCCGAACGCCCCTGCGGGAATGTTCCGGTTGTCCGCCCCCCAAGTCGTCGTGCCGGCGCACGGCACCGCCGAGGTCACGGTCACCATCGACGGCTCCACGGCGACAGGGAAAGGCCGCTGGACCGGCCAGATCGTCGCGGCCGACACGGCGGGGAAGGTCGTCACCCACACGGCCGCGTCGCTGGGCGACGTCGCGCACAAGCTGACCGTGGTCCTCAAGGACGCACACGGAAAGCCGATGTCAGGGGTCGTCGACCTGCTGCGGTCCGGCGACGACGCGCCCCAGCAGTGGATCGTCGACGAGACCGGCACGGCGGAGGGCTACCTCCCGGACGACGTCTACTCGGTGCTGGAGTGGAAGGCCGTGCAGGGTGTCCACGGCCCGCACTCGATGGGGATGGCGCTGCTCGGTGACCCCGATGTCGTGATAGACCACGACACCACGGTCACCCTGGACGCCGCGAAGATCGAGCGGATCGACATGACCACGCCGCAGCGGACCGAGGCGACCTACCAGCGCCTGGAGTACACCCGCTCGATGGGCGGCAAGCTTTGGCGCGACTACATGGAGACCCAGACCAACTACGACAGCCTGTGGGCCCAGCCCACCACGCACAAGGTGACCCACGGCGACTTCTACCTCGGCGCCCGCTGGCGCAAGGAGCAGCCGGCACTCGCCATCGCCACCAAGACCACCGAGTTCACCGACGCCCACCGGCAACAGGACGTCACCCCGCTGCCCCAGGGCCACTACAGACTCCCGCTCGTGGCCGCCGGCGACGGCACGAACGCGGACTACGCCCGTCTGGACGCACGGGGCAAGGCGGTGGTCGTCCGCCGCAACGACACGATCAGAGACGCCGACCAGGCCGCCGCGGCGATCGAGGCGGGCGCCAAGCTCCTGCTGGTCGTGAACAACACACCCGGGCGAGGGTTCCGGAGCTACAGCAAGACGCCGTGGACGGGGACCCCCGCCCGAATCGACGTCACGCTGTTGAGCACGGACGAGGGCGAGAAGCTCTTCGGCCAGGCCTCCGCTCACGGGGCGGTGCTCTCGGCGGACTCGCAGCCGGTCAGCCCTTACGTGTACGACCTGATGTGGACGTGGCACAACGAGATCCCGGACAACATGGTCGTCCAGGGCGGCCCGAAGAACCTCGCGCGGGTGAACGTCACCTTCGACAGCCCCGATGCGACCCGGGGCGGAGGCGAGTTCCGCTACGACTGGCCGGTCTACAACCCGAGGTGGGGGATCGGTATGCCCATGTCGGAGCCGGTGAACTCACAGCGGGTCGACTGGGTCTCCACCGGGCCCGGATACTCCTGGGGCCAGGAGGCGTACGTCGACGGTCTGATCTACGAGATCGAGCCGCGCACCACGTACCGGGCGGGCAGCACGCAGGCGCAGGAGTGGTTCAAGCCCATCGAGCGTCCGTACCTGAACAACAACTACAAGTCGCCCACCCGCAACGGGAACTGGCTGACCTTGGACGTCCCCGCCTGGGGCGGTTCGGACCACGTCGGTATGTCCATGGACTACCAGGGCATGCGGCACACCCTCACGCTGTACCAGGGTGACACCCAACTGGCCCGGAACTCGGGAAACACCATGGTGCAGGCTGACGCACCCGGCGCCGGCAAGCTGCCGTACCGTCTCGTCCTGGACGCCAACCGTGACAGCACGGTGAGCCCGTACTCCTCCACCACGCACACCGAATGGGACTTCACCTCCCAGGCTCCGTCGGGGAACGAGAAGGCAGTCCTGCCGCTCATGCAGATCAACTACGGCGTCGACACCGACGCGGCAGGCAAGGCCGCCAAGAACGCGACACTGACGGCATCCGTCGCCCACCTCGACCACGCCACGGGCGCCGGCACCCTGTCAGCGGTCACCTTGGAGGTGTCCTACGACGACGGACACACCTGGCAGAAGATCACCAGCGGAGAAGACGGCCGGTTCGGGCTGTCCGCTCCGAAGAAGGCCCAGTTCGTCTCGCTGCGGGCTCACGCCCAGGACAGTGCCGGCAACGCGGTCGCGCAGACCGTGATCCGGGCCTTCGGTCTCCGCTGACCAAGAGCCGGCCGCTCACACGCGGGACCTGAACCACTTGTGCGGCGGACCACCCCCCGGGTGGCCCGCCGCACAAGCTTGATGACGTAGAGAAAGTCTGAGCCAACGGCACCTGGCACCCGGCCACCCAGGCCGTTTCCAGTGCCGCTGGTGAGGGTGCCATCTACGTCGTTGTTTACGTCCCCGTCACCGTCGCTGGTGTTGATGGGGAACGCCGGGTCGACCTTGCCGCCGTTCTGGCCGCCGTCATCCGGCTGGCAGTGTCCGTTGCCAGGGTCGATGCACAGGCCGGTGGGGTCGCTTGCGGTGACGGGGGTGTTGTTGGCGTAGGCGTAGGCGTAGCCGTTGAGGGACTGGTGCTGGTCGAGGACCAGGACTGGGTCGACGCTGATGAATTGGCCGATGCCGGGGTCGTATTCGCGGGCGCCGATGTGGGTGAGACCGGTCGTGCCGTCGGCGGGCTTTCCGAGGAAGCCCTTGTCGTCCGGCCAGGACGCGGGTGCGGTACCGCGGAGGGCGCCAAACGGAGTGGTGTAGCGCTTAGTGACCGCGAGGGTTGCGGCGTCCAGGACGAGGCTGGAGGTGCCGTGGTGGTCGGCGGCGAGCCAGTTGAGCTTGGTGCCCGTGACACCCAGGGTGGCGGTGCGGACCCAGCGCAACCCCTGCCGCGTCAAGGGTGCGGGGGCGGCCAAGACAGACGAGCGCCTGTTCCTCGACGTCTCCGAGGTCTTCCAGCTCGCCGACGCCGTGCCGGCGCGCTTCCGGGTGCTCATCCTCCTGGCGGCCTTCACCGGCCTGCGGTTCGGGGAGCTGGCCGGACTCCAGCGCCATGACGTCAACCTCGAGCGGCGAACCGTCGCCGTGCGGCGTGCTCTGGCAGAGACGCGGACGGACGGCATCGTGGTCAAGGCGCCGAAGAGCGCGGCCGGTGTGCGCACCGTGGCCTTCCCGGCCTCGCTGACGGCGGACCTCGCCGCTCATCTCGACGCGTACGCCGAGCCGGGCCGCGCCGGGCTGGTGTTCACCGCGGCGCGAGGCGGACAGCTTCGCCGGAACAACTTCCGCCGCCTGTGGCTGCGGGCCCTGAAGGCGACCGGCCTGGGGGACGTGCACTTCCACGATCTGCGCCACACCGGGAACACTCTCGCCGCGACCGGCGGCGCCACGACGCGTGAGCTGATGCAGCGGATGGGGCACTCCTCGGTGCGGGCCGCTCTGATCTACCAACACCTGGTGAACGGCCGTGACCACGCCATCGCTGACCACGTCGACCGTCAGATCAAGAAGGTCCAAGATTGGGAAGGCGTGATGTGGGCCCCGATGTGGCCTCCATCTGGCACGTAACTGGCACGAGGCCCCTCCCGGGCCTTCTCGGCCGAGGAACGAACAAGGCCCAGGATCCCGGTTCAGTACCGGTGACCTGGGCCTTCGTCGTGCTTCCCGCTGGTGGGCGCGGACGGTTTCGAACCGCCGACATCTGCTTTGTAAGTTCGAGCGCCGGCCCTCTGCCGCGCGTGCGCCGGGCCCTTCGACTGCCGTGCTGGGTTGCTCAGGGATGCAACTGTGCGCCGTCGTTGATGTCAGCTGCGGAAGAGCTGCGGGTGCGGGCAGAGCTCCAGCGGGTCATCCGGACGATCCGCCCACTTCCACCAGATGTGTCGGCCTGGGCACTGCCAGAGCGTGCGGCAGGCTCGGGTGCCATCGTCCTCCCGGCTGGAGAGGACGAAACCGCCAGCTTTCACTGGCTCGTCGCACTCCGGGCATGTCGGCGGGGCATCGGGCATGGTGCGGGAGAGGGGCATGCGCGGCACCTTACTGGCGTTCGTGTGCCACGCGGGACGCTCTGTTGAATGCCGCAAGATGGGAAGAACGCCCCATCCTGCCTGACTCCGGCCAGGGCGTTTGCCTCTGGCCGGAGCCCTATCACGCGGCCTGGGCCGTCTGTGGGCCGTGATCTTGTGGGGTCCACGCCAGAAAGAGACTGTCGGCTGCCTTCAGCGTGCGTCCCTCCGTCGGGAGGTCGTCAACGTTACGAGCAATCGACCTTGCCTGCGACAGCGTCGTCACCCGCTTCCGCACCCTGTGCACAGCCGCCGCATGACCTGCCAACATCACCAACAGAGTCCCGGTATTGCCCTTACGCCGGACGAAGACCTGCAAGCCTCCCCTCGGGCCCCTGCGCGCGCCCGGAGACAAGCCAGGACCGCTCAGCCTCCCACGCACGCCAAAGTGCCTCCTGGGTCGGACCGCCGGATTCTACGGATCGAATCACGTCGTCCCGACTCAGAAGGCACTCTTGCGTTCCACTCACCCCTCGGAGCCGAGTCCGAGGGGGCGGCCCCTCGCGTCAGCGCAGGAGCTTCACCGCGTCGATCACCAAGGGATCCAGCCCGTCCGCACCGGCGTCGACGAGCGCGACCAGCCGGGTGCGCATGCGCGGGTCCCAGAACCTGCCGATGTGTCCGGCGATTTCCTCGGCCGCCAGTCCACCCGGCAGGTGCCCGAGGTTCGCGGCGATGTCGTTGGCCATCCGTCGCTCCGACGGCGCGCCGCCTGCCATCTCAGTCCACCACCGTGAGTACGTCGGCCTCGGCGTGTTCCGATTCGCCGCGCTGGAGCGGGTGCTCGAGCCCCACTTGCACGGCGGTCACCTTGTACTCGGGACAGTTGGTCGCCCAGTCCGAGTTCTCCGTGGTCACCACGTTGGCGCCGGTCACGGGGTGGTGGAACGTGGTGTACACGACCCCGGCCGGCATCCGGTCGGAGATCTCCGCGCGCAGCGTGGTCCGCCCGACCCGGCTGGCCAGCGTCACCCGGTCGCCGTCGGTGATGCCGCGGACCTCGGCGTCGTGCGGATGCAGCTCCAGCACGTCCTCGGGATGCCAGGCGACGTTGCCGGTGCGGCGCGTCTGCGCCCCGACGTTGTACTGGCTGAGGATCCGCCCCGTCGTCAGCACCAGCGGGAACCGCCGGGTGCTCCGCTCGTTCGTCGGCACATAGGACGTGACGACGAACTTGCCCTTGCCCCTGACGAATTCGTCCACATGCATGATCGGCGTGCCTTCCGGAGCCGACTCGTTGCACGGCCACTGCACGCTGCCGAGCTTGTCCAGCACCTCGAAGGACACGCCGGTGAAGGTGGGCGTGACCGTGGCGATCTCGTCCATGATCTGGCTCGGCCGGTCGTAGGACATGGGGTAACCCATGGCGGTGGCGATCTCGCTGACGATCTGCCACTCGTGCTTGCCCGTCTTCGGCTTCATCACCGCGCGCACCCGGTTGATCCGGCGTTCTGCGTTGGTGAATGTGCCGTCCTTCTCGAGGAAGGACGCACCGGGCAGGAACACATGCGCGAACTTCGCCGTCTCGTTGAGGAACAGGTCCTGGACGACGACCAGTTCCATGGCCTCCAGTGCGGCGGTGACGTGCTTGAGGTTGGGGTCGGACTGGGCGATGTCCTCGCCGTGGACGAACAGGCCGCGGAAGGTCCCGTCGATCGCCGCGTCGAACATGTTCGGGATCCGCAGCCCGGGCTCGGCGAGGATGGTGCCGCCCCAGAGATTCTCGAACACGTTGCGCACGGCGTCGTCGGAGACGTGCCGGTAGCCGGGCAGCTCGTGCGGGAACGAGCCCATGTCGCAGGAGCCCTGCACGTTGTTCTGTCCGCGCAGCGGGTTCACACCGACGCCGTCACGGCCGATGTTGCCGCACGCCATCGCGAGGTTGGCCATGCCCATGACCATGGTCGAGCCCTGGCTGTGCTCGGTGACGCCGAGGCCGTAGTAGATGGCTCCGTTGGGTGCCTGCGCGTACAGCCGGGCCGCCGCCCGCAGTTCGTCGGCCGGAACGCCGGTGATCGGTTCGGCCGCCTCGGGGCTGTTCTCCGGGCGGGCGATGAATTCCGCCCACTCGTCGAAGCCCTCGCAGCGCTGGTCCACGAAGGAGCGGTCGACCAGGCCCTCGGTGACGACCACGTGCGCCATGGCGTTGACCACGGCGACGTTCGTGCTGGGCTTGAGCTGGAGGTGGTGCTGGGCCTGGATGTGCGGCGAGCGCACCAGGTCGATGCGGCGCGGGTCGACCACGATGAGCTTCGCGCCCTCGCGCAGCCGGCGCTTCATCCGCGAGGCGAACACCGGGTGCCCGTCCGTGGGGTTCGCACCGATCACCATGATCACATCGGCCTGGGCCACCGACCGGAAGTCCTGGGTGCCCGCCGACTCGCCGAAGGTCTGCTTGAGCCCGTATCCCGTCGGGGAGTGGCAGACCCGGGCGCAGGTGTCCACGTTGTTGTTGCCGAACGCCGCGCGCACCATCTTCTGGACGACGTAGACCTCTTCGTTCGTGCACCTCGACGAGGTGATGGCGCCGATCGCACTCGATCCGTACGTGCCCTGGATCTCGCGCATCCTCCTGGCGACCGTGCCGATCGCCTCGTCCCACTCGACCTCGCGCCAGGGATCGGTGATCTTGTCGCGGACCATGGGCTTGAGCACCCGGTCGGGGTGCGTCGCGTAGCCGAAGGCGAACCTGCCCTTCACACAGGAGTGGCCCTCGTTCGCGCCACCGTCCTTGTAGGGCACCATGCGCACCAGCTCGTCGCCACGCAGCTCGGCCTTGAACGAGCAGCCGACACCGCAGTACGCGCAGGTGGTGACCACCGACCGGGTCGGCATGCCGAGCTCGACCACCGACTTCTCCTGCAGCGTGGAGGTCGGGCAGGCCTGCACGCAGGCCCCGCAGGAGACGCACTCGGATTCCATGAAGCTCTCGCCGGCGCCCGCCGAGACCTTGGAGTCGAAGCCGCGCCCCTCGATGGTCAGCGCGAACGTGCCCTGCACCTCGCCGCAGGCCCGGACGCAGCGGGAGCAGGCGATGCACTTGGACGCGTCGAAGTCGAAGTACGGGTTGGACGTGTCCTTCTCGGCGTCGAGGTGGTTCTCGCCCTCGTAGCCGTACCGGACCTGCCGCAGCCCGACCACGCCGGCCATGTCCTGCAGCTCACAGTCGCCGTTGGCCGGGCAGGTGAGGCAGTCCAGCGGATGGTCGGATATGTAGAGCTCCATGACGCCCTGGCGGAGCTTCTCCACCTTCGGTGTCTGCGTGCTCACCCGCATTCCGTCCGCCACCGGCGTGGTGCAGGACGCCGGGGTGCCCCGCCTGCCGTCGATCTCCACCACGCACAGCCGGCACGAGCCGAACGGCTCGAGGCTGTCGGTGGCACAGAGTTTGGGGATGTCGATGCCGGCCTGCGCGGCGGCGCGCATCACCGACGTGCCCTCCGGCACCGTCACCGGCAGCCCGTCCACTTCCACCGAGACCGTTGCCTCGCCGGGCCGTTCCGGTGTACCGAAGTCGGGTTCCTTGAGAAGTGTCATGCCGTGCCCTCCGTCCTCGCGCCACTCGCCTGCGTGGGCTGGATCTCCCGGCCTGCGTCGCGAGCGAGGAAATCGTCAGGGAAATGAGTGATGGCGCTGCGTACGGGCATCGGCGTCAGCCCGCCCATCGCGCACAGCGAACCATCGGTCATCAGGTCGCACAGATCCTCGAGCAGTGCCAGGTTCTCGTCCCGCTGCTGCCCGGCCACGATCTTGTCGATCACCTCGACGCCACGGACGGAACCGACCCGGCACGGCGTGCACTTGCCGCAGGACTCCTCGGCGCAGAACTCCATCGCGAAGCGGGCCTGCGCGGCCATGTCGACGCTGTCGTCGAACACGACGATGCCGCCGTGGCCGACCATCGCGCCGGCCGCGGCGAAGGCTTCGTAATCCATCGGCAGGTCGAACATCGACGTCGGCAGGTAGGCACCGAGCGGACCGCCGACCTGCACCGTACGCACCGGGCGCCCGGAGTGCGTCCCGCCGCCGTAGTCCTCGACGAGTTCGCGCAGCGTGACACCGAACGCCGTCTCCACGATGCCGCCGCGCGCGATGTTGCCACCGAGCTGGAACACCTGGGTGCCGCGCGACCGCTCGACGCCGAGCTCCTGGTACGCCTTCGCCCCGTTCGCCATGACGATGGGCACGGTGGCCAGGGTGAGGACGTTGTTCACCACGGTCGGTTTGCCGAACAGGCCCTCGATCGCGGGGATCGGCGGCTTGGCGCGGACCGTGCCCCGCTTGCCTTCCAGGCTCTCCAGCATGGAGGTCTCCTCGCCGCAGATGTACGCGCCGGCGCCGACGCGGACGTGCAGGTCGAAGGTGAGCTCCGAGCCGAGGATGCCGGTCCCGAGCCATCCCTCCTCGCGCGCGATCTCGATCGCCGCGCGCATGGTGGCGACCGCGTCGGGGTACTCCGAGCGGATGTAGATGTAGCCCTCGGTCGCGCCGACCGCGTGGGCGGCGATGGTCATGCCCTCGATGAGCATGAAGGGGTCGCCCTCCATGACCATGCGGTCGGCGAAGGTCCCGCTGTCACCCTCGTCGGCGTTGCAGCAGACGAACTTGAGCTCGTCGGTGCACTCGAGCACGGTCTTCCACTTGATGCCTGCCGGGAAGCCCGCGCCACCGCGGCCACGCAGGCCGGAGTCGGTGACCTCGGTGACCACGTCCGCGGACGGGAGTTGCAGGGCGGTGCGCAGCCCGACCAGGCCGCCGTGCCGCACGTAGTCCTGCGGCGACAGCGGGTCGGTCACGCCGATCCTGGCGAAGGTGACCCGTGTCTGGCGTGCCAGCCAGGGCAGTTCGTCCACGACACCGAGCCGCAGAGGGTGGGCCGCTCCCTCGAGCATGCCGGCGGCCAGGAGGCCCGGCACGTCCTCGGGCGCCACCGGCCCGTAGCCGACGCGGCCGTTCGGCGTCACCACCTCGACCAGCGGCTCCAGCCACAGCATGCCGCGTGATCCGTTGCGGACCACGTCGATGGCGAAGTCCCCGCCGGCCGACGCACGTTGCAGGGCATCGGCGACCTCGTCCGCGCCGACGGACCTGGCCGCCGAGTCGCGGGGGACGTAGACCGTCACCGCGGAGTCCGAAGAGTCCTTCATCACGACACCGTCCCCTTGAGGATCGAGCCCAACCGGGCCGTGTCCACTCGTCCGTACAGTCGGCCGTTCACCTCTACCGCCGGTCCGAGGGCGCAGTTGCCGAGGCAGAAGACCTGCTCGACGGTGACCGAGCCGTCCGCGGTCGTCTCGCCCAGGGAGCATCCGGCCTCGCGGGCGTAGCCCACCAGGCTGTCGGCGCCCAGGGCCTGGCATGCCTCGGCGCGGCATATCCGGACCGTCGTGCGCCCCGCCGGTTCACGGCGGAAGTCGTGGTAGAAGGTCACCACTCCGTGGACGTCCGCCCGGGAGAGGTTGAGTTCGTCCGCGAGCACCGGAATCGCCTCTTGCGGCACATGGCCCAACTCGGCCTGAACGGCGTGCAGTATCGGCAGCAGCGAGCCGCGCTGACCCCGATGAGCCGCCACCACCGTCCGGACCACGCTGTCGACCGTCACGTCACTCCCGCTGGTCGTCATGATCGCTCCGTCCTCCGTCACGCGCGGGAGTACGAGCGCGTGATTCCACTTACGGTCCGACAAGATCGAGTCGTGCACATAGGGCCCTTCACCTCTCCTGCGGATGCGCGGGGTTCGTGACCGGCGAACAGCGCCGCGTCGCTTCCCGTCGGTGCCGGCATACAGGCCGACGATACCGCATACAAGCTTCTGTATACAGAATCCCGGCAAGCAAACTTTCACCGAGGACCCGGGCCCCGGCAGGCCTTGTCCGCCACCCGCCGACCGGATTCACGACATCAGAAGGGAATCGGCAGGGCGGCGAGCAGGCCCGATGGCGGCGGCAGCCACCGAGGGGTGGATGGCGGCGGCACCGACGGCGGCCTCCAGTTCGAGCACCCAGGGCAGGACGGTGCGCAGCACGATGTCGAGACCTTCGCCGTCCGGTCCGAGCATCGCGTCGGCGGGGACGAGCACCGGGTCGGCGAAGACCGTCGACGTCGCACTGCCGCACGGCCCTCCCCCGTCCGGTCTGGCCGGGACGAACAGGTCGGAGGCGTGCGCCGGGACCACCCAGAGAGTCAGACCGTCCTTCACGGCGAGCGGCCGGGAGGACCAGACGTAGCTGTCGGCCTCTCCGGCCGCGACCACCTCGTACTTGCGTGCGCGCAGGGCGACCACACCACCGGAGCGGTTGGCGGTGGAGCGGGGTTCCCGGGCCGCCTGGTCCTGCGCGCTCCCCCCGCCGGGGACATCCTCCGCCAGCGCGAGGCTGCTGAGGTGGCGTCCGGCGGCGATCTCGCCACGGAGCCAGCGGCTGCCGTACGCCTCGACGACGGCGACCGCCGCATAGTGGGACTGGAGGACCGCAGCTGTCGCCGGACAGGCACCGGCCACCTGCGCCACCACCTCGGCGGCGTCCGTCAGACCCAGCCCGCCGCCGCCGAGTTCCGCGGAGACGGTGAGTCCGAGCAGTCCGGCCTGGCCGAGGGCGGTCACCGAGCCGCGCGGAAACCTCCCCTCCCCACCAGCCTTTTCCGCGGACGGCGCGACGACGCGGCTCAGCACGTCGGAGAAAGCGGTGCGGTACGACACGGGTGACCCCCTCACGTGTGGTTTCCGGTCTGCTGTCAGGCGGCGGGCAGGCAGGGACGCAGCCGGGAAGGCGCCGTACAAGCTCTCCGGGAGAGCCCTGGGCGACGGCTTGGACCAGCGCTGGCGACGAGGGCGCCCAACCATGAGGCGCCCTCGCCCTTCGAACAGCTCTCCCGGTCGCCGCGTGAGCGCGCCGCGTGATTGCATACAGTATGCCAGAGCGGGTCTCGTCTGCGCCAGAACGGAGCCGAATTCGGTCCGGTCAGCTCAGGACTGCGGGTCGATCTCCCGGAGCAGCCCCGTCGACACGTCGAAGACGAAGCCCCGGACGTCATCGGTGTGGGGCAGGAACGGCGATGTGCGCACCCTCTGCATCGACTGGCGGACGTCCTGATCGACGTCGCGGAAGGCCTCCACCGCCCACGCCGGTCGCTGTCCGACCTCCATCTCCAGTTCGTGCCGGAATTCCTCGGTCAGCTTTTCGAGACCGCAGCCGGTGTGGTGGATGAGGATGACGCTGCGGGTGCCCAGGGCGCGTTGGCTGATGGTCAGGGAGCGGATCGTGTCGTCGGTGACCACACCGCCGGCGTTGCGGACGGTGTGACAGTCGCCCAGCTCCAGGCCGAGCGCCGCGTGCAGGTCGAGGCGGGCGTCCATGCAGGCCACGACGGCCACCTGCAGGACGGGGCGGGCGCCCATGCCCGGGTCGGTGAATCCGGCGGCGTAGTGCCGGTTGGCCTCCACGAGACGGTCGATGACCGTCTCGCCGGCCTGGGCGCTGCCGGTGGACGGTGCGGAACGGCGCGTTGACGTCGACATGTTGGGCTACCTCACTCCGGTCTGGTTCGAAAGGATCATTGATCGCCTCCGGTTGCCCGCGAGGCTGCGCGGGAGTCACGCAGCGGCACCACCTCGAGGTCGGCGCCGCCACGGCACACGCCGTCCGCGACGCCCACCGTGCGGTGGGCGTCGCGGACGGCGACATCGGCTACGAGCGCTTCATCGGTTCACGTGACGTCGCCGACGAACGGCTGCACGCCTGCGGCGCGTCCGGCCCGCGGCCGCCCCGGTGCCCGGAGGAACAGGGCGAGGACGGCGGATGCGAGTCCGACGGATCCGGCCAGGATGAACGCGCCTTCGTAGTCCCAGGCGGAGACGACGACCGCGCCCATGCCGGAGCCGAGCAGACCGGAGATCAGCTTCGAGCTGTAGACCATGCCGTAGTTGCTGGCGTTGTTGTTCTCACCGAAGTAGTCCGCGGTCATGGCGGCGAAGAGAGGGAAGATCGCGCCGCCGCCGAAGCCCGAGACCATCGAGCAGAACAGGAAGAACGGCATGCTCCCCATGGAGCCCGAGACCAGCACGCCGAACTGGGCGGAACCCAGCACGATGCACACGATGATGAGCGTGCTGCGCCGGCCGTAGCGATCGGAGATCCAGCCGATCACGCCTCGCCCGGTCCCGTTGACGATCGCCTTGAGCGACATCGCGGTGGCCACGATCCCGCCCGCGAATCCCATGTCCTTGCCGAAGGGGACCTGGAAGGCGATGCCGAAGATGTTGATTCCCGCCGTGCACAGCAGACAGAACCACATCATCCACAGCACCGGCGTACGGGCCGCCTCCCGCGGGGTGTACTGCTTCACCGCCGGAGGGTTCATCTTCAACGCCCGCACGATGCGCGGGTCGTCGGAGACCCTGAGCGGGTCCACGTGGGCGGGCCACCAGTTCTTGGGCGGGTCCTTGAAGAACCAGCCCGCAACGGCGACCACGGCGCAGCAGATCACGCCGACCGTGACGAGGACGCCCTTGTAGTTGCTCAGGTCCATGTAGGTGGCGAAGAGGAACACGAAAGGCACGGAGCCATAGGCAAAACCGCCGTTGACCAGGCCGGTCTTGCCGCCCTTGCGCTCCGGGTACCACTTGCCGACCATGTTCACGCTGGTCGCGTAGACCAGACCGGCACCGATGCCACTGAACATGCCGAAGCCTATGTAGGCGACGATGACGTGCGGTGCGTACGCGAGCGAGAGGTAGCCCAGGATGGTGCCGAGGGCGCCCAGCATCATGGCGTTGCGCGCGGGCAGCTTCCCGCTCTCCCGCAGTTGCCCGGCCGGAAAGGCGACGGCGGCCTGGAAGAACACCCAGACACCCATCAGCCAGAAGATGTGCCCGCTGCTCCACAGATGGGCCTCGTGCAGCGTGTCCTCGGCGGATGTGAACGCGTACTCCGAGGAGCTGATGCCCATCATGCCCAGCCACGGGAAGAGCACCATGGTCCATCGCGGTCGGCCCATGATGTCCCGGTCGGACTCACCGATCCGGTAGCTTCGCCCGTTTCGATCCGTCACCTCCTTGTAGCGGACTGGCGGCTGGATATCGATAGTTGTCATGTCGAATCCCCTGCGTCGAAGAACCCTGGCCAGCGCCCCCTGTCCGGTTCTCTTGGTGTCAGGGACCTGCGGCAGTGACGCCGCGGGCCCCTGTGCGCCCCATCACGTCATCAGCGAATCTCCTCTACGGGAATCGGGTTCGACGGCCCGGTCCTGGTGTGCAAGATGTATACGATATGGAGTAGTCAGTATTCGGTGGCAGCCGGAATTCTCGACACTCGCCCGTCCCGCTGTCTAGAGGTGTGCACGAGGTTTCCGTCAACTTCTCGGCCGTGGACGACCGAGCCCGTTGACTCAGCCGTCTACACCTTGTCGCGCTCCCGACTGCCCCCTACGACAGGGCGGTCACGGGTCGCATCTACCAGCGAAAGGAGGTGTTCAGGTCCTTTGTGGTAC
>NZ_JBSFDW010000068.1:0-20663 GCF_053594115.1 Streptomyces sp. NPDC001970 | reverse complement strand
CACCCCCCAGGTCATCCGATCGACAGGGGGCAACAGTCATGCCGGGCCCGGAGGCCAGCGGTCCTCTTGCAGGACCGCGAAAAACATAACGGGGTACCGCACCCAACAGCCGCAGATCGGCCACGGCACGACCCTGCACGGTGGTCACCACCGGCACCTTGCGCAGCCGGCGCCGGGATGCCGCTCCGGCGACGTCAAGGGCCACGGTCAGGCCGTGGGACATCGGTGTCACCCACAGATCCTCCTCCAGCGGCTGGAGAACGGAAGGGAGGGTTTCGGCGACAGGGCCGGGGCCCAGCAGCCGTGCGCCGCGGGGCGGGCGCGCGGCCATGGCCGTGATGGGCCGAGCCTGGAAAAGCCACAGGCGCTCCTGGGCGTCGAAGCCGAACTCCATGTCCTGCGGGCTGCCGAAGACCCGCTCGCTCTTCTTGGCCAGCGCCACCAGAGGTGCGATACGCCGGTGCGGGAGCAGCCGGTCGTCGCGGGCTTCGGCCGGTTCGGCCCCCACGAGCCGGCCACGCCTGGTCAGTTGGTAGCGCACTCCTTGGGTACTGCCGTCGACCAGTTGGTCCGGGCCGCCGCGTACCGCGCTGACCAGGATGCGGTCGGTACGCCCCTCGACCGGGTCGGCGCCGAACATCACGCCTCCCACGGCCGACCTGAGCATGGGCTGGACCAGCACGGCCATCCCGTCGCCCGGCAGGGCATTCGGGGACTGCCGCAGGGGCCGTACCTGCCGGGCGGAACCGAGCACGGTGCGCACTGCCGCGGTGAACTCCTCCCAGCCCCGCGCGTCGAGCACCGATTCGAAGCGCCCCGCCATCGACGAGTACTCGGTGTCCTCGTACACGGAGGAGGAGCGCACGACGAGCGCACGCGCGGAACCGTGTGCGCCGGCCAGCGTCTGCCAGGCGCCGTGCACCGCTTTGCGTCCGGTGGGGGCCTCGGGCGCCCGCTCCGCGGGCACCAGTACGAAGCCGGGCAGCACGGGCAGCCCTGCCACTGCGGCGCGGGCCAGGTGCGCGGCCTTGGCGCCGGTGAGATTCGGGTCCTGGGCCTCAGGGGCGTCCAGCGGTACGACCGCCAGTTCGAGATCGTCGATTGACATGGGTCACTACTCCTGTGAATGCGTGAAAGCGTGTGCCGGCCCTTGATCGGAGGCCCGCTTGGCCTCGCCGTACGCCACGACCCTGGACGGGGTGGGCGCGACGAGGCGGCGTCCGCGGCGTCTGCGGAGCCTTGCGACGCCGTAGGCCACCACGGTCACGGTGGCGAACACGGCGATGCCGATCGGCCCGGCCGAGTGCAGGAACTCGACGGCCGCCGCCCCGGCGAAGTAGCCGAGCAGCACATTGCCGATGCCCCAGACCAGCGACGCGGCGGTGCTGTGGACGACAAAGCGGCGGTACGGCACGCCCGACGCGCCGGCGGCGTAGGGAAGGAAGGTCCGCACGAAACCGATGAACCGGCCGGTGAACACCGCCGCGCCACCGTGACGCCCCAGGAAGGCCTGGGCCCGCCCGTGCAGGTGATGGCGGCCGGCCCTGCGTGAGCGCCGTCTGCCGGGATGACGCGCGCACCGACGGCCCAGCGCATAGCCCAGGTTGTCGCCGGTGATCCCCCCGGTCACGACGGCGGCGGCCAGGATCAGGACGTTGAGGTCGCCTCGGCCCGCGATGGCGGATGCGAGGAGGATGACGGTCTCCCCGGGGACCAGCAGCCCGATGAAGGCGCTGGTCTCACTGGCTGTCGCGGCGAACACGACAGCGTAGGACCACCATCCGGCCGCCTCGATGAAACCATCGATGTCCAAGGTCGTCAGCCCGTCTTCCGCAGCGGCACGGAGACGGTGGCCGGCCGTTGCCGCGTCGCCCCGTCACGAGGCCGGAACGGCACGACCCGGCCTTCGGGCTCCCAGGCGTCCGCAGGCCCGCGACCGCGTGTCCGGGGCCGCTGGAGACCTCCTGCCACGTACCACGCAACGAGGGGCACACCCGCGGCCCATGCCGCGCCGTGCATCTGGTGGTCGGCGGTCAGCACGGACGTCGCCACCGCGGACAGAGCCACCACCATCACGGCGATGCGCGCCCGCACGGCCGACAGGACGGCGGCCAGTGCCAGTCCCATCAGCAGGTACCAGCCCGCGAGGGCTCCGGGCAGCGCCACGTAGTCACGGACGACAGACCCCTCGGGCGTCGGCAGTCCGCGCAGGGACACGGTTTCGGCGAAGACGAGGCCGGCCGTGATGGACAGCAGCAACGCGATGGCCGCGCGGGCGTAGACCGCGGTATGCCGGTGGGCCAGCCAGAGCAGGCTCAGTGCCATCAGGGCCAAGGGGGCGATGGCGTGGATCTGTGAGAAGGCGTGCGCCGACTCCAGCAGGCCGAGGTGGTTTCGGTCGCCGGGGAAGAGCGCGATGAGGGCCGCGTAAAGGAGGGCGAGCGCCGCCGCTCCCGTGCCTGCGTGGCGCAACGTCCGCTTCACGGCCACCGACCGCGTGTGTGGGGCACGCATCGCGGACTTCAACGGTGCCGCCCGAGCTCAACAACGGTGCGGTAGATGCCGGTTCGGATACGAGCGGCGCATCGGGTGAGACGCTGCGGCGCCAGGAGCCGCCCGATGCCCGCGACCGCGGACGCGCCGCTGAAGTGCTGCATGGATGTACCTGTGCGGTGGGAGAGCGGCCCGGTTCCTTTTGAGCGATGTGCCTGGCCGGTCGAGCGGTGCGATGCGAAGGCGGTGGCCGTCGCGGTCGCGGTGTCAGTTCCCATGGTGAGCTCTTCGGTTAGTCGGTGTAGTTGATGGATCAACCATATCAAGATACTTGCTCCGGCAAGCAAGTATCCGGTGTGATCGTCTTTGTGCAGGTGGTTCGACCGGCGGTGACCGGCGCCGGCGCCTGGTCGCGGGTGCGCTGACGTGCGGCGCAACCGCATCGACGCTTGCAAGTCCCCTGACTTGCGAATCGCAAGCATTCTTGGAAGGGACCGTAGACGGCTCCGCGCGGCTCCGGTAGGGGATCACGAGTAATACGGATATAACGGGTGCCTATGGCTCGGCGCTCACGGTCCCGCGACGGACCGGGCCGGCAACGCGACCGCGACCATCCTGCGCCCGGATGGCGCCTGCCTTCAGAGGGCGCCGCGCAGCACGGCGACCGTCTCTGCCGGCATCCGCTGGGGAGACGGCGGTGTCCGCGGCCATGGCCGAACTGTGGAAGGTGCCGGGGAACAGGTGCAGCTCCACCGGAACGTTCGACCGTGCCAGTCGGCGCGCGTACTCGATGCCCTCGTCGCGCAGGGGACCGAACTGTGCCACGTTCACATACGCCGGCGGCAGACCGGACAAGTCCGCGGCGGGTGGTGAAGGTGGTCGGTCCGCAGGTTGGGGCCCGAGGATGCAGGCGGCGCCCGCTACGGCCTCAAGCTCGACCGGGCTGTCGATCGTGGCCGCGGGGTCGATCACGACCACCGGTTCACGGGCGATGACACGGTGCCGCAGGGTGGGCATGCCGGGCACGGCGGGGACGAGCGTCGCTGATGTACGGACACGGCGCGAACGCGTTCGCCACTGCCCCGGCATCACCCGCGCGAAGAAGCAGAACCACATCTGGCTCCCGCTGGCAGCCCTTGAGGATGAGCAGACTCGGGCCCAACTCGGCGCGGCTCGAAACGAAAGGAGCTCACGCAGCGCGCTGTCCGCGCCTTCGCCCGGTTCCTCGGCCAGTCGCGGCCGGACAGCATGGTGTCGGACCTGGCGCGGGAGCCGCCGGCCCCGGCAGTGCTGAAGCAGCAGAACATCGACGCCGACCGTCTCCGCGGCGATGTCGAGCGCAAGGTCCAAAAGGTCCGGGCTGCACTCACGGCGGTAGCCCCTGCGGTGCTCCAACTCAGACCGCACTAGGAACAGTTGCTGGTACGAATGACCGAGGCTCGCACACGGACGGCGGAGCGGTACGCAGAGCCGACAGGCGCCAGGCAAGACGCTCTTGGCGACAGCCGGGCAGCAGTCCTGCACAACCAGGCACAGCAGCCGCATCACCAAGGACGATCACCGTGACTCGGTGGACGGGCCACCTCAGCCGGTTGCCTGGTCCCTGCAAAGGTGGCGATGTCCGCCCGCGCCTACAGCGTCGCTGTCGCATGAGCGCGGCCGACGAAGCCAAGATGTTGAGACGGCGGGATGAAACCTTCCCTGCTTCATCAAGCGCTGACCAGGCGGATGCTGACAGAAGAGGGCGGGACTCAGTGACACTGAGTCCCGCCCTCTCTTTCCTGCTGTCCACGACACTCCTCCGACACATGCTCTGCCCTGACTCCTCCTGTGCAAGCTCCGCCGCAGCACAACCGGGTCATCGACCTGGTCAAGGCTGTCCTCGCCCTCCACCTGCTCGAATTGAGTGGGGAGAGGCCCTCAGTGGGTGCCACTCTTCTCGGCCTGGTCGAAGAACTTCATGGCCATGAAGCCGTGGGCATAGCCGCCGCCCGCGCGCAGCGCCGCGGCGATCATGATGGTTTCCGCCAGTTCCTGCTGGGTCGCGCCCGCGGAGTGCGCGGCCTTGGTGTGTGCCTCGATGCAGTACGCGCACTGGGTGGTCAGTGCCACGGCCACCGCCATGAGTTCGGTGTGCTTGGGCGGGATGGCGTTGTTGCTGCCGCGCAGTACCTGGTTGTCCCAGGCCATGAACGCCTTGAAGGCCTCCGGGGCGCCGGTGCGGATGTGCTTGGCGTACTGGTGGTCGGTGTGCTCGTGGTAGGACAACGTGCGCTCCTGTGACGGGGCCTCGGGGGCCGGAGTGACGGCCGGTCAGTACTTGTTGCGTCCGGCCCTGACGCCGCCGTCGACGTCCCAGGTGGCGCCGGTGACCCAGTCGGCCTGGTCGGACAGGAGGAAGGCGACGGTGGGAGCGACATCGTCCGGTTCGCCGACACGGCCGAGGGGGTGGAAGGTGTTGAACGCGTCGAGCGCGGAGTCGATTTCGTCCTTGGGGATGAACGCCTCGTAGATCGGGGTGCGGACCACGGCGGGGGCCACGGTGTTGACCCGGATGCCGTAGGGGGCCAGTTCCATGGCCAGGTGCTGGGTGAGGGAGTGCAGGCCGGCCTTGGCCACGGAGTAGGCGGAGGACGGGGTGGCAGCCATGGCCTGGTGCGCCAGCATGCCTCCGATGTTGACGACGGCTCCCTTGCTGCCGCGGGCGATGATGTTGCCGGCGACGGTCTGGGTCACGAAGTAGAAGGCCCGGGTGATGGCCTGGTAGCGGTCGTAGTCCTCCTGGGTGTGCTCCAGGAAGGACTTCGGCTCGAAGATCCCGGCGGCGTTGACGAGGAGGGTGGCGTCGGCGTGCTGCTCGGTCAGGATGCCGCGCAGGCGGTCCACGGCGGCGTGGTCGAACAGGTCGGCGGCCAGACCGACGACGTCTCCGTACCGGGCCAGGTCGGCCACCGCCTCCGCAGCGCTCTTCTCGGACCGGCCGGTGACGACGGCGCTGCCTCCGCCCTCGAGGACACAGCGGGCGGAGGCCAGCCCCATACCGCTGGTACCGCCGATCACGATGACCTTCTGCCCGGTGAAATCGAGGGTGATGCTAGGCATGCGGGTGCTCCTTGATGCGCGCTCTGTGCGCGTTTGTAGGGATGTGCAAAACTCCACATATCGGACATTGGGTAGTCAGGGTGAGTGCCGGATGAACCTCAGGGGGTTGGCTCGGGCGACGGCCCGGGGCCTCGCGTCTGACCGGTTCCCGAATGTCCGGGGAACGCCTCAGACTGTAGGGCGCTCCACGCGGCTCCGGTAGAGGATCAGGGCGAATGTGGGTATAACGGGTGGCTATTGCGTAGAGGAGAGAGTCGTGAACATCGAGGCGTTGCGCTATGCCCAGGCCGTCTCCCGGACGAAGTCCTTCAGTGCCGCCGCGCGGGCTTACGGGGTGACGCAGCCGGCCCTGTCGAGCGGCGTCGCCCGGCTGGAGGAGGAGCTCGGTGTGAAGCTCTTCGACCGCTCACCGCGCGGGGTCAAGCCCACCGCACAAGGCGCACGGATTTTGCCCCTGATCGACCACGTCCTCGACGACCTCGACACGCTTCTCGCCGAGACCCAGCGGCTGGCCCGTCCGGTCACCGAAGCGATCCGCATGGGCGTGTCCCCCCTGATCGGGGCCGACCTGGTCGCCCGGGCGTTCCGGGCCGCCCGCACCCTGGAGCGTCCACGCGACCTGGTCCTGCGGGAAGCGGACCTCGAGCCCCTGAGCAGCGACCTCCAAGCAGGTCGCCTGGACATCGTCCTGGTCCCCGCCGTGGCCGGCATGCACACGTTCCGGCACCGCGTCATCGCCCGTGAACCGGTGGTCGTGATCGACCCCGCCGCCTCCGGGGACGACAGCCCGGTCGAACTCAAGGCCGTAGCGGACGCCGCCTACATCCTCGGGCCCCCCACCTGCGGACTGACCACCTTCACCACCGAACTCTTCCACAACCACGACGTGGCGCTGCGTGCCTACCCTGGCGAAGCCGCCAGCTTCCGGGCGGTGGACGAGTGGGCGGCGATAGGTCTGGGTGCGGCACTCCTGCCTCGCTCCAAGATCACACACGAGCACACGAGCTGCCGCCCCCTCCTCCAGGCCGGGGCACCCGTCGAGATCGCCTACGAGGCCGTCTGGGACTGCGACACCCCTCTCGGAGCCGACCTGGAGGAATTGGTCACGGCTCTCACCGTGACCGGAGAGGCCGCACTGGTCGGGCGCGACACGGCATCCCGAGGGGCGGGAGATCAGCCAGGTGCGGCCGCCGGACTCGCGCGCATAGGGGATGAAGGCGCGGCTCACCAACCAGGTTGACAGTGCCACGGGGCGTTACCCGCTACACCACTCCTCAGGACGCTATCCGGCTCGGTACAGCAGCCCGAGCAATGCCCGGCGAGAACGGAAGGACGGGGCCGTTCCTCAGAATGCGCACCAGCCATGCTGGAGGCACGCTGGAAGGGCGCCTTTAGGGCGCCTTCTGAGGCCTCCTTACCAGTGGTGATGCCTCATTTTGGGCATCCTCAGCCTCGCCGGCTGTGACGCGTCGACGGGGGGACGTCATCGCCATGCATTTCGACAGGTGACGCATCGAGTGCCCCTCCACCTGCTCGGTCGACAACGCACGCGGAACCCGAATCGATGAAGGTGAGTGAAAAGATGGATCTGAAGCTCGAAGTCATCGTGCTGTCGGTCTCCGACGTCGATCGGGCCAAGAGTTTCTACGAGGCGGTGGGATTCCGGCTGGACGTCGACAACACGTTCAGTGACGACTACCGATTGGTGCACTTCACGCCGCCCGGCTCCGAGTGCTCCATCATCTTCGGCAAGGGAATGATCTCCGCCGCCCCCGGCTCGACCCAGGGCCTGTACCTCATCGTCTCGGACGTCGAGCAGGCCCGCACGGAGCTCGTCGGCCGCGGCATCAAGGTGAGCGAGGTGTTCCACGACGCCGGAGGGCTTCTCCACCACGGCCACGAGGCCGGAGACGCCGTCCACCGCGGCGCAGGCCAGGAGCGGATTTCCGGCCCACACCCCGACCGCACCTCCTATGCCTCCTACGCCACCTTCAGCGACCCGGACGGCAACGGCTGGGTACTTCAGGAGATCACGGAACGCCAGCCTGGCCGGTGACACCATGCCTGGCACCCAAGGAGTACGTTCGACGATCCAGCGGTGTCGGCCGGGCCCAGTGGAGGACTCTTTCCCAGCCATCGCTTGGGTGGCGCCTCCACCGCACAGGTCGATTCGCTCGCATGTTCAACTGTTAGGGGTGGGGGAATCACAGCAAGTCTCGTCTGTATGGCAAGGCTTTACAGTCCGGAAAGGCCGGTCGCCATGAACTGCTATGACTGCGCTACCAACGCGCTTCGACCGGTACAGGCTGTCGCTGTAGCCGCTTGCGCCCGGTGCGGGGCCGGGATGTGCCGCACGCATCTGCATGTCACCAGCGATCCGCTTCCTGGCGTGCCCAACCCCCCGCCCAGGCCCGAAGCCAGACGACTGACGTGCGACGTCTGCTATACAGCGGAGCGTGCGGCCGCCGGTGCTGCCTGAGTGCCCCGCACGGGTCACCCACCGTCCGCGCGGGCCGGCACTCGGCGCCTTGTCCGCCCGCACCCGCAAAGGGCGTATGCGGGGACGACCGAGCCGAGGCACGTGGATGGCTTCCAGGACGGCCACGAACTGAGGGCTGTCACCACGCTGACCGGCGGCGATCAGAAGCGATGACGGCCGCTGTCCCTGCGCGCACACCCCATGAATCTTGGTCGTCCAGCCACCCCTGGACCGGCCCAGGCCGTGGTCATCGGGCGCTGTACGGATGCCGCCGGGCGGCTCCTTCCGGCCGTTCCCGTCGCGACGGGCACCGGCCGCATGCTGGTGAACCGCGCGGGCGCGGTGAGCGAGCAGGACCGCGCGTGGGGTGACGTCGATGGCTTGCCGACGCCGCTGATGGGTCTTGGTGTCCTTGAGGCGGCGGCCGTTGTCGTAGTGCTTCACGAACAGTTCGAGGCGGTCGAGATTGATGTCCTACCAGCGCAGGGCGCACATCTCGCCGCGGCGCGAGCCGGTGACCATCGTCATGAACAAGAACGCGCCCCAGTCCAGGTCCTGTTGCCGGGCAGGGTTGAGAACGAGAGCCGCTTCCTCGGGAGTGGGTGGGTTCGGCTGCGGCTGGGAGGGCGGCTCGGCGAGGGCGGCGACGTTCGTTGTCACGTAGCCCCAGCGTAGGCCGCGGTTGAGTGCCGGCCGCAGGATGAAGTGAATCTTGCGGACGGTGCTCGCGGCGAGTGGCACACAGACATGCTTCTGCTTCGTCTCGGGGGCGGTACTGCCGTTGCGGCGGCCCCCGCACTGCTCCTGGCACTGGCGCAGGCGGGCGTAGAAGAGCTCCAGCATCTCGGCGGTGAGCTTCCCGGCCTTGAGGTTGCCGAAGGTGGGCTTGAGGTAGTTGCGGATGATGCCCACGGCCCGCTCGTACCACGTATCGACGTCGAACTCGGCCACCCCGAGCCGGCGGTCCAGCAGGAACGACATCGTCACCTGGGTCCTGGGGTGCCGCTCCTCGTCCACCTGGTGGAGGAGCCTGGTGCGGATCTTCTCGGCCTCAGCAGCGGTCTTGGCCTGCTCGACGAGGCGGATGTCTTTCCTCGTAAGCGGGGTCTCGACCGGCGTAGACCCGGACCTGGAAGCCGTCCCCGTGGGGCCCGGTGCTGCCGCGCTGACGTCGCTTGGATGTCGTGTTCGCCATGACAACGGAACCTGTTCGTTGGCCAATGCCGTGGCCACGAAAAACAGCGCGTTTACCTCGGTGAGGTAAACGCGCTGGTCAAACACTGTGCCCCCGGCAGGATTCGAACCTGTGACACCCGCTTTAGGAGCGAGGTGGGGCGAGTTGGGCCCTGACCCGCGGCAGGACGACTTCGTGGATGCTGACTGTTGACGCTGCCAGCCACCGCAGTTCCCCGTGGCTCCCGCCCGATCTGGCGCGGTTGTGGCACGTCGTAGCTCCTCAACGACGGCCCAGCCGGGGTCGCGAACCTACGCGCGCCGGCATAGCCAGTTCGGCCCGCAGCGCGTCCTCCAGCCCTGAAAGGCCATCCTCCACACCCTGGAGTGGCCACCCGTCCGCCGTTGAGGAGTCGTCGAAGATCACCGTCTGGGCGTGAAGCAGGGCACGGTGCACGTCACTCACAGCCGAACGAACCTCGTCGCCAGATATGAGAGACGCCTCGACGATCCACTTGTAAGCGGTCGACCGGTTGTCGAACAGCTTCCCGTCGTCTTCACCCTTCAGGATGGAGGCCAGCGAGTCATGCCAGCCGTAGAGCCTGATCAAGAGGTCCCTGTACAGGCCCTTCTTGTCATCTAGCCAGCGCACCTGTTCCGCATGTGCTCGTTGTTCCTGCTGGATCCGTACCTGTCCGCGCTGAGCAAGCCATGCGCCCGCAAAGCCAGTCACCGCTCCCACCGTTGTGCCCGCAAGTCCGACCAGCGCTGCTTCCATGACAGCTTCCTAGCAGAAGACTGACTCTACGAGCAGAGAAAGATCAAGGTCGGTGGAGTCTCAGTGGCTGAGTCCAGCTCGGTACCGCTGCCAGCCGAGGTTGGCGGAGTCTCAATCGTCCAGTCAGCGCTCCACTGGGTCCTGGAGCACTTGTTCGGAAGACGGCGTATGCGGATGGCGGCTGACCTGGCAACTTCTTGACCTGGGTCGGCGCGCGATCGGCGCCGCTGTTCCCGGGGAGTCCCCGCTGTGTCCCGCAGGATCGGGCACGCAACGGGCACGGCTAGAGGCTGTCCCGTAACCATGACCAGCAGTCCTGGACAGTTCTTGGGGGCCAGGCTGGACGGCTGATACTCGAGAATCCGGGCGAGACCGCAGCTTGGCAAGCCATACGATCCCCGCGTGAACGTCGATGTACCCGCCGAAGACCTCAAGTTCGGCGATCGCCTGGAACTCTCCGCTCAGTACGGCACCGAGTCCTGTCGCTGATCGCAGTGGAGCCGCGCGCACGGCATCGAGTTCACCGGCATCAGCCTCGAAGGCAGACGGGTCTCCTTCGGCATGACCTACGGGGAGACGGCGAGGCGCGTGTGCGTGATTCCTCGCTATAGCTCCGCATGATGGTTACGGGACAGCCCTTAGGCTGCGGCTCATGCCTGACATCAAGCCGACGGATCCGCAAGCCGAGAGGGCCAGGGGACGTGTCTCACTGTGGCTGGACTCCGAGGATCTTCGTCGGCTTGCATCTCACTGCTGCTGCTCTGAGGACACTTCCGAGGAAGATCGTGAGCAGTGTGGGCGCATCCGCTTCCGGGCATCGGCCGCGCTGCACAAGCACGGCCTGAGCCGCTGACCGCTGCTGGCGGACAGTCTTGAAATCCGTCGTGGCAGCGAGGTCACCGTGGGTTCAAATCCCACACCCACCGCAGGTGAACGGTCCCTGACCAGGCAAGGCGGTCAGGGACCGTTCTGGTCGTGGCATCCCGCAGCTGCCCCGTCTTCTGCTCGGCTCCGCCTGGGTCGATGGCAGACGGGATGGGAGCCCTCCACCTTCACCACGGCGCTGCCCGCAGACGCCCACGGACCCCCTCCATCCCGGAGCCTGAGCGCCCTCGCCGGAGGCATCGTCCTGACATGCACCTAGGGCGTTTCATTCGGATCGCCTCGTGGTGCCGCGGGCTCAGCCGAACCAGACCACCAGACGGACGTTCTCGTCCCCGTGGACGGTTGCCAGTTCCCGCATCGCGGCCCATACCGGACCCCAGCTGCCGTCCGGCGGGGCGAACATCCGGGACGTGAGGACCACGGGGCGGTACACGGCGCCGTTCAGGGGGACCTCGCCGCCCTGTGGCCATTCCGGTGGCATCAGATCCTCGCCGAAGATCTCTTCCGCCGCGTCGAGTACCTCGATCGGCGTCCAGACCACGTTGTGCAGGGCGAGCTCGCCGTCCGGGCCCGGCCGCCATTCGCCGATGCGGTTCCAGTCGGGACCGTCGCAAAGAGGCTCGTCCCAGTTGACCGTCGCGATCTCGGCCCAGGTGGCGTACGAGTGGCTGTGGTGCAGGTCACCGCACGTCTTCGGGACCGGCTCCGCGGCGTCGTTCGGAACTCCCCGTTGGTCGAACAGCGCCCGTGCCACACCGAGGCCCCCACCATTGCCGAAGAGACACTCCCAGGCGAAACGCTGGCGCACGAGCCCGAAGTCCAGCAGATCGAGCTCGGTCTCCCAACGACCGCCGGGCTCACGTACCTCGACCACACCGTCGATATCCGCCCCCACGGCGACGATCCTAGATGGCCCACCGGTGATCCAGAGGAAACGCCCTGGATTAGGAGCGAGGTGTGGGGCGGGTGGGGCTCTGACCTGCGGCAGGACGACATGGACGGACGCGGTCTGTGGCCACTGCCAGCCACTTCTGTTCCCCGTGGCTCCCCGCCCGATTCCAGTGGAAGTTCACCACCTCCGACCTGGACGATCTGCTGGCCGGACTCGACCGGCGCACACCACCGATCACCATGAAGAATCCTCCGCCCGACCAACAGCATGATCAACTCCCGAAGGGCTTCCGGAGCCGACCACCAAGCGACGCGCGAGGTGTGGGCGACCTCACAGTGATACAGGTCCACCGCCCTGCGCTCCCCTACTGGGAGGTCGAAAACGGCCGTCCCAACTCGAGGAGGGTTTGTTCACTTGCGCATCCACAAACGCACCGCCGTCGCGGTGGCAGCGGCACTGATCGGCTCGCTGACCCTGATCGGGGCGGGGGCAGTGACGGCCACGGCCGAGGAGACGAGCGTGGCGCTGCCCAGCGCGTCGTTCCGGGACATCGTCGTCGACGGAGTGCATGACCGGGTGTTCGTCAGCGACCCGACTGGCGGCAGCATCGTCGTCACCGACTACACGGGCGCGGTTGTTCAGCAGATCACCGCCGAGGAGGGGGCCGCGGGCCTCGTGCTCTCGGCGGATTCCAGCAAGCTGTACGTGGCCCTGTCGACGGTCGGCGCGATCGCCGAAATCGACACCGTCACCCTCACCGAGACCAACCGCTACCCGACCGGCGCGGACACCTCGCCCCAGAGCCTGGCGATGGCGGGCGGCAAGCTGTGGTTCGGCTACACGGTCGGCAGCAGCGGCGGCATCGGCTCGCTCGACGTGGCCTCTCCGGCCCCGGCGGCGACGCTCGTCCCGAGCGGTCGGTACTGGTACTACGCCCCGGCACTGGCTTCGTCCCCTGCCGACCCGAACGTCCTGGTGGCGGGCGAGGAGGGCGTCAGCCCGGTCACCCTGGCGGTCTACGACACAGCGGCCGGCGGCCTGCAGAAGCGCGCCGAGCGCTCCTTCTCCTCGTCGCCGTCGATCTCGTACCTCAACGACTTCGCGGTGACGGCGGACGGCCAGAACATCGTCATCGCGGCGAACAACCCGTCCGATCATCAGATCGTCCGCCTGTCGGACCTGTCGTCGAACGGCTACCACTCGAGCTGGCAGTTCCCGAACGCGGTGGCCGTGGCGGCCGACGGAACGGTGGCGACGGGCGCAGACGGCGACTTCGTGAAGACCTACCGCCCGGGTTCCACTTGGCCGGCGTTTCGCGAGTACGTCGTGAACGACCTCCAGCGCGACGGCCTCGCCTGGGCCCCGGACGAGAACCGCCTCTTCGCAATCACCGGCTTCTCCTACGGCAGCGCCCCCACGCTCCACGTCCTCCCGGACGCCGGCAAGCTGGACACCACCCTCAGCCTCCAGGCTCCCGCAACCTTGCGCAAGGGCAAGGACCTGACCGTCACCGGACAGCTGTGGGCAGCGGAGCCCTTCCCAGCAGGCACGACGGTGGAAGTGACCCGCACGGACGCGGAACAGCCGACCGGCACTCCGGTCGGCACCTTCCCCGTCTCCACAGCGACGGGCGAGTTCACGTTCACGGAACGCCCGCGCGAGACGGGTGACATCACCTACACCGCCACCTACAAGGGCGACGGCCAGCACATGCCCGCAACTACCCAGGCGACGGTGACGATCACCAAGTAGCCATCCTGAGCACCCCACCAAAGGCCCCGAACCAGCCAGGTACGGGGCCTTTGACCTCAGTAGCTGTGCCATGCGACGCCCGAGGCCGGCCGGGCCGCCTTCGTGGGATGGGCTTCGACTGTCAGTACCCACCGAGTGGACAGGGAGCCCTCCGCCAGAGGCTGTCAACGTAGGACGATGAAGTCTCCATCGCCCGGTGAAGCCCTGACGCGACGGGCTTGGAGCACCAGTTTGGAAGACCCGTATGCGCCTTCGGCCTGACCTGGCAAGTCCCTGACCTGCGCGGGAGCGCCTACAGCGCCGCTGTTCCCCGTGAGTCCCCGGCAGATGCCGCCGCACCGGGCACGCAGCGGGCATGGGGGCATGGGTCGACCTTCCGCTTTTCAGGCGAGTTGATCGGGCGGCCTTGAGCTCGCTTCGTGCCGACAACGACCAAGGCTGACACCCCGTCACTCACCGCTGTGTACCGTGGCGTTCGCTGACGTTGCCGTCAGACTGCCGTCAGATGCTGCCCGAGTCGCTCGCCAAGGCCTCGCGCGTCAGACGAGCTGCCAGGGCAACAGAGGGTAGGCGATCACCACGTATTGGTCGCTGCGAGCCGCGATCCTGGGAAAGGGCTCGAACCGGTCCCGCATTTCGTCGAACTTCGACACGTACAGCTGGTGCATAGCGAGCCACGGATACATCGACCGGAACAGCTCATCGCGGGCTGCCGCCTGTACCACAGGCCACATGGCCTCGGCCCAGGAGTCCTGATGCGGCGGCCCGCAGAGAGTAAGCATCTCTGTCCAGGCGTCGTCATGACTGCGGCTTGGCCGCGCAGCGTTCATGTTGCGACCGTCGTTCGCGACCTGCGGCGTGTCAACACCCACCCGCAACCAACGCCGCTGCCCGGGTCCGGGAGCACCTGTTTGGAAGATCCCGTATGTGGACCGAGGCTGACCTGCATGTCCGCTGACCTGCGAGGACGCGATGGTTGCTCCGCACCTCCCCGTGGCTCCCCCCTCGACCCCACCGGATCGGTCATGCGAGGGGCACGCCTCAGACGCTGGCGCTGGCCACCCACTCGGCCCTGAGGTCCGCGCACACGATGCGTACCAGATGTAGTCGCTGATGTGGGGGCATCTCAGTCCGCGCTCGAGGGCGGCCAAGATCTCGTCTTCCTCCGCCTCATCGGCCGTAGCGTTCATGAGGCGCTGCACGAGAGATATCGCCTCGTCACGGCTCAGCCTTCGGTGAGGCTCCACGATCACGCCTTCCCGGTCGAGATCCTGGCTGATGTGACCGAACACCTGGAGCGGTACGCGGGTGCCGGCAGGGATGGCCACGTCTTCCTCGGGCCCCAGGGTGGCCGACTGCGCCACAGCAACTTCCGTGCCATCTGGCACGTGTGTGGCACGGCCGCGATCATGCGAAAGGGCCAGTTCGAGGGGATTAACCCTCTGAACTGGCCCTTAGCGCTGTGCCCCCGGCAGGATTCGAACCTGCGACACCCGCTTTAGGAGTGGGATCGAATCCTGCCGGGTGGTGTCGGAGACTGCCGCGTGGAGTTATTCCACCTGGTCAGCGTCACGCGGCCTTGCGCTCAATCCCGCTCGTGGCACGTCGTGCCGGACGGTCCGCTCACGCACCGCTCACGCGTCGGCGTGCCTCTCGCATACGGTGGCGCGGGCATTAGCGCACGCGAGCCCAGCAAGATCTACAAGGGCTGACTAGCCGCGCTGACGCAGCTGTTGCACCACGGGTACCACGGCCAGACAGAGCAGCGCGGTTCCTCCGAACGCTGCACCTGCCGAGAGCAGGGCTCCGGAAACCGGGGCGCCGTCGATGACCTTGAGGAATCCGACGCACACCGCGACGAGGGCAGAGGACAACACCATGACCACCAGCCAGGGGATCCAGGCACTGTTCGTGGGCTCGTCGGCCAACGTGGGCTGGGTCGTCGGAGCAGACGGTTTGCGCCGGGTATTCACAGCATCGCTTCTTTCTCGAATCGGTGGCGGGGGGAGGTACCAGGGGCGGGTTCCGAAGACTGGCCCAGGAGCGCACCGGTCAGGGCGATGCGGCTGTGCCGTACTGAGGCAGCGACAGCCAGATGCGCGCGGTCCAGCTCGTCAAGGCCGTTCAGCGCGGCTACGATTTCTTGCTGCTCGACCAGGCTCGGCAGCGGAATCTGCAGCGATCCGAGAGATTCGGACCGGAGAGACGGGGCTGCGGTGGCCGCGGCCCGGTCCCGCATCCAGGCGACGGACTCGTCCAGGCACAGGTAGTGGAACAGGTATTCCGGCAGCACCCGGTCCTCCTGTCCCTCGGGCACACGGAGCCGGATGACATTGGGGCTCATCAGCCAGCCGGCCTGATGCTGCTGCACCAGCGCCGGCGGAACGATCGCACCGGAGCGGACACACACAATGTCCCTGTGCCGCAGCTCGAAGTTCCTCAGGCGACGGGCCGTCTCCTCCGTCACCCGCTCATCCGCCCCGTCGTTGATGCGCCGGTCCTTCAGATGCCGTGGGAACACCACAGGAACCGGGCCGTTGGCGCTGCGCTGCTTCTTGCCGAGCACGGAATAGGACGGTCCGGCCTGAATCTCGCACAGTGAGTCCAGGTTGGCCGTGGATGTCGGCTGGTTCCTCCGGAGCAGCGGTCCATGGTCCCCGACGAACGGCAGCCGGGCGGCAGCATCCTGTATGTCCCGTAGGTGCTTCTCGGCGTTGATCAGTCGCTCCTGGGCGGACACGAACTCGTGCTCGAAGCCGTCCCTTCCGCCACTTTGGCGTTCGACATGGTCAAGTGGGTTGAGCGAGTAGCCGTTGCGCCGCAGTTCTTCCCGAGATACCAAGGCGGCGGGTACGTGTGGTTCCGCAGTCGTCGGACCGGGGGGAGGAGCGGCCGCGCCCATGCTCCTGTGAGCGCGGTAGGCGTCGAGTAGAGATTCGGCGTCCAGGGCGCTGAGGACCCGGCGCGAGCCGTTCTTCGATCCCATGTGCCGTGCGTCGAGGAAAAGTGTGTTGTCGCACGGGTTGTCGGGGTGGCGCAGTATCCATACCGAGACGGGTACGGCGGTGCTGGTGAACAACTGGGCCGGCAGGGCGATGACACAGTCGACGACTCCGCTCTCCACCAGATTTCGCCGGATGGTCTGCTCGGCCTTGTGACCGGAGTTGCCTGCCTTGTTGGGCATGATGATCCCGGCTCGGCCCCGCTCGCGCAGCGTGGCCAGGCAGTGCTGGACCCAGGCAAGGTTGTCGTTGTCGAGCGGCGGAGCCCCGTATGCCCACTGCCCCTCGCGGCGTTCTTCGCGGCCGGGGTCGCTCATGTTGAACGGTGGGTTGGTGAGCACGATGTCGAACGACTCCAACGGGGCCCGCGCCGGGCCGTCGTGCCAGGGGGCTGTGCGCTTGAGGTCGAGAGCCGGGGAGGCACCATGAAGGAGGAGATTCATGGTCGCCAGTCGCCACGTGTCGGCGCGCCGGGTCTCGCCGTACGTCAGCAACGTCTCTTTGCGCGGCAGACCGTCCTTGTCCAAGGCGCAGGCGGCCATCGCCTCGATGAGGAACCCGCCGTCGCGGGCGTAGGGGTCGTAGACGGACTCCGGTTCCCCGGGACCGAATTCTGAGCAGGCCAGCCGCGTCATCAGCCGGACCACAGGGCGAGGAGTGAAGAATTCGCCGCTGCCCAGCGCGGCTCGTTGCTCGTACTCGTCGAGGATCAGCCCGAATACGTCCTCGGTGAGGCGGCTCATCGCATCCACGACATTGCGAAGGTCACGAGCAGTTCGTGGCTCCAGGCGCTCCAATGCTTCCTGCATGCTCGAATGGACACCGAGGCCACGCATGTCCTCGTCGGCCAGGCGGCCGACGTCCCGGAGCAACTGGGCTGCCTCGTCGAGACTGCTGAGGGCGCGGGCGCGGGCGGCCAATGTGTCGAAGCGGTCCGGGGCAGCGCCGCGGAGATAGTGGAGGCAGAGAAGCAGGTTCAGATAGTCCAGCACGCTGGCCGCCCCCCGTACGCGGTCGACGAGGCTGCCCATCAGATCGGCTACGATCCGCCGGTTCTCGGGGCGGGGCTCATCGACAGCGCCGGTCGGCATGCGGTACGACGACCCGGTGCCAAGACGGTGCCGCGCGGCGTCGGCTCCTTGCCCCTGCCTGGCACGGTCCCCGTAGGTGGTGCCGACGGGCTCCCCTTCGACGAGCCGCCCGGACGGCACCGGCCGTCGGTCCAGCCAGTCCATGATTTCCGACTGCCGGAAGTAGTCCTGTCCGTTGGAGCGCCGAGGAGAGGGAAAGTCGGTCTCCTGTTTTTCCCAGGCCGTTACGGTTGGTCGGCCTACGCCTGCGAGCGTGGCAATCTGCGCTCGTCCGAGCAACGGATCCTCACCGGTCGGCGGGTACGACATGAGCTCGGGGCCCCCTCAACTGCGCCATGAGAAATGGTTGATGGAGAGTGAGCCTAGAAGTGCGCGGCCGCGCTGAGCAACTGCGCACCTGGAGTGCGCAATCCTCTCCAAGGCTGTTAGGGCTACGGGTGTTGGTGGATCGTTGGCCCTGTGGCGGTGCTCTAGTCGCTATCTCAGAGACATTGCTCGCCGCTCACCGTTTGAAGAGGGTGTTGGGGCGAGCCTGTTCGCTCACGCGCGCGTGTGTGCCGCCCTGCCAGGCAAGGCGCTGCCTCGTCCACGTCGGATGATCATGGATGCGTCATGCTGCTGCGATGGGATTCGACGGAGCGGTCCAACGGGACGGTGACGCCTTCTGGCTTCAGATCGATCCGTATCTGATCGCCTCCGTCAACAACGCGGAGCCGCCTGCGGGGTAACGGCGGCGCGACCGACTGTCCACTATCCTCGGCGAGGCCGGTGACGGCTGGTTCCGGGCCGGTGTCCTCCTGTCCCCGCGGCTTGTGGAGAGCGCGTGGCTTCTTCGTCCCGGCGATCGGCTTGACCACAGGTAACGGAGGATCCCATCGGCGTACGGCCAGAGGTCAGTCGGGGGAGCCGGCGAGTCGTCGGAGTGAGGTGCGGGCGGCGTTTCGTCAGACCTTCTCGACTCGCACGGAGTGTCCCGCGAGAAGTTGAGTCATGTCGTCGGTGTCGGACGTGAAGACGGTTGCCTCAGCTCCTTGCACGGCTTCCCGCCCTGCCACAGCCGCCAGGATGGCGTCGATGGCGTACTTGTGACCATGCAGACCGGCTGCCTTCAGCATGTCGCGCGCCATGGCGATCACCTGGTCGTCCGTGTGCACGACGCGGATCCGGGACAGCGTCCAGTTCCACAGCGCCTGCTTCGACGTTTCGCGAGGGTCCCATGCTTCCAATGTCGTGAGCGCCGACGTGACGATCGGGATGTCGAGCCGCGGAGCCGTTTTGATCAGCGCGGCCATCTCCCGATCGCCGTGAACCGCCTTGGAGAGGGCCTCGGAGTCGAACACGAAGACGCGCTGTCGCTGCCGGTGCATTTTCGCTCGGGTGGTGCGGTTCACGCGGCCTCGTCTGAATGCGAGTGCTGCTCGTCGTGCCAGCCGTCAATCTCGGCGATACGGTCCAGCGCTGCTTGCTGCTCGTCATCCGTCACGGCGCCGTGCTCTTCTTCGAGGCGTTCAGCCAGCTCGCGCAGTCGGTCCATGGCGTCCTGATGAGCGGCGGCGGCCGCAATGTAACTGGACACCCCGCGCGCATCGACCCGTTCCTTGATCGATTCCACCAGCTCTTCCGGCACGGTGATAGTGATCTTCCGAGTTGCCATACTTCAAGTATGCCATGTCTTGTGTGTTGTGGGTGGGTGCCTCGGCTGCCGCCATCCTCGGCAGCCGCTTCACGCTTTGCCCGGGAAGTCGGAGCCAGGGCGTGACGGGCGTAGAGACCTTGCGGTGCGCGTGGGTGCTTGGCGATCCGCCCGCTCACGCAAACGGCCCCGGACGAGGAGTCCGAGGCCGAGTAGGAGCCCTCCCTGGGGGAGAAACCCCAGGTCAGGGCGGTAACGCGTTGTGCCCCCGGCAGGATTCGAACCTGCGACACCCGCTTTAGGAGTTCGATCAAATGGCGTGCCCGCCATACAGACCAGGAGATGCGTCGGTCGCGGCAGGCGTCTCAAGGCTGCTGAAGTCCATCGCCGTTGATGTCAGACGTGGATGTCACCCGTCGAGCAGATCCGGATACGGGCAGGGCTCCAGTGGGGCCCGCGGTCGGTCGGCCCACTTCCACCAGACGTGCTCGTTGGAGCAGCCCCAGACCATACGGCAGGTGCGCCGGTCGTCGTCCTCGCGGTGACAGAGCACCATCGAGCCAGCCCTCAGCGGGCTTTCGCGCTGGGGGCAGGTGGGCGCGGCATCGGCTGACACCCTCACACCGTAGCTTTCTCCGTGCAGCCTGAAGCCCTGAGCTTGGGAATCACCGGGCCGTCACGGAGGGGGTTGACGCTGACCAGCGCAAACGGCCTCTGGTGATTAATCGCGAGGCGTCGCGCTTGACTGCTCTTGACCGCTGGGATCCGCTCTTTCTGGCACGGATGTGGCACGGGCTTCCATCCGCTCTGACGGGTCGCGTCACCGACCCCGCACCCGACAACACTGTCACCCGAATGGCCCAACATAACGTGCCACCCATATGGGTGAAGATCAAGCTGGCTAGTGCCCCAACCGAGGCAATCTGTGAAAGGCGAACCAAATGCGCATTCGACGAATCCTCGCCGCAGTCTTCGCCACGGCAGCCCTCGCCGGACTCGGCCTCACAGGCGCCGCCACCGCCACCGCCGGCAGCGTCACCCCGGCCAGCGTCACCCCGGGTGAGTGCACGGACGGCGGCGGAACGATCGATCGGTCGACGCCCGTGCTCCCGACCTGCAGGGGCGGTATGTACGACGGGCAGACGGTCGACTAAACCCCACCAGGGCCCGTTGTGAAAGTGGATCGGCGCCCCGCAGCCACGCGTTGCGGGGCGCTCCCTCGCGAGCGTTCCCCCTCGGCTGACGGCTCAACGTGACGATCGCACACGGGCCCGATGAGGTCGGCGGGAGCGGCTTTGGGCGGGAGTCTCAATGACGAAGTCAAGCCGCTTGCGTGACCGGTGGGGCGGCGGTGAAGACCCGTCCGTCACGCAGCAGCGCCCA
>NZ_JBSFDW010000067.1:0-20791 GCF_053594115.1 Streptomyces sp. NPDC001970 | reverse complement strand
CCGCCACCGACAACGACTGACGAACCACCGAGGCCGCACAATGGCTCACGATTGAACCGTTCGAACTGGTCCCAAATTCAGCCGTTGCCGACACACGTCCCAGCCTAGTTCCTCCGGACCGTGTCGTCGGGGAGATCAATTGAGCAGGTTCGGCGTCTGTTTCCCCTTGCCCGTGTTCCACCGGCAAGGGGAGTCGTGTCCGGTGATGGAACGCTGCGCTCTCAGGAAGCGGCCGAGACCGAGCAGGCCGCGACGTAGTCGTCGCCTCGATCATCATCTGACGTCTGCCGTTGTTTCCTCTCCGACGAGTGTCGGCGTCGGCTGAATCGTGGCTCAGTCAAGATTTCCGTGAAGCCGATCACGAGGTTGCTGAGGTCGTGACTCTGTGTTGTCGGCGGTCTGCGGCCACAAGGAGGACGCGCTTGCGGAGCAAGGGGTGGTTGGCGCGGCCTGCCATCTGCCGTTTCAGCAGCTTGATGTCCGTCACCCTGCCCTCGACACAGCCGGAACTCCACTCTGTACTCAGTCCGAGGACGACTGCGTCGAGATCGGTCATGAGCCCGTCGGCGAAGGAACGCAGGCCGTGACTCTCGTCCGCGGGTGCGGCGGCGATCCACGCGGGGAGCCGGTCCGCGCTGCGGATGGCCATCATGGCGGCGAAAGAGCGGACGTGTCCGGTGGCGGCTTCCGGCTCAGGGCAGCGGGCCAGGATCGACTTGAGCTTCTGCCGGTCGTCGTCGCTCACACGGTCGGGGTTGCGGGTGATCCGGCCGGTCACCTTGCGCACCCCAGGCGGGCGCGCTGACGGTGTGGTGTCGGCCGGCATCCGGCGGAAACGCTGGAGGTAGTCGCGCACGACGGAGTAGGAGCGGGTGAAGCCGCGCTCGCGGAGTTCGGCGTGGAGCTTGACCGCGATGGTGTGTCCTTCGCGCCAGGGTTGGTGCAGGTAAGGCTTGTAGGGGTCCAGGGAGCTGGGGAGGTTCTGCCGGCGGCCAGTGGCGAGTTCCTCCCGGGTACTGGCCCGGGCATAGCGTCGGACGGTGTTGAGCGCGAGCCCCATCTGACGGGCGACGGCCCGCAGGCCCAGGCCCTGGTCCAGGAGGCCGTGCACGGCGGCGTGTCGCTGCTCAACCCGGGCCGCCGGCCTTCCTGCGCGCGAGACGGGGAGACGCACGACTTCGGGAGACACACCCGGGGCGGGCTCGGGGTCGCGCAGGCACGCGTTATGCCGACTGACCAGGCGTTTCACTGCCTCGGCAAGGTTGTGCCAGACGTGCCACAGATCGGCAACCTGGAGAGCGTCCGGGGCACCGGCGCGGGCTCCGTCGGCGTAACAGCCGCCGCGGTCACGGCAAATGATCTCCACGCCGGGGTGCTCGGTGAGCCAGGCGGCGGAGGTGACTGCCTCCCGCTCGGGCAGCAAGTCGACGGGGGCACGGGTCTCGCAATCGACCAGCACAGTGCCGTAGTTGTTGTGCCCCTTGCGCAGGGCGAACTCATCGACCCCGAGCACCCGGGGGCGTCGCCGCGAACGGGTCCGGCAGCGCCATGACCAGGGCCAGCAAGGTCGTCCGGCTGACCGACACCGGGAGCTGGGCGGCCAGGCGCTCGCCGGCCCGGCCGGCCAGGGCAACCGCGATCGCGCTCAACAGGCTTCCCAGATGCGGCGTCCGCCGCCCGTAGCGCACGGTCAGTCCGCTCACCTGTTCGGCGAAGGTCACTCGCGCGCAGCCGGGTGCGTCGCAGAACAGGCGGCGCACGGTCAGCTCGATGCACACTTGTCGGTCGCCGATGGCGCCGTCCGCAAGGCGGCGTCGGTATCCGCTGTGACGCCGTATTGCCGGCGTTCCGCAGTCCGGACACGGCACCGGAGCCCCCTCCGGGGTTGCGGCCACGATGCACAACACCCCGCTCTCTGAGCTCACTTGTTCCACCAGCACCCCGCGCAGGTGCGGTAATACCGTCTTCAGCAGTTCGTCACACTCAGCGAGTGTCGCGCTGCCAGCGACAGAGCGTCACCGGCGCACTGAAGCATGATCGGCTTCACGGAAATCTTGACTGAGCCAGCGTTCGGCCGTCGTCGAGACCCTCGGCGCAGGCCAGGATGATCCGACAGCGTAGGGCCCACGCCCGCGGCGTGGAACGACAGCGCACCCACCCCTCCAGTGCGGCCCGTTCCTCATCCGACAGCGTCAATCGACCTTCGGCCGCCCGTCCGTGCCATGGAGCGAGCCTAAACGTCTGAACAGAACTCCTGACTCAGAAGACTAGGTCGTGTCCGCAAAGTGTCGGGGTCGTTGGTCTGTTCGGGGTGCGCCGTCACATCCGCCAGAGAGTAGTAGCTATGGACATAGTAGCCATGTACTCTATTTGGTATGAGTAAGGGCTCACCGGGCCCCACGCCCGGTTTCCTGGTATGGCGGCTCGCCAACAAATGGCGCGTCGCGGTCGATCGCGCAGTGGCTCCGCTGGGCCTCACCCACGCGCAGTACTCACTGGTCGCGTCGCTGCACGGCATGCAGCGCGCCGGCGAGCGGCCCAGTCAGCGCCGACTCGCCGACCACACCGGCCTGGAGGCGCTGTACGTCTCGAAGCTGGCGCGCGCCCTGGAGTCGGCCGGCCTGATCGAGCGCACCCGCGATCCGCGCGACCCGCGCGCCGTACAGCTCGCCCTCACCGAGCAGGGCCAGGCCGTCACGCGGCAGGCCATTGCGGTGGTCCAGGAACTGCTTCAGCAGTTGCTGGAGCCGCTCGGCGGCCTCGACGCCCCGCGGACGCGCGCGTTCACCGACGAGCTGACGACCCTGCTCGACGCACCTCTCGCTCCATCCGTACCGAACGACGAGAGCACTCAGGGGACAACACCATGACCACCACTGCATCCACCACCACCGCACCCGTCGCCGACGCCCGCGCCCTCGGCCTGGCCCACTACGCCGCCCGCGGCGTCCTGGAGCACGTCCTGGCCCGGCACGGCGTCACGTTCCAGCAGCAGATCGCCCTGCGCGCCGCCGTCACCGCCGACGCCCCGCAGACGCCGGACGATCTCGTCACCCAGGTCCGGGGCTCCCTGAAGGCCGATCCGGCCGACATCCGCGCCACTCTCGACGAGCTGCTGGCCAAGCAGCTGCTCGTCGCGGACGGCGTGCACCTTCGCCCCACGGATGCAGGGCGCGAGCTGATCCCCGCCGTCGGCGCGGAGACCGCCCCCATCACCGCCCGCATCTGGGGCGGGATACCCGCCGAGGACCTGGCCGCCGCCGGCCGCGTCCTCGCCCTGGTCACCGCGCGCGCCAACGCGGAGCTTGCGGCGCTGGCCGCCTGACCGCCCGACCGAGCCGATTGGTCGAATGTTCAACCGTCGGTCGCGGTTGACGGCGCCGAAGGAGGTCACCGGTGGACACGACCTACAGCGCCCCCAGCAACGCCTGCTACACCCACGGGACACCGGCGGAGCGCTGGGAGCGGGCGCAGCTGTTCTTCGACGCCAGGGACTACGCCGCCGCGGCGCGGGTGATCGGCGGGCTGGTCGAGGAGGTACCCGGGCAGACGGGGTTGCGGCTGCTGCTGGCGCGCGCCTGCTACCACTCGGCCCAACTGCGGTGCACGGAGGACGAGTTGCGGATCATCGTAGAGCGCGACCCGGTCGAGCACTGCGCCCCGGCTGATGCTGGGCCGCACCCTGGAGCGCCAGGGGCGCACCGAGGAGGCCCAGTCCCGTATGCGCATCGCGTCGGCGCTCGCCGGTGACTTCGGGGACGTCTCACGCGTACGACGGGCGGACACTGGCCCGGCTCCCCTGCGGAGCCGGGCCAGCGTTGCATGGTTGCCAGTGGTGCTAGGCCGCACGCGTGAGCGGAGATGGTGTCAGAGGGGCCTTTGCCGAGGGGAGCAGGGTGATCGAGCCCAAGTGATGAGGGTTTCGGGGGGTGCGAGATGAGCCGCGGGCGGCGCCGGTGTCCCCGCGCGTCGTAGCGGGGGTCGCTGGCGGCGCCGATGCAGAGGTTTCCGATGCCGCGCATGAGTTGGTAGGCGTCGAGGTCGGAGCGGATCTCGCCGGAGGCGGCGGCAGTGTCGAGGAGCTGGGTGCACACCGGCAGGAGGCGTTCGAGGAAGTTGGCGTGCAACGTCTCGAAGCCTGCGCTGTCCCCCTGCATCGCGGCGGCCAGGCCGTGTTTGGTGACCAGGAAGTCGACGAAGAGGTCGACCCACCGCCCCAGGGCGGCATGGGGTGTCGGGCTGGTCGCCAGCAGGGCCGGGCCTGTGAGCTGATCGCCCACCGCGTGCTCACCACGGCGAAGGTGCTGGAGGCGGAGTGCCGTGGCCGATCACATGTGGCTTACCGAGCACACCGCAGCCCGGGACGGCCGCAGCCAGCACGGCCACCTGTCGGAGTCTGCGGCAGCTGGCTGACCGCGCCCACTCCGGCGTTGGTGGCGATACTCGGCTAGCGGCAGCGCCTGCTACGGCGCTGCCCATAGCCGGCGTAACGTCGCCCGAGATCACTTACCGGCGCCTGGTTCCGCCGGGTAGAGAGCATCGCGGAGGGCGTTGTTGGTCTGTGCGATAGCTTCACGTGCTGACGTGGTGTTCGCCAGTGCGTTGAGCATCATGAAGTCGTGGGTGACCTCGCCGTAGTGGGTGCTGGTTACCTGGACTCCCGCGGCGCGCAGCTTTTCCGCATAGGCGTTGCCTTCGTCCAGTAGGACGTCCGAGTCGGTGATCACCAGTGCTGGCGGGAGGCCGCGCAGCTGGTCGATGCTGGCGCGCAGCGGGGAGGCGGTTGGTTTGTTGCGGTCCGCCTTGTTGGGGGCGTAGGCGTCCCAGTACCACTGCATCGCCGGGCGCGCGAGCCAGCAGTTCTCGGCAAACCGCTTGTAGGAAGTGGTGTCGAAGCGGGCGTCGGTGACTGGGTACATGAGGACTTGCTGGGTGAAACGGGGGCCGCCGCGCTGCTTGGCCAGCATGGTTACTGCGGCAGTCATGTTGCCGCCGACCGAGTCGCCTGCGATGGCCAGGCGGCTGCCGTCGATGTTGATCTCCTTGCCGTGGTCGGCGACCCATTGGGCAGCCGCATGGGCCTGGTCGATGGCGACGGGGTAGCGGGCCTCGGGGGAGGGGGTGTAGTTGACGAAGACGACGGCGGCACGCGCGCCATTGGCGATCTCGCGCACGAGGCGGTCGTGGGTCTGTGCGTTGCCCAGCACCCAGCCTCCGCCGTGGATGTAGATGATGCCCGGCAGCGGCCCCTTGGTCCCGGGCGGCCGCACGATGCGGATGGAAACCGAACCGTCCGAACCTACGGGGATGGTCCGGTCATGGAGCTCGGCCGGCAGCTTGGCGACGGGCTTGGCCTGCAGATCGTCGAGTACCTTGCGAGCGGCGTCGTAGGAGAGCTTGTAGATGGGTGGCCCGCCGGCCTGGGCGAGCTCATTCAGGAAGTCCTGGTTGATCTTTTCCAGCTCCACCGGCGGCATTCCGCAGGGCACGCTCGGGGCGGCAACCGGGGCGGCACGCCCGGCACCCGCGGACTGGTGGGTAGTCGCAGGCGCTCCGCACGCGGAGAGCATGGATACCGATGCCAGCAGGGAAGCGAAGGCGCGGAGGCGCTTGTGATGGCCTATTCGAGCCAAGCGCATTGATTTCATAGCCCTCTCACTCTCAGTCGGACCCCCTGAGACATCCTGATCAACTCGACGTCAAGGAGCACCCTTGGTGGTCTATTGGAGTGACGACGCCCATGAATGCAGAGAATGGGTATTCAGCGGGCGCGTGTGGCTGTGTCGGTTTCTGCGGGAGTCGTTCCGCAGCGAACGTCATGATCAATGTCAGTGACTTCTGATGTCACGTGGGTGCTTCGGGGCCGCCCGGTTGGACATGATGGGAGCCGGAACGCCCCGCCAAGGGCGCCTTCGGCGTCGCCTGCGGTGATGCCCTTCGGTCACCCCTGACCGGTCATTCCGGATCTTGGCTGGGCTGGCTATCGGGTGGCCCCGCCCGTGTGGCGTCCAGTCAGAACCTGCTGCTGAAACGACCGTGCCATGGGTGCCTTCGCAGCCGCCTCACCGCCGAGTGAACCGCCGCGGTTCGAATGGAGACTCGATTCAATGTAAGGATCAGAGTCATGGCATGTCCCTCCTCCTATCCCAATGCCGCGTAGTTGGCGCGTGACGCGATCCGTCAAATCGAGGGAAGTCCAGCCTTGTTCGATCATGTACTGCCTCTGCCGACCTTGCGGACGAGCCCTTCGGACGTCCAACGTTCCATCGATGCCCGGAAGCTGTGGATGTTGCTGTAGCCGAGTGATCGTGCCAGGTCACAGGACTTCCCGGCCGCTTCGGGGTCGGTGCGCATGAGCTGGAGTGTGTACTGCGCGCGTCCCGGTTGCATCACGGCCCACCCGGGTAAGCCGTGTCGCCGGACCTGCCCGCGCGAAGGGCGATAGCACATCCGTGGGCTCGGCCATGCGCCGAACGATGAGCGCCGTCTTCGGGCGTGTGCGCGCCCCAGGCGACGCCCGGGTGGCGCCGCGCCGGAGGTGACACCGGCGTGCCGCCACAAGGCGACCGCGAGGGTGCGGGACCTGCGAACGCCAAACCCGGTCAAGCATCACCGTGACCGTGGCGGCCGATGTGCGGGAGGCACTTGGCCAGGTCCCGAGCCGGGCTTCGGTGGCGGCCCCGGCTCGACGAGGTCAACGACCTCGTCGCCGGAGACATGATCGGCCACTTGGTCCGCGTCGCCACCGGCCTCGACCTCCCGCGCGCCGCCTGCCTCCGGCGCCCTCGCCGAGCTGCGTATGAAGGGTGCCCGCCCGCCGTGGCTGGACAAGCTCCGCTTCCAGCACGGCCCCGGCGGCCGGCTGGTCCTTCCCGTGGACGGCGGCGACGGTATAGATCTGCACGTTCTTACTGGCTTCTGACAGCGCGGGACGGCTGGAGATGTCGTGTGAGGCCTGCAGCCTCGGTGCTACGGGGTGTTCGCGGGCTGTGCGCCCGGTGCGTGTCCGATGGCGTCGGCCACCGGGCGCAGACCTACGGCTAGGTGCCGGACGCCTGCCTGATCAGGTCGGCGACCGCGTCGGGCTGGGACAGATACACGGAGTGGCTTGCCGGGGCTTCCACGGTCGTCGCCCCGATGCGCTCGGACATCGCCCGCTGCGCCGACGGAGGGATCATGCGGTCGTCGGTGGCCACGAGGTACCAGCTCGGCTTGGTCCGCCAGGCAGGCTGGGACGCGGCCCCGTTGAGAGCATCGACGCCCCAGGGGACCTGGGAATCGGCCATGAAGGCCGCCAGGTCGGCCGGAGCGTCCGCGGCGAACGAGGCGGCGAACTTGTCCCGGTCCAGGAACAGGAAGCCGTCTCGCGGCGGCAGGATCGGCGGTACCGGGGCACCGGGCGGCGGGTCGGCGATGAGGCTGCTCACCGACTCGCCCTTGTCCGGGGCGAACGCCGCGATGTAGACGAGGCCGGACACCTTCTCGTGGTTGCCGGCCTCCGTGATCACGACGCCGCCGTAGGAGTGCCCGACCAGGACGGCCGGCCCGTCCAGGGCGTCGAGGACCTGGTGTGTCGCGGCGACGTCACCGTCGAGGGACAGCGTCGGGTTCTGCACGATGCTGACGCGGTAGCCCTCGCTGCTCAGCAGGTCGTACACCCCCTGCCACCCGGAACCGTCCACGAATCCACCGTGGACCAGGACGACGTTCTTGGATTGCCCGTTCTCACTCATCATCTCTCCTGGATTCATTGGACTGATGAGGTCACGTAAGCAACGCTAGGAGTGGCGGCGACCTTGCCGATTCCGTCATGTGACGTAGTTGGGAAGAGGAGGGGACTGTCTTTCCTGCAGCTGGTCGAGCGCGTCGCGCAGGGCGGCTCGGGAGGTCACTCCGAGTTTGGGGAAGAGCTGGTAGAGGTGGGTGGAGACGGTTCGCGGTGAGAGGAACAGACGCTCGCCGATCTCCTTGTTGGTAAGACCGGCGGCTGCGAGTTTCGCGATTTCCCACTGCTGGGGCGTCAGGGGGATTCCCGATGAAGGTGAACTGCCCTCTCGGTGGCCACCGGTGGCGCGCAGTTCCTGGGCTGCGCGACCGGCCCAGGGGACCGCGTCAAGTCGCTGGAACGTGTCCACCGCGGCGGCCAGGTGGAGCCGGGCCTCGGTGGTGGCTTTGATGCGGCGCAGGTGCTCCCCGTAGTAGAGGTGGACCCGGGCCAGATCGAACGGCCAACGCTCGGCCTCCGGAACGGCCAGCGCCTGCTCGAACCAGGTGCTCTGGCCACTGTCGGCGGAAAGTCCGGTGGAGGCGAGCAGCAGCGTCTTCAGTCTTGGTGAGATGGCGTCGAGGCCGGCCTTGCGGGCGGCGGCGACGTGCGCCTGGGCTTCGCTGCGGCGGCCGGTGCGCACGGCGGCTTCCGTGAGGTCCATCAGAAGCCACAGAGCGTGCGGGATGAACGCCGGAAAGACACCGGCGGGCGCGACAGTCGTTGCCTGTCGGTAGGCCTCCTCGAATGCTCCTTGGCCGAGCGCCGCCAGGGTCCGCGCGTGCGCGGCGTAGAAGCGCACGACATTGGCACGCCGCGGTCCGGCCCACTGGTCCATTTCGCCGGTCAGGGTGTCGGTGGCGGCGTAGTCGCCGCGGATCGCGGCCTGAGCGGCGCGAAGGAAGCTCCCGTGCCACGCCGGCATCGGGTAGCCGTAGTCCTGACAAATGGCCAGCCCTTCGTTGGCCAGCCGGTTCAGCTGATCCCATTGGCCGGTATGCAGCGCGTGGTTGCCGAGCAGGAAGAGCGCGTCGATCGCCGGCGCGACCGCCTCCCCTTTTCGCCCGGCTTCGGCTACCCGCGTGAGCGCCTCGGTGCAGCCGCCGAGCCGGTCGACATAGGCGGACGCGATGCCGACGCGAACGATCGTGATGGGGTCGGACTCGTAGGCGAGTTCGGCGATGGCCCTGTCGAGCCGCTCCAGGTGGTGAGGCGCGCAGCGGACCGGATCTGCGAAGGTTGCCCTCGTGACAGCCAGGATGCCCGGGTCAGCGACGAACGTCTCCAGCGCGGCGTCCAGCGGCTGCCACAACTCCGGCCGGCCGCCGAGGAAGCAGACCAGCAGCAGCGTGTGGAGTGCCTCGCTGAGGGTTGCATCCTGGGGCTCGTACGGTGCGGGCTGCAGGGCAACGGCGGAGCTGAGCAGTCGGTGCGCGGTGTCGATGTCGCCCGATTCGTTGAGCAGATAGGCGGAGCTCGCAACGGCTGCGGCCAGGGGCCCGGGGCCGGGTGCCGCCCGGTGTGCGTGGTTGAGCAGCCGCGGGACTTCGTGGAGGTCTCCCGTGATGTTGGCGCCGAGGTATGCCGCCTCTGCCAGCCTGCGGGCACGCTGTGTACCGTCGGGGCTCAGGTCCGCGGCACGCAGCAGCGACGCGATGGCGACGGCGCCGTCGCCACGCCGGCTCGTACTGCGCGCGGCCCGCTCCAGCAGCGCAGCCACCTCCTCGTCGGGGACCACGGTGGCCTGACCGAGATGCCAAGCCTGCCGCTCGGGCTGAGCGGACAGGGTGCGGGCAAGCGCAAGGTGCGCACTGCGGCGCTGATCGCTCGTGGCGAGGTCGACCACGGCCGCGCGGGTCAGTGGATGACGGAATGTCAGTCGCCCGGCGCGGTCGTCGATCCGTATCAGCTGAGCGCGCTCGGCAGGCCTGAGTTGCTTGAGGCTGCACCGGCCCATCACGGCGGCCTGCAGAACGTGCAGGTCTGCGGTGCCGTCAAGGGCGGCGAGCAACAAAAGGTACCGGGTGACCGCAGGCAGGGCGTTGATGCGCGAGGCGAACGCCGCCTGCAGACGGCTGCTCATGGGAAGGTGCCCGGGCAGTGCTTCCGACGCCCTGCGCTGTGAATCGTTCAGGGACACGGGCAGCTCGAGCAAGGCCAGGGGGTTGCCCTGCGCCTCCGACAGCAGGCGTTGCCGGACCCGGGGAGCCAGCGCCGGGTAGCGGCTGACCAGCAGCGTGTCGGCGGCCTGGTCGTTGAGCGGCTCGAGGATGTGAACGGGAAGGCCTGCGTGGTCGAAGAGGCTGTCCGCCCCCGGTCGCTCCGCACACAGCAGGCCGACCTTTGTACCCGACAGTCGGCGGGCCACCAATGCCAGGACCACGGTGCTGGCGGGATCCATCCACTGCAGATCGTCGAGGATCAGCAACAACGGGTGCTCGCTTGTCAGTTGCCTCAGGAGCGCGAGGAGCGCTCGGGCCACGGCCTGGTGTGTGGGCGTCGGGCCGCTGCCCTGCCCCAGGGCGACTGTCAGCGCCTCCTGGTGTACCTGATGGAGTGTGTCGACCTCGCTCATCACCGGCTGGAGGAGTTGCTGGAGACCGCTGAAACTGATGTGGGTTTCGAACTGCACACCTGTTGCGTGCAAGGCAGGTATCGTGGCGGCCGCCGCTCGGGGTGCGGTCGCGGCGAGGAGCGCGGTCTTCCCCACGCCCGGCTCCCCGGAGATCAGCAGCGTGCCGCCGACAGCCGAAATGCGTTCGAGGAAGGAGTCAATGCGCCGCAGGTCCGCCTCACGGCCGACCAACGCCTCACTGGGCTCGTCGCAAGCGATCGCATACTGCTCGTTCCCCGGAAGCTCCTGTGCATCCGAGCGGAGGTGGGCCGGTTTCTCCAGCAGGTACTGGTTCTGGGTCGGGATCGGCCCGGAGGCGCCGGTGGTCTGCGAGTTCTGGTTGTCCGCGACCGGGGCCCCGGTCTCCGTCGTCAGGTGCGTGGCCACGCCGTTCCCCCTCTTCTACGAAGCTCTCGTGCTCCACCGCCCCGGGCTGCCCGTGCAGGTGCGCCAGGGCTGGGCAGGCGCGCCGCTCGGGCTTCCTGCCTCTGGTGGAAGGGATACGTTCAGCTTGTGGCGACGGTGGCGTCCGGCGCTTCTGTCACAAGACCTGACTTGGCTTCGTTGATGCGTGCTGTCGCTGAGGAAAGACGCTCACGACGGCGCGGCTGAGCGTCTCCCCGTGGTCGCACGCCCGCTTCCGCTGGGGGGAGCTTGGCGCTCTGCCTGGGGAAAAGCGTGACCTTCTCAAGTGACTGCCCTGATGGTTGCCGTCGGCCGCATCATCAGTACCGGAGTGTGCGCACGCCTGACGCAGGACAGCGTGCTCCTACCGGGCTAGACGACGTCCCGTAGCTGGAAGCGTGAGGTGACACCGAGCTTGGGGAACGCCCGATTGAGGTGGAAGCCGACGGTGCGGGGGGACAGGAACAGCCGGGCCGCGATCTCCTTGTTGGACAGCCCTTGAGCGGCGAGCTGAACGATGGCCAGTTGCTGAGGGGTGAGTTCCATGGTCGCGTCCTGGTGGCGTGCCTCAGCGGTGTCGATGCCCGTGGCCCGTAGCTCCGCGACGGTGCGGGTAGCCCAGGGGGTCGCCCCGAGGCCTTGGAAGAGCTCCAGTGCTTCGCTCAGGGGAGCTCGGGCGTCAGCCGGCCGCTGGCGGCGGCGTAGCCACTCACCCAAGTCGGCGAGAGCGAGGGCGCGTTCGAAGGGCCACTGGTCGCCGCCGGGGTTGAACGCCGCCTCACGGAGAAGATCTTCGGCGTGTGTGGCTTCGTCGGCAAGAATGCCTCGGGCTCGGCACAGGATGAGATGCAGCCTCAACGAGGTCGTGGCGGGCAGTTGCCCCATGGCTGCGTCGAGGGTGGCCTGCGCCTCCTTGGACCGGCCGATGCGCACGGCACTCGCCGCCAGGTCGGCGAGTCCATGGAAGGAGCTGTGGAAGTGCACGGGGCTGCCGTCGCGGTGGAAGAGCCGGCTGAGGTGGAAGTAGGCGGCGTGGTGATCGCCTTCGGCGAGTGCGGCCAGCCCGCTCGCCTGGCGGGTGCGCGCCTCGAAGGTGCGTGTTCCTCGCAGGTCGAAGTCGTGGGTGGCGTCGGCGAGCGTCTGCCTGGCGCGCCGGCTGTCCCCGCGAACGGCGGCGAGCACGCTGGCAAGTATCTGGTTGCTGACTGTGGCGAGCTCCAGCCCTCCAGCGGCGGCTGCGCGATCGGCCTCGCCCACCCCCGCGAGGGCGGCGGGCCAGCGGCCGGCCTCGAACAGGGCTATCGCGTGAGCAGAGGCGACGGTGGCGTTCGCTCCCGCGGTGGCTGCCTGGCGGTGGATCTCGAGCTGGGTGCCGAGCAGTTGCACGGCCATCTCGGTCTCATCCAACGCCCACGCGGCGGCACCGAGCATCGGGTACGCCCCGAGCGGCTTGTCGTCCTGGGCGGCTGCGTGGCGCAGATGAGCGAGGGCTTCGTCGCGCGAACCGAGCGGGTCGCAGCCGCCGAGGATCCACGTCGTGGCGGGGTCGGGGTCTTGGGGGGAAAGACGCCGGCAGCGGTCCAGGATGGCTTCGCGGAAGCGTGGGTCGCCGCTGGTGTAGGCAACCGTGGCCGCAGTTCCGAGCGCTTGGACGACCCATTCGGGGTGGGTGGTCGCCCAGGCATCGGCTGCTGCCATCAGCCGGTCCATCGCTTCGTCGTGCCGGCTGGTCAGGGCCAAGGCCCAGCCGGCGTACTGGTCGGCCTCCGCACGGGCATCGGCGGTATCAGCGTCGGCGGCGACAACGGCAGTCAGTTCTGCCACCCAGCGCGGATGGCCGGCGTGCATGGCGAACTCGGCGGCAGCGTTGAGGCGGCGTACCCGGTCATCCGTGCGAGGGCTGAGTTGAGCGGCCCGCTCCAAGGTCATCGCGGCTGCCGCGTAGCCGCCTCGGTGGCGTGCACGTTCTGCAGTGGCCTCGAGGGCGTCGGCAACGGCTTCGTCCGCGGTGACCGTGGCGGCGGCGCGGTGCCAGGCCCGGCGGTCCTCGTCGAGGTCGGGTACGGACGCGATCAGTCGGTGTGCCTGGCACCGCTGGTCGAACGGGGCGGCGGCCAGGACGGCTGATCGGACCAAGGGGTGTCGGAACCTGATCACTCCCTGGTGCAGGGCGAGCAGCCCGGCTTGCTCTGCCGCGGACCAGGCTTCGTCCGCGACCCGTGCAACCTGCGTCTGGCCGGCGAGGACGACAGCTGCCCCCGGGGTCGAGTCGGCTGAGTCGTTGTCGGGCACATTCAGAGGGTCGGTCAGGCGAACGTCGCCGAGGACCTTTGCCATGGCGGCCATGTCGGGCAGGTCGGCGACGGCGGCAAGCAGGAGCAAACGGCGCGTGGGCTCCGGTAGGGCACCGAGGTCCGCGGCGAAGAGCTGCTCCAGGCGCTCGGTGAGCGGGAGTTCCAGGCCTACCGGCTCCTCGCTGAGCGAGCGGGTGGCTGCTGCGCGTGCGAGCTCGACCAGGGCGAGCGGGTTGCCACCGGCCTGCCGCATCACCTGTCGGCGCGTGCGGCCTTGCGGCGGCACCGCAAGGGAGTCGAGCAGGCGTGCGGCCTGGACGTCGTCGAGATTTTCCAGCCGATGAAGTGTGCTCTGGCGCATCCAGCTGGGCGGCAGCCCTGCTGGGCGGGACGCGACGAGGAAGCCGACGGGCTCGCCTTGGAGGCGTCGGGCGCACAGGCTCAGGAGGTCCTGGGTGGACTGGTCGAGCCACTGGAGGTCATCGATGATCACGAGGAGCGGCCCTGAGTCAGCCCACGGGGACAGGACGCGCAGCAGGGCTCCGGCCAGAGCGAGAGTCCCCCCAGCGGCCGCCCCTTCCCCGCGCAGGGCGGCTTCGAGGACCGGCCGGTCCTCGGCATCGATGTCGGCCAGGGTGCTGTGCCACGGGTGCAGGAGCGCGTCGAGTCCGCTGAAGGCGAGACCGGCCTCCTCGGGGCGGCCGACGACCCAACGGGTCTGTCCGCCTTGGTCGTTGATGCACTTGGCCGCGACCTCCAGGAGTGACGTCTTGCCGATGCCCGGCTCACCCAGCAGCAGCAGAGTGCGCTCGCCCGCCCCGGCTTCGGGTCCTGACGTATCGGTCGACAACTCTCCGCGCAGGCGATCAAGAAGGGTGTCGATGGCGTTCAAGGTCTGCTCCCGACCGAGCAGCCTTGTCTGGACTGGCGACATCGGACCCTCCTACGCCTGGCTCTCCTCCCGCGGCCGCGGAGGGCAACCCTAACCCAGCGGCCTCAACCAGTCGGGGACCGATGCAGCGGCTGCCACCGGCGGGGGGAGTTGTCCAACGCCTCGGAAGGTGCTGGCTGTTGGCCGTCGGCGATGGCGGGGCGGAGCGGCGGCCGCTCTTCGCGAGGTGTACCTCGTGCAGCAGTGCGGCCGCGGCCGCACTCGTCGGATTGCCTGTCACGGAGACGGTCTCCCAGGGCGGTATGGCGCCTGCGCGCCCGACGAAGTGCACTCGATCGGTTTTGGCTGCGAAGGACTGAGGCACGAGCGCCACGCCGAGCCCGCAAGAGATCAGATCGATCAGGAGTGCGTATCGGTCACCTCCAGGGAGACGCGGCGTTCGACGTCTGCGGCGGCGAGCACATGGTCGACCAGGTCTCGGGTGCCCCAGTCGGGGTGGAAGTCCACGAACTGCTCGTCGCGCAGCTCGGCCATCTCCACCTGTGCCAGGCCGGCGTAGGGATGCTCGGGCGCGCAGGCGAGGACGATCGGCTCACCGGCCGGCGGCTCCACCACGACGTCGTCCGGGCACCGGGCCGGGCGGGAGACGAATGCCAGGTCCAGCCGCCCCGCGGGGACTTGGTCGATCAGTGCCGTCCCTCAGGCCGAGTCGCCGCCGGCGCCTGGTCCACCAGCGGGCCGGGAACTGACGGCCGGGCCCGGCCGGAGCAGACCTGCGGGCCCGGTCGGCCGTGCAGCCGGTGCCCGGGCGGCGGCCGACGCCGTCGGCCGGCCCCTGGTCAGTCCGTGCGCTGCTGCGGTTCGGACTGCCCGGTGCCGCCCTCGGTGAGAGCCGTGCGCGCGGCCTGCAGCAGTTCTTCGGAGAGCGGGTTGCCCTGGGTGGCGCGGGCGAGGACGAGGGCACCGACCATGGTGCAGAACTGGGCCATGCCGTCGTCGTCGCCGGTGGCCAGCCGAGCGGCGAGGTTTCGTACCCCGTTGATGTAGACGTGGTGGGCGTGGGCGGCCTGGCCGGGCTCGCGCCCCAGGTCAGCGGCGAATCCGGAGACGGGGCAGCCGTCCCCGGCGTGATCGCGGTGCCAGACCGAAAGGTAGTGCTCGATCAGCGTCCGGCGGGCGGCCTCGTGCTCCCCGGCGTGCTCCTCGAGCTCCACCGCCGAGTGTGCCGCCGGATCGTCGAAGGCGTGGGCGATGGCCTCGTCGACCAGGTCCTCCTTGGAGGCGAACTGCTTGTAGAACGCGCCATGGGTGAGCCCGGCGGCCTTCATCAGGTCGGCGATGCTGACCGCGGTGCCCTTCTCACGGAACATCCGGGAGGCGGTGGCTACGACGCGCTGCCGGTTCTCCTGCGCTTGCGCCTTTGACACGCGGCCCACGGAATCACTCTCCTCGGATGGATGTCGCTTGCCATCTAATCTAGCATCCGTTTAGTTTGCTAGCGACATCTATTTGAGGCCGATGAGATCACCCGGCAGGTCAAGCAGGGCATTTGCGCTGCCTCCCACCGTCTGAGGCCGACGGCCTCGGCCCGGCAATCGCAGAACCACCGACAGCACTGGAGACCCCTGTGGCATCGCCACCCGCCCCCACCGAGTCCTCGACGCCCGCGGCGTCCACGCCACTCGTGCCGTCCGAGCCGTCTGCCCGCCGCGCGGTGCCGGTGCGGGCCTGGCTGCAACCAGCGATCGTCGGACTGGTCGTGGTATCGGCCTTCGTCGCCTGTTACGTGGGCCTCCAGCGCAACCCCGAGCCGCACGGCGTGCCGCTGGCCGTGACCGGGCAGCAGCTCGCCACCAAGGTCCGGCAGACGCTCGGCGACCGCGTCGACGTGCACCAGGCAGCCGACGCCGCCTCGGCGCGCCGCGCGGTGCTCCACCGTGACGCCGTCGCAGCCCTCGGCCCCAACGGTGACGGCGGACTGCGGCTGGACGTGGCCGGAGCCAACGGCCTGTCCACCACCAACGCCGTCACCGGCCTCGCCGCCACCTACGCGAACCAGGCGGGGCAGCACCTGCAGACCGCGGACATCGTCCCGCTGGCCACGTTCGACAGTCGTGGACTGTGCGGCTTCTATGTGGCGTTCGGTGTGACCCTCGCCGGGTTCGTCCTCGCCCAGAACACCCTGGGCCTCGGCCGGGTGCTGGCCCTGCGCCACCGGTTCCGGCTGATCTGGGGCTTCTCGGCAGCCTGCGGCACCATCGCGGCCGCCATCGCCGGACCCGTCCTGGGAGCCCTACCCGCACCGTTCCTGCCCCTGGCGGGCACACTCGCGCTGCTGGCAGCCGCGGCAGCGTTCACCACCCAGCTGCTCGGCACCTGGCTGGGCCCGCTCGGCGTCCCGGTGGCCACCCTGCTGCTGCTCACCGTCGGCAACTCGACCAGCGGCGCCACCACCGGCGTCTTCCTGCTGCCCGGTCTGGCCCGCATCGTCTCGGGGCTGCTCCCGCCCGGCGCCGCCGTACGGGCCGTCGCCGACCTCAGCTACTTCGGCGGTGCCCACGTCGCCGGGCCGCTGATCGCCCTCGCGCTGTGGGCCGTGCTCGGGGCACTGCTGCTGGGCCTGCGGTCCCGGCAGATCGCCGCCCGGGGCTGAGGGCCGGCTGCCCGGGAGGCGCGGGGCGGGCCCCGTGTGCCGTCCATGCTCGGTGCGTGCCCACCGTGCACCCCCCGAGCGTCCGGACCCCGGCGGCCGACATCCCGCAGGCCCGGCCGGTGGACTCGGGGCCCGCGGCGGCCGCAGTGCAGGCTCCCGCTGCCGACTTGCTGCTCGCCCTGTGGAAGCGGCGACCCGCGAGCCCGGAGTGGATCAGCGGTGACATCGCCGCGGCCAGCGCCTTGCTGACAGCTCCGCTGACGCTCTGATCACACCTCAACTCAGATGTTCCATTACTCCGAAGGAGATCGACCGATGGTTGCCGACAACCTTGTTCTTATCCCCGGTGCCGGCGGCGTGGGCCGTACGGTCTTCGAGCAATTGCGTGCTCAGGATGTGCCGGTGCGCTTCATGGTCCGTCGTGAGGACGAGCGTGCGGCTGAGCTGCGGGCGCTCGGCGCGGAGGTCGTCATCGGTGACCTGACCCGGCCCGAGACGGTTGCGGCCGCGCTGCAGGGCGTGGCGCGGATGTACTTCGCGATGCGCGTGTCGCCGGACCACCTGCTGGCGGCGACCGTGGTGGCCTCCATTGCGAGGGAGTACGGGAAGCTGGAGGCCCTGGTCGACCTGTCGCAGATGACGGTGTCGCAGATGACCGCCACCAGCACCGAGGAGTCGCACCAGCAGCGGCTGCACTGGCTGGCGGAGCAGGTACTGAACTGGTCCGGCCTGCCCGTGGTGCACATCCGGCCGACGGCGTTCCTGGACACTCCGCTGTTCACCACGATGGCGGCGCGGTCGATTCAGGAGAACGGCACGATCGCGCTGCCGTTCGGCACCGGACGCACCTCGCCGGTCGCCGTGGACGACGTCGCCCGGGTCGTCGCCACCGTGCTCCGCGACCCTGCTCCGCACATCGGGCAGGTCTACGAGCTGACCGGGCCCCGCTCGGTCGACATGACGGAACTGGCCACGGAATTCTCTCGTGGGCTGGGACGACCGGTGACCTACGTGGACGTGCCCCTGGAGAGGTGGGAGGCCCAGCTCCCGAAGCTGGGGATGCCGCCGCACCTCGAACAGCACGTCGCCACCATGGCCCAGCTGCACCGGGACAACCGTTACAACCGCACCGCCGACGGCGTCGAGCGCGTGACGGGCATCCCCGCCCAGTCGATCGAGGCGTTCGTGGCCGCCCGAAAGGACTTCTACCTGGGCTGAGCCGCCCCGGCCATGACCGGCCCCGCGGCGACTGCTGTCGCGGGGCCGGCCGTGCCCTCTTGGCCATGTCGTGACCAGTGCAGATGGTGATCGTTGCTTCCGTGGCGGGGCGTGACGACGACGTGGCCAATCAGTCGGCGGATCTCCGGGACGCTCAGGGGGTGTGAGGTCGTGTACTTCTCCGCACAGCTCTCGCGGGCCGAGGCCGAGCGGCGCGCCCGGGGTCTGAATCATGATCCTGGACCGGAAGTACGACACTCCCGCAGAGGAAACCCGTGCTCGCAGACCGCGCGCACGGAGCGATCAGCTTGTTGACCTGCTTCTTCGCCGGTGTGAGTGGCTTGGTGCGGGCGGCCTTGTAGCCGGTGATGACCGCGGGGCTGTCCGGGTCGTCGTCCAAGCCGGTGAAGCCGAGGTCGCCCACCCAGCTCGACGGCCCGCAGGCGCTCGAGGAATTGTTGAGTGAGGTACGCAGACGGTATGGCGGAGCACGCCAGCCGCTGCCCGTCTGGATACCGGGCCGGTCACTCTGTGGGGACAAGTTCCGCGCTCGGCCGGTGGAGGCAATAACCATCCTGGTGCTGCAGATTCAGTCCGGGTCCCGGGGACCCAATGTGCGGGCGGCGTGGACGACGCGGCCGGGCGGGAGGTTCCTGGCACGGCGGTCAGGGCTGCCGCGTGATGATGCCTGCCATGCGTCGGCTCTCCCGGTCGGCGGGCGGGCCGGGCCTCGCTGCGTACCGACGTGTGACAGGGGCCCGGCCGCCTTCTGCCGTACGACCGCTCATCAAATACGGCATAAATCCAGCGAAACCCGATCGGGCGACTCTGTCCAGTCGCGAAGGTCTTGGCCCGTAGCAGCTGCCACAGGGACGGCCATTCGCGGTTTCCGGAGTGGGGGCCCGCGGGATCGCATGCAGCTGCCTGCCCAGCGCAGCCGTGGTCTCGGGCAGCTTCCGGTCCGCAAGCAACTGTCGCCCGGAAATCCTGCCGCGCAGCAGACTCCGTCGGACCCCACCCCACCAGGCCCGGGCGGGTACCACCTAGCCGTCCGTGATCACCGTCGACGGACAGCGGAGCATGCGGCAGCGATCCGCGTCGGGGCCGGGGCGGGTACAGCCCGGCCGCCGCGTACATCTGTTCCGCGCGGAGGTCCTGCTGCCAGAGGGCGGGCGTGCCGAGGGCAGTGGGGGCATCTGCGCGCCCTGCCCCCCATGCGGGCCGGGTCGGCGCTGGGGACTGGCCGGCAGGCGGTGCGCAGCACGGTGTGGGTCGGCGCGGGCCGGGCTGCGGGGGACGGCCTGGGTGCACAGGTGATCGCGGTGGGCCGGCAGCAGCGCGGCGAGGCCGGTGGTGTGGGCGGCTGCGATCGCGGTGCCGTTGGCCGGGGTGTGCATCGGGCAGGTGGCCGAAGCGCACCTCCGGGGTCACGCTGGAAACCATGAGCGTGCACCCACCCCCCGCCTCGCACGGTGCGCTGCCTCCCCTGACTCCGATGCTCGCGGTCGTCGGACCGCCACCCGGACCGGAGACAGAGGGCGAGTACGCGTATGAAACGCTGTGGAACGGCGCCCGTGTCATCGCCCATCTGCCCGGTGACGGCAACGTGCGCCTGCTCTCGATGACAGGGCTCGACGTCACCGCCCAGTACCCGGAATTCCAGTCGCTGGCCGTTCTGCTGCCCGCACCGGAGGCAGTGCTCGACGGGGAGATCATCACCCTGGACAGCCACGGGCACGCCTCGGTGGAGCAGCTGCAGCAGCGAATGAGCCTGCACCATTCGGACGCCGTCACCCACGCCCGAGAGGACCTGCCCGTCCATCTGATGATCTTCGACATCCTGTATCTCGGGGAACCCACGGTGCACCTGCCCTACACCTCCCGCCGGGATCTTCTGGACGACCTTGCCCTGGCCGGACCCGGCATCGCCGTACCCGCGGCCTGGCCTGCGAGCGCCGCGCAGGCACTCGAGCAGGCACGCACGGAAGGCTTCGACGGTGTGGTCGCCAAACGGCTCACCAGCCCGTATCTACCCGGACGTCGCTCCCGTGATTGGATCAAGATCAAGCACCTGGACGCAGGCACATGAGCCGCGCTACGTGTCCACATGTGGACGAGCCGCACGACGTTCTCGGAACGGCTCCGGGACCTGATGGTCCGGTACAACAGCATTACGCCGGCGCGGAGCTCATCGCCGAGCGTGTCGAGATGGCGAAGGCTGTCATGGACGACGCCGGCCGCGGTGAGAAGTTCGAGCCCCCGCTGGACCGGCGCGAGCTCGCCCTCTGGGGCATCTGCAGCGTGTAGACCAGCAGCCATCGGCCGCCCGCGGTGTCCGCTGCAGTCACGTGCGCCTGGACCCGCATCACCGTGCCGTCGTCCGGCATCGCACCCCGGGCACACTCCGAGTCGGCCACGGCACGCTCCACGGCCACCGACTACAGCCGTCCTCGCGCACCGCCGCCAGCGTCGTACCGGGCGACAGATAACGGCCCACCCCGCCGACGCCGGTCAGGTACGCCTCGAAGAACCCGCCCAGCGACGACAACAGCGCACCATCGGTAGGTAGCGGATCCTCGAACGGCGAACTCGGCACGTCGACCGGGCGAGCGGGGGACTGCAACCTCGGTCGGCGCGGCGGTGACCGCGAACGCACCGGTCCCGCTCGCATCCCCGGCCGCGGCGAGGGGTACGGCGAAGTACCGCGCGATCGTCTCCGCGCTTGGAGCCGTCGACGTATTGCTTGGACCGTCACGGACGGTGAACTGCGCGGCGACGACCACCGACCAGCTGCCCGTCGCCCAGCGGGGCGCTGCGGACCGCCACAGCGCGCTGCAACAGCTGCGCAGTGGGCTTAGGGACTGTGCCGAGTTGAGATCTTCATGTGAGGCTGCGGAGCCAGATGACGGCGCCGCGTAAGTGGAGTCCGGCGAGGTAGCTGGCCGGGGTC
>NZ_JBSFDW010000066.1:0-22831 GCF_053594115.1 Streptomyces sp. NPDC001970 | reverse complement strand
ATACGCGCTGCGGGCGGGGAAAGTGTGCGGGCTGCCCACGTTGGGCCGGGAGGGGAGAGATCCCGGGCGACCCCGGGGGGTGGGCGGCCGCGGCCCCCCACCCCTCATCCGTCACCGCCTGCAGTTCATGGCCTGGCGTTGAGCTCGCCGTCGATCACGGTCACCGCGCGACCGGTGAGGAGAACACGGTCGCCACGCAGCGCCGTGCGTACGCGACCGGAGCGTGCCGAGCACTGGAGCCCCGTCAGCTCGGAGCGCCCCAGCCGTGCCGACCAGAACGGGGCGAGCGCGGTGTGCGCACTGCCCGTGACCGGGTCCTCGTCGATACCGACGTTCGGAAAGAAGCAGCGCGAGACGAAGTCGTAGTCGCCGGCCGGATCCGCGGCCGGAGCGGTGGCGATGATCCCGCGCTTCGAGTGGGCGGCCAGCGCCCGAATGTCCGGGACCAGGCCGAGCACCGTCGCCTCGTCCGCCAGCTCGACCAGCAGATCGCCGATGTGCTCACCGGTATCGAGCACCGACAGGGGAACCGCCCCCAGCGCCTCGGCGACACCCTCCGGGGCCTCGAGCGGGGTCAGCGGCGACACCGGGAAGTCCAGCGTGATCGTGCCGTCCTCGTGCGCCGTGGCGGAGAGGATCCCGCACCGTGCCGCAAAGCGCACCGTGCCGGTCGCCGCGCCCGTGGTGTGCAGGACATGGGCCGTGGCCAGCGTGGCATGTCCGCACATGTCCACTTCCGTGGCCGGGGTGAACCAGCGCAGCGCCCAGTCGGCCTCGCCGCCGGCGGGCAGCGGGTGGGCGAAGGCCGTCTCGGAGAGGTTGACCTCCCTCGCGACGTTCTGGAGCCAGCTGTCGTCGGGGAAGGCGTCGTAGCTGCCGGAGGAGCCGGTGTCCAGGAGGAGTACCCCTGCGGGGTTGCCCGCGAAGGGCCGGTCGGTGAAGGCGTCCACGATTCGAATCCGCATGCCGATGACCGTAGAGGTCCGGTAAAGCCGCAGGCCAAGGCCAATTCCAGGGAGCTGGACCGATTGGCGATTGTCAGACGATGCATTCCGATATATCGTTGACGCATCGCGACAGATCAACGATGGAAGGAGCGTAGCGATGCGTTCACATGGACATGGGAACTGCGGACCCGGCCATCAGGGTCGGGGCGACTTCGATGCGCGGCGTGCCGCCTTCGGTCCCTTCGGGCCGGGGTTCGGCGGGCCGCCGTGGGCCGGCGGACGCGGTCGGGGCGGCGGCCGGGGGAGGGCGCGGCGCGGTGACGTGCGCGCCTCGATCCTGGTGCTGCTGAAGGACCGTCCGATGCACGGCTACGAGATGATCCAGGAGATCGACGAGCGCAGCGGCGGGGCATGGAAGCCCAGCCCCGGCTCGGTCTACCCGACGCTCCAACTGCTGGAGGACGAAGGGCTGATCGCCAGCGAGAGTGAGGGCGGCAAGAAGCTGTTCACGCTCACCGACGCCGGGCGCGCCGAGGCTGACTCGGTCCCGGACGCCCCGTGGGAGGAAGCCGGCCGTGGTGTCGACTGGGAGGCCATGAACGAGATCCGGCAGGCCGGGTTCGGGCTGATGGAGGCGTTCAGTCAGGTCTGGAAGACCGGCACCCATGAGCAGCGGCAGAAGGCGATCTCTGTGATCAACGAGGCGCGCAAGAAGCTGTATCTGATCCTGGCCGACGAGCACTGACGGCCCGGCGGCTGACAGGCGGTGAAATCTGTCATCTGTCAGTTGCCGGTCGTCATCTGTCCATCGCCGGCTGCGGTCGGCCAGGTGCATCAGGCGGAAAGGTCTGTGCGGGGCCCCCGCGACCCATGGTCGCGGGGGCCCCGCATGCCGCCTGCCTGCGATCTGTGCCTGCCCGGCGCCTGCCCTGCGCCTCAGGTCACCAGTCCGCCCAGCTTCCGCAGCGACTCGTTGAGCGCGGCGGTCGCCGAGTCCTTGAGCTTGCCCGCCATCAGTGACACCGCCGCGCCCGTGAACTCGCCGTCGATGCGTACTGTCGTGGCGTCGCCGTCCGGTGTGAGCGTGTAGCGGTTGCCGACGAGGACGCCCATGGGGCCCTTGCCCTTGACTGCGAATACGCGTTCCGCTTCCAGCTCCTCGACGGTCCAGGTCACTTCGGCGGGGAAGCCCATCAGCTTCATGTTCTCGGCGAAGGTGGCGCCGGCCTCGAGCGTGTCGGGGCCGCCCTGCGGGAAGTTGGTGTGGGTGGCGTTCCACTTGCCGTACGAGGCGAAGTCCGTGAGCTGTGCCCAGACCTTCCCGGCGGGCGCCTCGATACGTGCCTCTGCACTGACTTCGGCCATGCGACCACCCCTTCTCGACGGGTACCGGTGTCGCGGAACGTAGCCGCGTGGCCTCGAACATTCAATACTGATGAACCGTCAGATCGACGTGATTCTCCTCCGCAAGGAGGAGGGGCGGGGCTGGTGTGCCCACCTTCGGTGGGATGCCCAAATGCTCCCGTGCGGGGATGTCCCAGGCCGGGGGAGGCTGATGAGGTGGGAGTGTGCAAGTCCCTGCCCCGCGGCTGCCGCAGCAGCCCGCACCCATGCGTGCCGCGACCGACGCCCGGCTCACCGCCGAGCTGGCGTCGGTCGTCGCGGGTGCGCGCAGGCGTGCGCTGCGGGACGGCGACCGGCAGGTCGACACCGCCCATCTGCTGCACTCCCTGATGGAAGCGGACGCCGAGGTGCGCGCGGCCTTCGACGGTGCGGGACAGGTTGCCCGTGTGCTCGGGTATCTCGTCCAGCGCAGCATCGGGTACGGGCTGCGCTGGCAGAGCTCGGTCGAGGACTCCGGCACGGTCCCGGCCGCACGCGAGACCGGGGTCGCGGGCTGGTCCCCGTCGGCCTCCGCCGCCATGGACGGCGCCCTGGAGCGGGCCGCGCTGCGCGGCGAACCGCGTGCCACCGGCCTGGATCTGCTGGCCGCCGTCGCCGCCGACCGGGATTCCCGGGCCGTCGAGGTGCTGGAGCGCGCGGGGGTCGACCCGGCCCGGCTGGCGGGGCGCATCGGGGAGTTGTCTCAACAGGTGTGACCGATGTGACGCTCCTGACGCGGGCTGCCATGATGTGCCGATGCGTGCGTCTCAGGGAAGGAGCGCCGGCCTGGGACTCGCCCTGGCGTCGGCGTTCGCGTTCGGTGGTTCAGGAGTGGCGGCCAAGCCGCTCATCGAGGCGGGGCTCGACCCGCTGCATGTGGTGTGGCTGCGGGTGGCCGGCGCCGCCGTCGTCATGATGCCCGTCGCCTGGCGCCACCGTGACCTGCTGATACGCAAACCGGCGCTGCTCGCCGGCTTCGGCCTGCTCGCGGTGGCCGGTGTCCAGGCGTGCTACTTCGCCGCGATCTCCCGGATCCCCGTCGGCGTCGCGCTGTTGATCGAGTACCTCGCCCCCGCCCTCGTGCTCGCCTGGGTCCGCTTCGTCCAGCGCCGCCCCGTCACCCGGGCCGCGGCGCTCGGTGTGGTCCTCGCCGTCGGCGGGCTGGCGTGTGTCGTCGAGGTGTGGTCCGGGCTGAGCTTCGATGTGGTCGGGCTGCTGCTCGCCCTCGGCGCCGCATGCTGCCAGGTCGGCTACTTCGTGCTGTCCGACCAGGGGGGCGACGGCGAGGACGCCCCGGACCCGCTCGGCGTGATCGCGTACGGTCTGCTCATCGGTGCCCTTGTCCTGACCGTCGTCGCGCGCCCGTGGGGCATGGACTGGTCGGTGCTGGGCGGCAGCGCGAGCATGGGCGGTACGGCCGTGCCGGCGGCGCTGCTGCTCGGGTGGATCGTGCTGATCGCCACTGTCGTCGCGTATGTCACCGGCGTCATCTCGGTCCGCAGGCTCTCCCCGCAGGTCGCCGGTGTCGTCGCCTGCCTGGAGGCGGTCATCGCGACCGTGCTCGCGTGGGTGCTGCTGCGGGAGCTTCTGTCCGCGCCCCAGATCTTCGGCGGAGCCGTGGTGCTCGTCGGGGCGTTCATCGCCCAGTCGTCCACGCCGAAGGCGCCTTCGGAGCCCGTCGTCGGTGGCGGGCCGGGGGGTACTGCCGACGTGCCTGACGCCGAATCGGACGCCGAGTTGCCGGACGCCGGGGCCTCGGGGGCGGAATTGTCGGGCGCGGTTGTCGGCGGGGCCGGCCGTGACATAGGGTGACGAACGTGCATTCGACTGTTCTTCCGCCGCCCGCCGCGTAGCGCGGGCGGCCATCCGCTGACGAGGACCGGGCTCGGGGTGTCGTGACCCCCGGGCGGTTCGTCGCTGCCCGTGCGTGGAGCCCAGCGGTCAACCGTCCAGTCCTCTGCACACGGAGCATCCACGTGTCGAATTCCTCCTCCACCGCTGCCTCCGGCCTGCCCGTCGGACGCAGCCTCTTCTATCTCGTCGTGGCCGGTGTCGCCTGGGGGACCGCCGGGGCGGCCGCCTCGCTGGTCTTCGGCGTCAGTGACCTCGGCCCGCTCGCCCTCTCGTTCTGGCGCTGCCTCGGCGGACTCGTCCTGCTCGCCGGCGTGCTCGCGCTGCGCCCGCGCAGGCCGGCCTCCGAGGCCGAGCCGCGCCGCCGCCGGCTGGTGCGCATCCTCGGTACGGGCACGGGTCTGACGGTCTTTCAGAGCGCCTACTTCGCCGCCGTCGAGCAGACCGGACTCGCGGTCGGTACGGTCGTCACGCTCGGCGCGGGGCCTGTCCTCATCGCCCTCGGGGCGAAGCTGACGATGGGGGAGCGGCTCGGGCGCGGCGGAGTCGCCGCCGTCGCGGGCGCGCTCACCGGACTCGTGGTCCTCGTCCTGGGCGGTGAGGGCGGCACGGTGCGCCCGCTCGGGGTGGTGCTGGCCGTGCTGTCGGCCTCGGGCTATGCGGCGATCACCCTGCTGACCCGCTGGCTCGGGCGGGGTGGCAAGGGCGGCGACGCGCTCTCCACGACCGCCTGGACGTTCGCGGTCGGCGCGGTCGGACTGCTGCCGTTCGCGCTCGTCGAGGGGCTGCTGCCACACACCGCCGATCCCGTGAGGGTGGTCTGGCTGCTGGTGTACGTCGCCGCCGTGCCGACGGCGCTCGCGTACGCGCTCTACTTCGCGGGCGCCGCGGTCGTCAGGTCCGCGACCGTCTCCGTGATCATGCTGCTGGAGCCGGTGAGCGCAGCGGTCCTCGCGGTGACGGCGCTCGGCGAGAGGCTGACCGTGGCGACGGTGGCCGGGACGTCGTTGCTGCTGATCGCGGTCGTCGGCCTGGCCTGGCAGGAAGCCCGGCCGGCGGCGCTCGGGCGGGATGCCGCGGGGGCCCTCGCCGGCTGACGTACGAGGCGAGGGGCGGGCCCGCGGGCGCTCCTACGGTGCGGACAGGTAGTCGGGCAGCGCGACGGCAGCGTCCAGGTCGTCCGCCGGGATCGGCGTGCCGTAGCCGTGAATCAGCGGTACGACGCCCGTCCAGTGCGGCAGGGAGACGTCCTCGGGTTCGTCGCTCGGCCCGCCGGTGCGTACCTTGGCGGAGACCTCGTCGAGGTCGAGCCGGAGCACGGCGGTGGCGGCGAGCTCCTTGGCGTTCGCCGGGCGGGAGTCGTGGGACCGGCCCGGGACGACCTGATCGACCAGGGCGTCGAGTGCGGTGCGCTTCTCCTCCTCGTCGGTGACTTGGTGGGCGGTCCCGTGGACGACGACGGAGCGGTAGTTGATCGAGTGGTGGAAGGCCGAGCGCGCCAGGACCAGCCCGTCGACGTGGGTGACGGTCAGACAGACCTCGAGGCCCGGAGCGGACTGCCCGGCCATGCGCAGCGGGCGGGAGCCGGTGGAGCCGTGGACGTACAGCGTCTCGCCGATCCGGCCGTAGAGCGTCGGCAGCACGACGGGCGCTCCGTCGCGGACGAAGCCCAGGTGGCAGACGTACGCCCCGTCGAGTATCGAGTGCACCAGCTCGCGGTCGTAGGAGGCGCGATTCCGCCCGCGGGTGGGGTGGGTGCGCTCGGTCGTCCGGTAGGCGGAGTCCGTCGGCAGCGAGGCCATTTGCCATCTCCATTGCACTAGTGCATACTGTCTTTTGTGCTAGGAGAGTATCGGATCGTGGGTCGTCGCGCATCGGAGATTGCCGCGAGCGTGGAGCGCGGGGTCGGCGCCGGGGACCTCGCTCCCGGGCAACTGCTGCCGCCCATGCGGGAGTTGGCGTCCCAGCTGGGGGTCAACCCGAACACCGTCGCGGCCGCGTACCGCACGCTGCGCGAGCGCGGCGTCATCGAGACCGCGGGGCGCAAGGGCAGCCGTGTACGGTCGCGCCCCGCCACCACGGCGCGGGACTCGCTGCGCGTCGACGCACCGCCCGGCGTGCGCCAGATCTCCGACGGCAATCCCGACGTCGCACTGCTGCCCCCGCTCCACGACGCCTTCGCGGCCGCCGCGCGCCGGCAGGACGAGCGGCCGGTGCGGTACGGCGAGGCGTCCGTCGACCCCGAGCTGGCGCGGCTCGCCCGGGCCGGGCTGGACGCCGACCGGGTGCCGGACGGGCCGATCGCCGTCACCTCCGGCTCGCTCGACGCGATCGAGCGCGTGCTCGGCGCCCATCTGAGGCCCGGGGACGCCGTCGCCGTCGAGGACCCCGGCTGGGGCAGTCTGCTGGACCTGATCCCCGCGCTGGGGCTGCGGCCCGTCCCGGTCGCCCTCGACGAGGACGGGCCCCGCCCCGACGAGGTGGAGCGTGCCCTGACCGCAGGAGCCCGGGCGCTCATCGTCACGTGCCGCGCCCAGAACCCCACCGGATCCGTGATCACCGAGCCGCGTGCCAAGGAGTTGCGCGGAGTCCTCGCCCGCCATCCGCGGGTTCTGCTCATCGAGGACGACCACGGCCACGCCATCGTCGACCAGCCGCTGTACCCGCTCGCCGGGCCGACGGACCGCTGGGTACTCGTGCGGTCGACGGCCAAGGCGTACGGGCCGGATCTGCGGCTGGCCGTACTGACCGGCGACGCCCTGACCGTCGACCGGGTACTCGGACGGCAGCGGCTCGGCCCCGGCTGGGTCAGCCGGCTGGTGCAGCGCGCGGTCGTGGAACTGTGGACGGCGGGTGTCGTCGACCCGCTCGTGGTCGCCCGCGCGTACGGCGAGCGACGGGACGCGATGCTGCGCGCACTGGCCGAGCGCGGCCTCGAGGCGCACGGACGCAGCGGGATGAACGTGTGGGTGCCCGTGGCCGACGAGACCGGTGCCGTGGCGCGGCTGCTGCACGCCGGGTGGGCGGTGGCTCCGGGCGCGCGCTTCCGGTTGTCGGCACCGCCCGGGATCCGGCTCACCGTCTCCGGGCTGGCCATGGCCGACATCGACGCACTCGCCGACGCGGTGGCCTCGGCCGCCGGGCCGCTGCCGGCGCGCAGTTACGGCTGAGGCCCTCAGGTTCCCGCCGCTGCCGAAGCGGCGTTGCGGCTGACGCCGGCCGCCGGGCCACTGCCGGCGCGCGGCTACCGCTGACGTCTGCTCTGTGTCAGCGCCGCGCCCGCGAGCACGACGATCGCGCCGACCGGCGTGTTCCAGCCCAGCCGTTCGTCCAGCAGCAGCACGCCGGCCGCCGTGGCGATGACGGGGATGAAGTACGTGACCATCGTCGCCGTCGTGGGGCCGACCTCGGCGACCAGCCCGTACTGCAGGAGCATCGCGAAGCCCGTCCCGAGTGCGCCCAGGGCGATCACCGCGAGCAACGGCACCACCGGGAAGGACGCGGGAAGCGTGGTGAACAGTGGAGTCACCAGCGCCAGTTGGAGTGTCGCGAGCAGGAGCTGTGCGCCCGTGAGCGAGAGATGGGAGTGGGCGGAGTCGGCGAGCGTGCGGCGGACGTAGATCCAGCCGACCGGGTAGCTCAGCGAGGCGAGCAGCGCCATCGCGGTCCCGGTCACATCCAGCCCGGAGAATCCCTGCCACACGCCGAGGACGGTCAGGACGCCGAGGAATCCGATGCCGAGGCCCGCGACGCGGCGGCGGGTCGGCCGGTCCTCCGAGAGCGCCACGAGGGAGAGGGCCATGCCCCAGAGCGGCGACGTGGCGTTGCAGATACCGGCGAGCGTCGAAGGGATCGTCAGCTCCGCGTAGGCGAAGAGCGAGAACGGCAGGGCGTTGAGGAAGAATGCCGCGACCATGAGGTGGCCCCAGGTGCGCAGCCCTCGCGGGAGCCGCTCGCGCCTGACCGCCATGGCCACCGCGAGGACGGCCGTGCCGAACAGCAGCCGGCCGAAGGTGACCTGGAACGGTGCGTACGCCTCCGTCCCGAGCTTGATCAGCAGGAAACTGAAGCCCCAGATCAGGGCGAGCACCGCGAACCTGACGCGCCAGTCGAGTGCCGGACGGCGCGTGGTGGCGGAAGGAGCCGAGGGCGGCGGGGTGGAGGCCCGCGACGGGGCCTTCGAGGCGGCGGGTGCGGAGGTGCGCGACGTCGGCGCGGCGGTGCTCATGACGTCCAGCTTCGCCGCCCTGATCTCGTAGGACAAGCGAGACTTCTTTGAGTGTTTGGCTTAGCATTGCTTACATGTTGAACCTGGAGCGCCTGCGGACGCTGGACGCGCTGGCCCGGCACGGCTCGGTGAGCGGCGCCGCCGACGGGCTGCATGTGACGACATCGGCCGTGTCGCAGCAGATGGCGAAGCTGGAGCGGGAGGTCGGGCAGCAGCTGCTCGCCAAGAACGGGCGGGGTGTGCGGCTCACGGACGCCGGGCGGCTGCTCGCCGATCATGCCGCGCGAATCCTGTCCCAGGTGGAGATCGCGCAGGCCGACATCGAGGCGCAGCGCGGGCAGGTGGTCGGCGAGGTGCGGATCGGTGCCTTCCCGACGGCGGCGCGCGGATTGTTCCCGGCCGCCGTCGGGACGCTGCGCACCGCCCATCCCGGACTGCGCGTGCGCACCAGCGAGCTGGAGCCCGAGGACGCGGTACGGCAGGTGATGCGTGGCGACCTCGACCTGGCCGTCGTGCTCGACTGGAGCAACAAGCGACTGCCGGTGCCGGGCGGGCTGGCCCGGGCGCAGCTGCTGGACGACGCGGCGGATGTCGCGATGCCGGCGGACCACCCGCTCGCGGGGCGAGCGGAGGTGGACCTGGAGGACTTCGCGGACGACGACTGGGTGTCCTGGCCGGAGGGCGAATTCTGTTACGAGTGGCTCGTCTTCACCCTCCGCGCCAAGGGCGTCGAGCCCCGGATCGCGCACATGGCGGGCGAGCACCACACCCAGCTGGCGCTGATCGCGGCGGGCCTCGGGGTGTGCGTGACGCCGAGGCTGGGGCGGGGGCCGGCGCCGGAGGGGGTGCGGCTCGTGCCCGTACGGCAGAAGATGCTCCGGCACATCTACGCGACCTGGCGCTCCGACGCGGAAAGGCGGCCGTCGATCCGGGCGGTGGTGGAGGCACTGCGGTCGGCCGGGGCGGCGGTCTGACTGCGGGGCCCCCTCCCGGTTCGCCCTGGTGACGGGCTCCGAAGCGGCTCCGTGCCGCCCGGGTGGCCCGGGTGGCCGTCCTCGGAGGCCGGACGGGCCGGGCGTGGCCGGTATCGGTGCGGCCCCGCGTCAGAGTCCGCCGATTTTGCGGAAGTCCCACGATGCGATCGCGTCCGGTGTCAGCCGGGCCCAGGCGTGGCGGCCGTCGTGCGGCATCGTGTCCAGGCCGAAGTTCTTGCGGGCGAAGAGACGCTCGGGGGCCTCCAGCTCGGGGCAGGGCTCGCCGGTTCGCGGGGACTCGCCGATGAAGACGGCCGTGCCCGAGAGCTCCACGCCGCGCAGGTCGCCGTACTCCTCGCCGGCGTCCACGACCACGGCGATCCGGGGATCGCCGCGAAGGTCCGTCCAGCGGCGGCTGCGGGTGATCGAGTAGAGCCACAGGGATGTCCCGTCCCAGGCGAACCAGAGGGTACTGACGTGCGGCCGCCCGTCGGCCGACACCGTCGCCACCCGGCAGGTGCGCTGTGCGGCGAGGAATGCGTCCAGCTCGGCCGGTGTCATCATGATCCGGCGGCCACGGCGCTGCGTCTCTGCCATCCCAGGCCCCTCCCGATAGCTGACTCCCGAAAACTGACCAGGTGTCAGAAATCATGGACGCTCTTCCCTCATGGCGCAATGCCGGTTACCGTCGCGCGCCCGGCGAACCGCCGGACGCGTCGACGAGGAGGGCGCAGACATGCCGTCGTTCGAACAGCTGTTGGAGCAGCTCGACCCGGCCGGGACGGTGCTGCTGACCGTCGAGTGCCAGAACGGTGTCGTCGGCAAGGACGGCGCCCTGCCCGAACTCGCCGCAGCGGCTCGTTCATCGGGCGCCCTGACCCAGGTCGCGCGGCTCGTCGCAGCCGCGCACGACGCCGGGGTGCAGGTCCTCCACGCGGTCGCGGAACGGCGTCCCGACGGGCGTGGCTCGAACCGCAACGCGCGCCTTTTCCGGGCCGCCGAGCGTCTGCCCGTACAGCAGCTGTCGGGCAGCAGAGCGGTCCGGATCGCCGAGCCGATCGAGGTCGCGGACGAGGACATCGTCGTCCGCAGGCTGCACGGGCTGTCCCCGATCGCCGGGACGGACGTCGACGCGCTGCTGCGCAACCTCGGCTGCCGCACCCTCGTCGTGACGGGCGTCTCGGCCAATGTGGCGATCCCGAACGCCGTCTTCGACGCGGTCAATCTCGGCTACACGGCGGTCGTCCCGGGGGACGCCATCGCGGGGGTGCCCCCCGAGTACACCCCCGCGATGATCCGCAACACCCTGTCGCTCGTCGCCACGGTCACCACCACCGACGACGTGCTCGCCTGCTGGAAGCGTCCCCGGCGTACGCCCGTCACGCGAGCTTGATCGAGTCCCCGTCGACCACGATCGACGCAGCCGGCAGGCCCGTGGTGGCGGGTCCGCTCTTCACGCTGCCGTCCGTCGCGTCGAACTTGCTGTTGTGACAGGGGCAGATGATCTCGCCGTCGGTGACGTCCTTCACCGCGCAGCCCTGGTGGGTGCACTTGGACGAGAAGGCCTTGAACTCGCCCGCCGTCGGCTGGGTCACCACGACATCGCCGACGACCACACCGCCGCCCTCCGGGATGTCCGCAGTTTTGGCCAGGACCTTGCCCCCGCCACCACCTTCCGTCGAACCTCCCGTGCTGCCGCCGGAATCGCCGGTCGTGCCGCCGCTGTCGGCGGGCTGCTCGCCCACGCTGCCCGAGCCGTTTGAGCCACCGCACGCCGTCAGCGCCGCGGCGAGCCCTGCTCCGCCTGCCGCCGCCACGACGGTGCGTCGTGCCACCTTGAGTGCCGGTCCCTGCGTTCCGGTCATGTACCCGACTCCCCTTTCACGGTCGGCCCCCGGTTCGGGCCGCTCTTGATGTTGTACGGGACCAGGGGGCACCCCGTTCAACGGGCCACGCCGGAGAAACCGTGCAGGAGTCGTGCGCAATGCTCTCCGAAGACTCCTGAGACGCCCAAGTCACCGCGACCCGCGGTGCCAGGCTCCTGCGTGAGGGCGCTTCGCTCCCGGGCATCGTCGAGGCCGACGACTTCGGCGCTACGTCATGTACGCCCCGGGGACGGGGCGTCGACCTGGTCCTTCCTGCGGCCATGTGGCCCTGACCTGCAGGTGAGCCGATACGCGGCGACGGACAGAGGCCGGGTCACCATCGGCCGCCCGCACCCCGGCGGGGTGGTGTCGTCCACAGACGGCGGTCGTCGGCGCCGGACTCCTCGACCGGCCCGCACAGAGCCTCTGAGCGCCTGGACGTCCGTGGGCCGGAGCGGGTGCCGGCCCGCGGACGTGGACCGTGCGCCGGCGTCGTCCTTCCCGCACGAGCGCGGTCGGGCCGTGATCGTCTGGGATCAGGCTGACCGCCGAGCGCGGGCCGGGGATCGGCTGACGAAGAGAATGCTGGACTCCGCCCTCGACCGTTTCACTCCGCTGTTCGCCAGCCGGGCTCGAGACGGCCGAGCAAGGTGCGGAAGGCCGTGCCCGCCCGGTCCCAGTCGCCGCGAGCCAGCGGAGCGTGGAGCAGGCCGAAGGTGGCGTCGACCAGAAGGGTGGCCTCGTCGCGGGCTCGTTCCCCCGGGATGCCCAGGTCGACGAAGAGGCGAGTGAGCAGGTCCGTCCATTCGGTGAGGACGTCGTGCATGACCGGGCCGTACCGGTCGGGGTGGAGCAGGCTGGCGGTCATGACCTCGAAGGTGACGGCGAGCATGGCGCGGCGGTCCGGAGCGGTGAGCTGCTGCCACAGGTGCTCCATGAAGCGCCGCAGGTCCGCGGCGTCCTCGGGTGCGCCGAAGGTGTCGAGCGCATCGTGGAAGCGCAGCAGCGGACGCGTCTCGTCCATGGCCAGCGCCTCGGCGACCAGCCGCTCCTTGCTGCCGAAGTAGTAGAGGAGCATGCGGTCGCTGGTGCCCAGCGCTTGTGCCAGCGGGCGCAACGAGAGGTCCACCAGTCCTTTGCGGGTCACGTACTCGCGGACCCGGCGCAGCAGATCTGCACGTTTGTCCAGGTCAGCCGATCGCGGCATGAAGACTCCCACTCCGATGAGAATGCCCGAGATTACCTATTTGATCCGCCTCTTTACTGTAGCATCCGCTACATGTATATTTGATGATGTAGCGACCGCTACATGAATCCCGGGTCCAGCGGCACGCCCCGGCCCGACCCGGCCAGATCCTCGTCATGCCGAGGTGACCGGCCCCGCCCGGAAGGGACTGATCAGCATGGCCGCCCACGATGCCCCGATGTCCTGGCTCGCCCGGCACCTGGCGCTCTGGTCGCGAACCGTGGGGCCCCTGCGACCGCTGAGCGCGCCCGCCGCCTGCGCCCAGGTCTGGAATGCGTCCTGGCCCGTGGCTCGTGAACTGGCCTCGGTCGGCCGCACCCGGCGGATGGTGACCGCCCAACTGGGCGACTGGGGCATGAGCGACCTGGCCGACACCGCCGAACTGCTGGTCAGCGAGCTGGTGACCAACGCCCTGCGCCACACGCACGGCCCTGTGCGACTCAACCTGCGTACACGCGGGCTGCGCCTCCTGTGCGAAGTGGAGGATGCCGACTCCGCCGTCCCGGTGCGCCGCATCACCGACACCGACGCAGAAGGCGGGCGCGGAATGGAACTCGTCGATATGCTCGCCGAGGACTGGGGCAGCTCCGGCACGGACACGGGCAAGATCACGTGGTTCGCACTCCCGATGCCGAACCCCGCCCGCACCGACGCGTATGCGGCCCGTCCGGCGGCAGATCCCCTCCGCTGACCGTCCTGATGCCCTCCATGCCGGAGGCCGGCGACTCGCTTTGGATCACTGGTCCCTCTCGGCGGATAGCCTGGGAAAATCCTTACCGAAGTCACAGCGACCCGCTACGTCACGCCCCTGCGTGAGGGCGGTTCGGCCACACGGCGAGGCCATCGGGCTCTCCCGGGCATCGTCGAGGCCGACGATCTCGGTACGTACGTCATGAAGTTGTCTACCACGTCGCGCTGACCTGGAGCGATGCAGCTTCAGTCGCCTCTGACCAGCGCAGATGAATCTTTCAGGTCTTTCAGGGGCGTGCCGTCTTATGTGGTCGATCCTCCCCAGACGCTCCCCTGCAGCGCTGATCCTCCCCAGATTCTCCCCAGGGAGGGCCGCCGTGACCGACGGAGGGAGACGAAACTTGGCGCTGTCGCAGGCACGCTGAGTGACTGCAGCGGGCGCTCAGCCGGCATCCCAGGGGTGATCTCGGCTCCAAGATCTCCGCCCTGTGCGTACCCGTCCCTTCGAAGGCACTGCGTCCGGCCACTGATAGCGAGACGGGTGCCCGCCCTGGGCCGTGACGGTCACACCTGGCACAGGTCGTAACGACCGTCCAGGGGCGTCCAGCCAATCCCGGACGGGTGCTTAATGCAAGGTCAGAGCCTCATGGTCCAGGGGAGTCGCACAGTTGGTGAGACCTGTGTGAGAGCCGCGTGAGACGACGAAACCCCGCTGAAGTGCTCCGCGGGCTGCGCGTTGCGGGGCTACGACGGCGTGCAGCGTCCGGCGCGGGCACTGTTGTACTCCGGCTCTCCGCTTTCGAGCACGCGGAGCAATGCTGGGGCGGACGACGGTCGCGCGTGAGGCGTAGGGGGGCATCTCCTCGAACTACCGGTGCAGCTGCCGGGCCGTACAAGCCCGCCGCCGGTCGACGTACAAGCAGGGCAGCGCCTGAGAACACGAGTCCGCACACCATGGACTACGACGCATTCGAGGCCGGGTAGCCGATCGGTTGCCCACGGGTAGGACGCCCATCCCTGGTCAAGGACCGTGTTGCGGGCACTCTCGTGTCCATTGAGATGGCGGAGCGCGCTGAGGATGGTCGAGTGGCGGCGCGACGTGGTGGAGCCGTTGCCGCGGAAGCCGAGCATGTGGGCCCAGGTGCGGAGCCTGTGGTCCGGGTGGACGGCGTCGAGGTCGAAGCAACGACATGCTCATCGACGTCGTGGTCCGCATTCGTCCGATGGGTGATTGTGCGTCGGCAACAAGCTCTCGCCATAGGTTCGTACGGTCAGGACGTGGTCGCCGCCTCGTCTCCTTTGCATGCTGAAAGGCGCTGCCCCGGACGGTCTGGGGCCGGTGAAGCGAGGCGGCTGATCGCGATGAATCCAGAGCTCGGTGGGCAGTTCGGGAACTACCACAATGAGATCTATACCGACGGGCTGTCCGGCGTGCTGCCCACTATGCACATGGCCTTCCGGGAGAGGGCACGAGCGCAGGCCGCGCCGGCGCCGTCGCTTCTGTCGGGCGTCGCTGGTCGCGCAGGGGCCGAGTGCACCCAGCGCGCCGGCGGACACAACCGCGTGACGTTGCCATGCCTGCCATGTCAGCCGAACGTATTTCAGGTGGCTCCCTGCACAAACGGGCTTCTACGAACCGTCTCCGCCTAAGGATGAAGACATGGGTGTGCAGGTCAGGGGGGTCATCGCAACCCGCGGCACCGCCATTCGGTCGCTCAGGCAGGTGATCGCCCAGAAGCGGCTCTCCCGGCGGATACGGGAAGAGGGCCGACCGTTCTCTCCGGCGCTCCTGATTCCGCTGCTGGTGATAGCGGTCGACTCGGTGGCGGCCGTCTTCACGCCCCACCTGCAGTTCTACCGGTTGATCGCGGCGGCGCCGGCGCTGGCCGCCGCGATGTACTCCTTGGCCGGCACGCTGGGCATCGGGCTGCTCGCCCTCATGGCCGGGTTCGCCATCTCCGCCGCCGAGCACAATCTGGGCCGGGCACCGGGCAATTTCACCCTGCTCGTGATCACGGCCGTCACCCTGGCCTCCGCCTACGCCAGCCGGGTACGGCAGAACCGGGAGCACACCCTCGCCGAGGTCCGCTCCGTGGCGGAGACCGCGCAGCGGGTGCTGCTGCGCCCACTCCCGCAGCACCTCGAAGACATCGACGTCGAGGTGCTCTACCAGGCCGCTGCCGCGCAGGCCCGCATCGGCGGCGACTTCTACGAGGCGATGCAGACCCCGCACGGGGTGCGGTTGATCATCGGCGACGTCCGCGGCAAGGGGCTTCCGGCCGTCGAGGTCGCCTCGGTCATCCTCAGTACGTTCCGAGTGCTGAGGATGAGCGCGCCCGACCTGCCGTCCCTGGCAGGACATATGGAGACCGTCATGAGCCATTACTCCCGGAGCGTCCCCGACGGCGCGCTGGAGCGCTTCGCCACCATTGTGCTCGTGGAGATCCCCGCCGGGGAACCGATCGCGCGCGTGCTCAACTGCGGGCACCCCGCGCCACTGCTGTTGCACGGCGACGAAGTCCGCGAGGTGGAACCCAGCGCGCCGTCACCACCCATCAACATGGCGGACCTCCTCGGCGACCACTACCAGGTCGACACCATCCCCTTCACCGCCGGCGACCGCCTGCTGCTCTACACCGACGGCGTCAGCGAGACCCGCGACCGGACCGGGACCTTCTACCCCCTCGCCCAGCGCGTCCACCGATGGGCCCTCGCCCCGCCCCGCCAACTCCTCGACCGCCTCCACCAGGACCTGCTCGCCTACTGTCACGGAACCCTCGACGACGACCTCTCCGCCCTCGTCGCCCACCGCGTCACACCACCTGGCCGGGAACCGGCGGAAGTCGCGATCCCCGTACAGCGCGGCCACACTCCTTGAGGGGCGACGGAGTCTGCCGACTGATGCACGGGCTCCAACCGCGCGCCGACCGCGTCGACTCCTACCCCCCTGCCCGAAGCGTGTACCCCATGCCCGATGCGTGCCCGATCAGGGGGCGAACCGTGGTCAATCGGGGTGGCCGAGAAGCTCGGCCAAGGCACCATACGAGGGCCCTTCATGCAGGTCAGGGTCACCTCGCGCCGATCAGGCCCGATGAATCCGAAGCTCGGAGCGAGCCCCTGCGATCGGGGGTGTGCCCATAGAAGAACCCAACGTCGTCTGGGTCCTGGTGGGGTACAGCAAGGCAGGCGGGCCGATGTCGCTGCTGGTCGCCCCAGCGGCCTGGTCTACGCCCCTGATCCGGCACGGCGCCACCCGCCGCTGCACCGACCCCGCCTGCGATGCCGTCATCGACGACGGCATCGCCCGGCCCGCCCACGCCGGCGCGACCGTCCCCAACCACACCCTGACCTACCCCCTCGAAGCCTAGGCGTCGCCGGATTGGCGTGATCTGGCCTCGCCGGCCTCCCCAGCATGCGGGAGGTCGGCGGCGGTCGCCGGGTCAGTTCGACTCGGGGGGAAGGCCGGCGGCGAGCCGGTCGAAGGCTTCGCCGACGAGCGCTTGCAGGCCTGCGGTCCCGGTTTCCGGTGCCCAGACGCTGAAGGCCGCGCGGAACGCTGACGCCGCGGCGCCCGCGAGGAGCTGCGGGTAGAGACTGCCGGCTGTCTGCCCGGCGCGTTCGGCGAGGGCATCGGCGAGCCTGGTCTGATTGCGGATCATCCCGTGGACGATCGTTGTGCGCAGTTCGGGGTATGCCGTGAGCACCCTGTCACAAGCCTGCCAGCCGGTGCTGGCGGTGAGGCTGGGGAAGGTCTGCTCGATCGCCTGGCGCACCGCGGTGAGCGGCGGCTCGGCAGCCGGGCGCGCGGCCAGTTCCGTGATGACTTCTTCGATGAGGTGCTTGTCCCAGGGCAGGAGCGCTTCCTCCTTTGCATCGAAGTAGTTGAAGAAGGTCCGTGTGGAGACCCCGGCCGCCTCGCAGATGTCGCTCACCGTGACGGCGGCGGGGCCACGCTCGAGGAACAGGCGCACGGCCGCTGCGCGGAGGGCCGCGCGGGTCTCGGCCTTCTTGCGTTCCCGGAGCCCCGGAGCTGCTGCCTGCATGGAGACCCGGTCCTTTCCGCAATGTGTGAGTGTCAGCGTATCCGGCCGATAATATTGCACTGGTGAAAGTTTGCATCACTGCAGATGTTCTCATAGCGTGGCGGCGTAACACAGGGGCAGACAGACAGAAAACGCGTCGGCGAAGCCGTGCGCACGCTCGCGATGGGCCTGTGGCTCCCGGCGCTCTTCCTGGTGGGGCTGCTCTTCTCTTACCTGCCGGCCTTCCATCACCCGGCGCCGCATCGCGTCAGCATCGCAGTGGCCGCTTCGCCGGCCGCCACGGCGCGGCTGCAGCACGAGCTCGACGTGGCGGCGCCGGGTGGCTTCACCCTCCGGCCGACGGCCGGCGCCGCCGAGGCCCGTGCTGCCGTCCTGGACCACAGCGCGGTCGCGGCATACGTGCCAGGTGGGCACCATCCGCGGCTGTACGGGGCCAGGGCGGACGGCGCCGCCCTGGAGACGGTTGTCCGCCAGACCTTCGCCGCCGTTGCGGGACGGGCCGGCGGCACGCTCGCCTTCCGCGAACTGGTCCCCACCGTGCCGGGCGATGCCTCCGGCTCCAGCCTGCTGTACGTCGTCCTGGCCTGCGTTGTCGCCGCCTACTTCATGGTGATCACCATGCAGCACGCGGTGGGCTTCGGCCGGTGGGCACATGTAGCCACCAGCATCGGCTGGGGGGTGGTGGTCGCCTCTGTCGCCTACCTCGCGGCTGCCTATGTGGTGCAGGTGATCCCGCCGAATCCGCTGGCCCTGCTGTACCTGTTCCTGCTGACCCAGGCCGTGTCGCTGACCGCCTATGGCCTGGTGCCCTTCTTCGGCGGGTTCTTCCCCGGGATCGCGATCACGTTGTTCGTCCTGCTCGGCGTGCCCAGCAGCGGCGGCGCTGTCCCCGTCCAACTCGTGCCAGGCTTCTTCAGCTTCCTGCACCCGATCCTGCCCATGGGGAACGCCGTCGATGCCCTGCGCAGCGTCGGCTACTTCGGCAATAGCCAACTGTTGCGGCCCACAGCGGTGCTCTGCGCCTGGACCGCTGCCGGCGCCACGCTCATCCTGCTCGGCTACCTCAGGCATCAACGGCGCCTGGCGCAGGAGGCAGCAGACCAGACCATGACCGAGTATGTCCCCGGGCCCCTGCGGAAGATCCCACGGTGATGCTGCCCGAGCCCGTCGCCGTTGCCCCACACCAGCACCATTTCGGCGACGAAGAGCCGATGCTGACCGGGCGGGTCACCGATCCGTCCCGTCAGCCGCTGCCAGGCACCACGGTCACCGTGATCGACTCGCACGGCTGGACCGGGCAGGCCGCCGCTGCTCGCGCGATCTTCTCCCGCTGCGCGGGGTCCGGATCCGGGTCGTACAGCAGCGCCTCGTCCCCGCGTATCGAGAACACATCCGGCGCGGCAAGAGCACACTGGGCGTATCCCTGGCACCGCGTAAGATCCACAACGACCTTCATGTGGACGCCCCTTCCGACACCCTGGTGGTCGGCTGTTTCGTCCCATGCACTCGCTGGATCCGCCAGTGATGGCATCATCGAGCATTTCAGGCGGGGCGGGTACGAAGGAGCGTTGAGCCGAGGTATTGAACGGCGCGCAGCGCGACTTCCAGATCGCTGTGCCCTTGCTGGACTGGGTGCCCCATGATTTCCTCGGCTTTCCGGATGCGGTACTGCACCGTGTTCTTGTGCAGAATTTGCGCGCTGGCGGTGGCGGTGTAACTGCAGCCGGTGTCCAGGAAGATCTGCGCGGTCTCCCGAAGCCGTGCGCTGTGCTCGTCATCGACGGCCAAAGGCCCCAGGATGCCCCACACCCAAGCGCGCATGTCGTCGACGTTCGTGGCCATCAAGGCGATGGGAGCGACGGCGGAGAAGTCGGTGAACTGGGGGGCTGGACTGGCCACTGCCGCGAGTTCCTGCGTGCGCAATGCCTGCCGATGCGTGGAGCGGAATCCCTCGATGCCGTACCCCACGCACCCAGCGCACACGTGAACGGGAGGATCGCTGCGCTCGACCACATTCGACACCTGTTCCGAGGAGACGTCGCTGCGCGAGCCGAGCGGCAGCCAAGCCCAGGACAAAACCGCGTCTCGGGGGACGAACAGCGGCCTGGCGGGGCAGTCGAGCTTCCGGGCGATCTCGTTGGTGATCCGGTCGAGTAGAGCAAGTCCCGCACCCTCACCCTTCAGCGTGGGCAACCAGGCCACCAGCCCGAGGTGGTTCTGCCGGAGCCGGTAACCAAGGGCTGGTTCGGCCCAGTTGAGGTCGATGTCCTTCTCGGCGAGGAGGTCTCGCACGCGCGCGGCGCGCGCGGCGGTCTGGCTGAGCAGCCAGTGATCGCGTTCCTGTTGGTAGACCATGGTGGCAGGTTCGGCCACCCGGTCGCTGTAACCGAAGCTCAGCTGCAGCATGCGCCGGTGGGTCGCGGTGAAGAGCTCGTAGTCGGCGCCCTGTCGGTCGAGCTCGTCCAGACACCACTCCAGAAAACGCAAGTGGCCGAACCTGTGGGCCCTGGTCATCACAGTGAGGGGGATGTCCCGCTGAGCCAGCCTCCTGACGTACTCAAAATAAGCTGCAGGCCCCTCGACGTTGTCCAGAGACATTTCATTCTCAAAAATGTGCAGCAACGTGGCGACATTTTCCGCGATGCTCGCCTGCAGGATTTTGATGACGGTTGCGTCGTCCCTGAGCTCCGGGATCTGGGCAAGAACGTGCTCCCCTATGTCGCGGCTGACCTCCGTGAGATGTGACCCCACGTTCTCCGCGACCACGGAGAGTTGTTTTGCGGCCTCTGGATGCTCCGCAGCCATACCTCAATCCTACAGAGTGGTTCGTGACCTATCCGCTTCTTCGGGGCGCGATAGGCCGCACTCCGGCCAGCCTGCGCGAATACCGCCGACGGATTGGTTCATCGGCACCAATTCCAACCCGAAGGTCGTACTGCGGCCCAGGGGGCTTTCGTGCGCTCCGCGCCTTAGTTGGGGACGGCTTTTCAGAGGCGGCAGGATCGAGGTACGCGCGGCCATTCGCCCCCGAGTGAAAAGCCTCGGGGAGCCACGCAGAGCGGGAGAGGCCCGGCGGAGCCTGCGCCCGGCCGCCATCTGTCCCTTGGAAATCCTCTCAGGACGGCCTTCCAAGGCGGCGGTGAGCAACTCCCTGCTCCGCCTGGAATGTCGTCCTGACGCGCGCGTGCAGGGCGCCGCAGTCGCGCACCGCGCACCCCCTGGACGGCGGCCGTCGCGCGGCCGTGAGTTGCCGGAGCGGCGAGGCCCGTGGGAGGCGCGATGACCGGGCAGAAGACACAGCAGGTCGGGATCTGGCCACGGCTGCGGGTGGCGGACTGGGTCGAGACCCGAGACACACCGCCTGAATGAGCGAGTCGAGCGCCATCATGTGCGCCGGACGATCAACACGGCGAGGTCGTCGCGGTGGTTCATCGCGATTGCGGCGTCGAGGACTCGGTCAGCGGTCTCCTCGGCGCTCAGTCCGTCGTGGAGGGCTTGGGCGGCCAGTGTTCCGGTTTGCTTCAGTCCGGCGTCCAGCGAGAGGTCCCGCGCTTCGACCAAGCCGTCGGTGACCATGACAAGCGCGGTGCCCTTGTCCAGCGTGAAGGTCTCCTGCTGGTACTCGGAGTCCGGCAGGATTCCCAGGACCGGGCCGCCCGGCAGCAGGCGGATGTCATGGCTGCCGTCGTCGTGTGCACACAGCAGGGGCACGTGGCCGGCGCTGGCGCCGGTGACCTGTCCGCTGCGCGGATCGATGCGCAGCATGGTGCAGCTGGCGAAGCGTGGTGCGTCCATCGTGACGAGTAGCTGATTGGTGTGCGTCAGCACGGTTCCGGGGTCCGGCTCGTGGGAGGCGAGTGCGCGCATGGAGCCGCGCACCTGTCCCATGAAGGCGGCCGCTTCCACGTCGTGCCCCTGGGCGTCGCCGATTTCCACGGCGACCGTGCCATCTGGCATGAGGAAGGCGTCGTACCAGTCTCCGCCGATGTCGAGCCCGGAGCGGCAGGGCCGGTAGCGGGCGGCGACCTCCAGGCCCGGTAGACGCTCGGGCAGCGTCGGGAGCATGTGCTGTTGGACCGCCGTGGCCAGCTCGACGCGCGCCTGCTGCGATCTGATGCGCACCAGTGCCTGGCCAGCGAGCTCGGCCAGGGTGATCACGAAGGCACTCTCTTCCGGGGACGGGCGGTGCCCGCTGTCGTAGGCCACCACCCAAGCCCCGAGCGGCTGGTCGCCGGCAGAGCCGAGGGGAGTGACCGACACGGCGACGTCGGGGCGTGGCCACAGCAGGATGGTGTCCGCGTGGGGCCAGCGGCGGGAAAATTCCTCCCGATCGGCGATGAACAGCGGCTCGCCGGTGCGCGTCACCTGGGCCAGCGGGAGCTGATCGTCCAGCAACATGCAACGGCGGTTGTCGGCCCGCCACGTGGGCACGCCATCCGAGGAGACGAACAGGTGCCCGTCGTCGTCGACGAGCGCGAGCGCCGCGCCGAAACCGCCGAAGGTCGCGGCGAGCCGGGTCAGAACGACCTGCTGCAGTTCCTGCTCGGTGGCTGTGCGGATGAGGGCGGAGGAGAATTCGGTGATCCCGTAGGCGCGGCGCCGCTCGGCCCCCAGCGCGGCCAGCATTTCCTCTTGCCGGGCCTCGTGCTTGGTGTCGTCGCGGATCATCCCAAAGACCTGCTCGGGGCCGTCATACCCCAGCTGGATCCGACGGGTCTGGCAGGCCAGCTGGTACCAGTCACCCTGATCGGCATGGAACCGCAAGCTGGTCCAGGGGCCCAGGGTGGCATCCGAGACCAGGAGCCGTCGCAGGGAGCCCCGATCACCGCGGTGGACGTGCCGGACCACCCAGGGCAAAGACACAGAGGTCTCCGGGAACAGTGCGCCAACGGTGGGTGCGCCTCCCAGCCACTCGAGCTGCTGCACCTGAGGGTGGTAGATGCACAATCCGAGGCCGGCGGACTTTGCCGACAGCTGGAACGGGATCAGCAGGCTGCCGAGGTCGTTGTGCACGTTCAGCGCGTGCACCCACACCAGTTGCTCGCCACCCCCGGCGGGCGTTATGGACCGCGCCTCGACGAGGAAGACCAGAGACGGCCTGCCCGGCCTGGGAAGCTCCAGCACCCGCATCGCCAGCTTCTGCTTGCTCGCGTGGGCCACGATGCCTTCGACCACGCTTCGCTGACTTTCGGGCACCAGGTCCCATACGTATCGGCCTACACACTGCTCCTCCGGCCTGCCGAGCACCGCGGTCATGGCCGCGTTCAGGGAGCGGACGATGCCGTCCGGGTACAGCAGAGCCGACGGTTCGGCCCGTCGAAGGAGTTCGTCCGAGGCGTCCACCTGTCGCTCCCTCGCGATCGTCGAGCGAGCACCCTCACAGCTCCAATAATCGCATTCCAGCCATTTCATCGCCCGGTCAGCGCTTCGGGCCACTGGTGACGAAACCTGTCTGACCTGCTCTCTTCATTTTGTTCCGACAAACGCGCTTGCTGCCTTTGGTGACCATTGTTGGGTCCCGGATACGAAGGGTGCCGGCTTTCTCGTGTTCTGCGTCCGGTGGATTGCCTCACGGCCGTCCTTAGCGTGGTGGACAGCGCGGAG
>NZ_JBSFDW010000065.1:0-23745 GCF_053594115.1 Streptomyces sp. NPDC001970 | reverse complement strand
GCCAGCTCGACGCGGAGACCGGCCTCGCGGTGATGGAACTGCTGCGCGCCGTGGTCCACAGCGAGGGCGTGACCGCCCTGGTCGCCACGCACGACATCCAGCTGCTCGGCCTCGCCGACCGGGTGCTCGAACTGAGCGACGGCGAGATCACCGAGCAGTAGGAGCGGCGAGCGGTCGTACGCGGATCACGGAGAGCACCGACGCGCATCAGAATCGCGTCAATACGTCCCTGAGCAGCACATCCTGTCCGATTTGCCGGATTTAAGGGTTGTAACTTCAAGGGGCGTCCGCAGTGGACGCAGCAGCCGCCGCGCGGCTGTGATTCGAGGACAATGGGGCCATGGGACGCGGCAAACTGCGGATCTACCTCGGGGCGGCACCGGGCGTCGGCAAGACGTACTCGATGCTCTCCGAGGCACACCGTCGCGTCGAGCGCGGCACCGACTGCGTGGTCGGCTTCGTGGAGCACCACGACCGGCCGCGGACCGAGGTCATGCTGCACGGCCTGGAGCAGATCCCGCGCCGGACCATGGAGTACCGCGGCACCACCTTCACGGAGATGGACGTCGACGCGGTGCTTCGGCGCCGTCCCGCCGTCGCCCTCGTGGACGAACTGGCCCACACGAACGTGCCCGGTTCGCGCAACGCCAAGCGCTGGCAGGACGTCGAGGAACTCCTCGCGGCCGGGATCGACGTCGTCTCGACCGTCAACATCCAGCACCTGGAGTCGCTCGGCGATGTCGTCGAGTCGATAACGGGCGTACGGCAGCGGGAGACGGTGCCGGACGAGGTCGTGCGCCGTGCCGACCAGATCGAACTGGTCGACATGTCCCCGCAGGCGGTGCGCCGCCGCATGGCGCACGGCAACATCTACAAGCCGGACAAGGTCGACGCGGCCCTGTCCAACTACTTCCGGCCCGGGAACCTCACCGCTCTGCGCGAGCTGGCCCTGCTCTGGGTCGCCGACCGCGTCGACGAGTACCTCCAGCAGTACCGCGGCGAACACAACATCCGCTCCACCTGGCAGGCCCGCGAGCGCATCGTCGTCGGACTCACCGGCGGCCCCGAGGGACGCACCCTCATCCGCCGCGCCGCCCGGCTCGCGGAGAAGGGCGCCGGTGGCGAGGTGCTCGCCGTCTACATCGCCCGCAGCGACGGCCTGACGTCCGCGTCCCCGAAGGAGCTGGCGGTCCAGCGCACCCTGGTCGAGGATCTCGGCGGGACCTTCCACCACGTCATCGGCGACGATGTGCCCACGGCGCTGCTGGACTTCGCGCGGGGCGTCAACGCCACCCAGATCGTGCTCGGCGCCAGCCGTCGCCGCACCTGGCAGTACGCCTTCGGGCCCGGCGTCAGCGCGACCGTCGCCCGTGAGTCGGGGCCCGACCTCGACGTCCACATCGTCACCCACGACGAGGTGGGCCGAGGCCGGGGCCTACCCGTCGCCCGTGGTGCCCGGCTCGGCCGCTCCCGGATCCTCTGGGGCTGGTTGGTCGGCATCGTGGGGCCCGCCCTGCTCACGCTGCTGCTGGCCCACGTCGATGCGGACCTCGGCCTTGCCAACGACATGCTGCTGTTCCTGTCGCTGACCGTGGCCGCGGCGCTGCTCGGCGGGCTGTTCCCGGCCCTGGCATCGGCCGCGTTCGGATCCCTGCTGCTGAACTACTACTTCACGCCACCGATCCATCGGCTGACGATCGCCGACCCGAGGAACATCGTGGCCATCGCGGTCTTCGTGGCCGTCGCCGTCTCGGTCGCGTGGGTCGTCGACATCGCGGCCCGGCGGACCCACCAGGCCGCTCGGCTGCGCGCCGAGTCGGAGATCCTGTCGTTCCTGGCCGGCAGCGTGCTGCGCGGCGAGACGAGCCTGGAAGCGTTGCTGGAGCGGGTGCGCGAGACGTTCGCCATGGAGTCGGTGGCCCTGCTGGAGCGCGCGAGCGACATCGATCCCTGGGTGTGCGCGGGCAGCGTGGGCCGGAATCCGGTCGACCGTCCCGAGGACGCCGATGTCGACATGCCCGTCGGCGACCACTTGGCGCTCGCGCTGACCGGGCGGGTGCTGCCCGCCGAGGACCGCCGCGTGCTCGGCGCCTTCGCCGCCCAGGCCGCCGTCGTCCTCGACCGCCAGCGCCTCGTCGGCGAGGCCGAGGAGGCCCGCAAGCTCGCCGAGGGCAACAAGATCCGTACGTCCCTGCTCGCGGCCGTCAGCCACGATCTGCGCACGCCGCTCGCGGCCATCAAGGCCGCCGTCAGCTCGCTCCGCTCCGACGACGTGGAATGGTCCGAGGAGGATCAGGCCGAGCTCCTCGAGAGCATCGAGGCGGGCGCGGACCGGCTCGACAACCTGGTCGGCAATCTGCTCGACATGTCCCGTCTCCAGACCGGCACCGTCATGCCGGTGATCCGCGAGATCGACCTCGACGAGGTCGTCCCCATGGCGCTCGTCGGTGTGCCCGACAACGCGGTCGAGCTGGACATCCCCGAGACGCTGCCCATCGTGCGCGTCGACAAGGGACTGCTGGAGCGGGCCGTCGCCAACGTCGTCGAGAACGCCGTCAAGTACAGCCCCGACGCGACACCCGTCGTGGTGTCCGCCAGTGCGATCGCGGACCGTGTCGAGGTACGGGTCGTGGACCGCGGCATCGGCGTCCCGGACGACGCGAAGGAACGAATCTTCGAGCCCTTCCAGCGGTACGGCGACGTCCCGCACGGCTCCGGCGTCGGACTTGGCCTCGCCGTCGCCCGCGGCTTCGTCGAGGCGATGGGCGGCACACTGACTGCAGAGGACACTCCCGGCGGCGGGCTGACCATGGTCCTCACCCTCCAGGCAGCGCCCGGATTCGTTCCGGCCGGCCAGGAAGTCCCCGCCCGGATCACCGGCTGATCCGACCCCCCTGCCCACCGGCCCCCGGCCACCCGACGCACGGACGAGAGATGAAAGGAAGGCACTCATGACCCGAGTGCTCGTGGTCGACGACGAGCCGCAGATCGTACGCGCCCTCGTGATCAACCTGAAGGCGCGCAAGTACGAAGTCGATGCGGCCCCCGACGGGACGACCGCGCTGCAGCTCGCTGCGGCACGCCATCCCGATGTCGTCGTCCTCGACCTCGGCCTGCCGGACATGGACGGCGTCGAGGTGATCAAGGGCCTGCGCGGCTGGACCCGTGTACCGATCCTGGTGCTCTCCGCCCGGCACACCTCCGACGAGAAGGTCGAGGCGCTGGACGCGGGTGCCGACGACTACGTGACCAAGCCGTTCGGGATGGACGAACTGCTGGCCAGGCTGCGCGCCGCGGTGCGCAGGGCCGAGCCTGCGGGCGGCGACGACGAGATCGTCCTCGTCGAGACCGAGGGCTTCACCGTCGACCTCGCCGCGAAGAAGGTCAACCGGGACGGCAAGGACGTACGCCTCACGCCGACCGAATGGCACTTGCTCGAGGTGCTGGTCCGCAACACCGGGCGGCTCGTCAGCCAGCGGCAGCTGCTCCAGGAGGTCTGGGGGCCCTCGTACGGCACCGAGACGAACTACCTGCGGGTGTACATGGCGCAACTGCGGCGCAAGCTCGAGGCGGACCCGTCGCACCCGAAGCACTTCGTCACGGAGCCCGGGATGGGCTACCGCTTCGAGCGCTGAGTCCGGCGTCGGGACACGGCGTCGGCGAACGTCGCAGGTGCCGCACCCGATGCCCGACCGGCACGTGCTCGGCACTTGACCGGGGCCCAGTGGTACCCCGGTACGCTTTCTGTATGAGTGCTGCACCCCGATCCGAGAAGGCCGAGAGGCCGGCGGGCCGTTTCCGCCGGATGCTCGACCGCCTGTCCAGCTCCCAGGAGGATCTCGAGTCCGAGGAGCTCCAGGAGGATTCGCACGCGTCGGGTTGCACGCGGATCTCCGACTGCGGCGACCGCCAGATAGTCAAGGTGACTGGTACCTTGCGCACGGTCACCCTGCGACCCAGGGCCGGAGTGCCGGCCCTGGAGGCGGAGCTGTTCGACGGCTCCGCCGCCCTGGACGTGGTGTGGCTGGGCCGGCGCTCGATCGTGGGCATAGAGCCGGGCCGCAAGATGATCGCCTCGGGCCGGATCGCCATGAGTCACGGCCGGCGGGTGCTGTTCAATCCCAAATACGAGCTCCGACCGCTCGGACAGGAGTAGCCGGTGACGTCTCTCGACAAGCCGACCGCGCAGGAACAGGAAAACGGCGGCCACCACGACGGCAAGGCCGTCACGGAAGCGGCCCTGTTCGAGGCCTTCGGCGGCATCAGGGGCACGGTGGAGACGGTCCTGCCCGGGCTGCTCTTCGTCACGATCTTCACGATCAACAAGGACCTGCACATCTCGGCGATCGCGGCACTCGGCCTCTCGCTGCTGCTCGTCGCCGTACGGCTGATCCGCAGAGACACCGTGAAGCACGCGTTCAGCGGCGTCTTCGGGGTCGCCTTCGGTGTCGTCTTCGCGATGATGACCGGCAACGCGAAGGACTTCTATCTGCCGGGCATGCTGTACACGCTGGGCCTGGCCCTCGCCTACATCATCACGACGCTCGCGGGCGTCCCGCTGATCGGGCTGATCCTCGGCCCGGTCTTCAAGGAGAACCTCTCCTGGCGCACCCGTAACCCCGGCCGCAAGAAGGCCTACGCGAAGGCCAGCTGGGCGTGGGGCCTGATCCTCCTCGCCAAGTGCGCGATCCTCTTCCCCCTCTACTGGTGGGCGGACACCACCCAGCTCGGCTGGGTCCTCGTCACCCTCAAGATCCCGCCGTTCCTCCTCGCGGTGTATCTGACCTGGGTCTTCCTCGCGAAGGCGCCGCCGCCGATCGATGTCTTCGCGGAGATGGAGGCGAAGGAGCGCGAGGAAGAGGCCCGCAAGGCCGCGGCCGCGCGCGAGCCGGAGGCGTAGGGGCTTTCGGCCCGTCCTTGCCTGTCCTCGTCCCTTCCTGCATCGAGGGCTCCGTCACGAATCCCTTGGTCCCTGCGCCCTGGCGGGCGGAGGACTACCGGGTCGACGGCCGGTGGGCCCGTTCCGAGTCCGTCCCGGCGATGGAGGACGGACGCCCGGGCCCACGGGGGCGGTACCGGGTACGCGCGCGAAGCCAGGACTCAAGGCCCGGGACCGCACGGTTCCGGGCCTTTCCCATGCCCATGCTGCAGGCCCCGCCGTCACGCGGCGGGGCCCGGGGAACCGTTTCGGTCCCCCGGGCCCCGGCCCGTGCGTGACGAGCGTCAGCTCGTCGTCGTGTCCTCGCGGCGCACCGAGAGCAGATCCTCCAGCTGCTCCTCCCGCGCCTGGGCCGCGACGAAGAGCAGTTCGTCCCCCGGCTCCAGCGTCTCCTCGGAGTGCGGCGTCAGCACACGCGGCCCGCGGATGATCGTCACGAGCGACGTGTCCTCCGGCCATGCCACGTCCCCGACCTGCGTCCCCGCCAGCGCCGACTCCGGCGGCAGCGTCAGCTCGACCAGGTTCGCGTCGCCATGGCTGAAGCGCAGCAGCCGGACCAGGTCGCCGACGCTCACCGCCTCCTCGACCAGCGCCGACATCAGACGCGGAGTCGACACCGCGACGTCGACGCCCCAGGACTCGTTGAAGAGCCACTCGTTCTTGGGGTTGTTCACCCGGGCGACCACACGCGGCACGCCGTACTCGGTCTTGGCCAGCAGCGACACGACCAGGTTCACCTTGTCGTCACCGGTCGCCGCGATCACGACGTTGCAGCGCTGCAGCGCCGCCTCGTCCAGCGACGTGATCTCGCAGGCGTCGGCCAGGAGCCACTCCGCCTGAGGCACCCGCTCCACCGAGATGGCGGTGGGCGCCTTGTCGATCAGAAGCACCTCGTGCCCGTTCTCCAGCAGCTCTCCCGCGATGGAACGCCCCACCGCGCCGGCCCCTGCAATCGCGACCCGCATCAGTGACCGCCCTCCTCGGGACCCTGGGCGAACGCCGCCTCGACCTTCTCGACCTCGTCCGTACGCATCATCACGTGGACCAGATCGCCTTCCTGCAGCACCGTCTGCGACGTCGGCAGCACCGCCTCGCCGAGCCGGGTGAGGAACGCGACGCGCACGCCCGTCTCGTCCTGCAGCTTGCTCACCTTGTGGCCGATCCAGGCCGGGGACGTGTGCACCTCGGCCAGCTGCACGCCACCACTCGGGTCCCGCCACAGCGGCTCGGCCCCGGACGGCAGGAGCCGCCGCAGCATCTGGTCGGCGGTCCACCGGACCGTGGCGACGGTCGGGATGCCGAGGCGCTGGTACACCTCGGCGCGCCGCGGGTCGTAGATCCGGGCGGCCACGTTCTCGATGCCGAACATCTCGCGCGCGACCCGCGCGGCGATGATGTTCGAGTTGTCGCCGCTGCTCACCGCGGCGAACGCGCCGGCCTCCTCGATCCCCGCCTCGCGCAGCGTGTCCTGGTCGAAGCCGACACCGGTGACGCGGCGGCCCCCGAAGCCGGAGCCGAGCCGGCGGAAGGCCGTGGGGTCCTGATCGACGACGGCGACCGTGTGCCCCTGCTGCTCGAGGGTCTGCGCAAGTGCCGCTCCCACTCGCCCGCAGCCCATGATGACGATGTGCACCTACTTACCCCGCAGTCCTGGTCATCCCGCTGACCTGCGCAAACACCCTGCTGACTCTTTTCTCTCGGCTCTGCCGGGCAACGACGGGGGCATCGGCGTGCGGTTGTTGCCCTTGACGAGCTTATGACGCGGCGCCGGGGTTGCCCTCATCCGAGGTACCCATGGCGCTGCACACTGCACCGATCCGCGATACGGAACGTGACGCGGTCCCGGAATGGTGGCCTTGTGTGAGCGTTCGTTGTCGCAGCGTGGCGGCAACGTGCGTTTCATTACCAGAAGGCACAGCGGGTGGGCGCGATCAATATGAAGCCCTTACGATCCTCTGCGTGTCCAAACTGACCGACATTCCCAAACGGATCCTGATCGGCAGGGCGCTGCGCAGCGACAGGCTCGGAGAAACGCTCCTGCCGAAGCGCATCGCACTCCCCGTCTTCGCCTCCGACCCGCTGTCCTCGGTGGCGTACGCCCCGGGAGAAGTCCTGCTGGTCCTCTCGATCGCGGGTGTGTCGGCGTACCACTTCAGCCCCTGGATCGCGGTCGCCGTCGTGGTCCTGATGTTCACGGTCGTCGCCTCGTACCGGCAGAACGTCCATGCGTACCCCAGCGGCGGCGGCGACTACGAGGTGGCGAACACCAACCTCGGGCCCAAGGCCGGCCTCACCGTCGCCAGTGCGCTGCTCGTCGACTACGTCCTGACCGTCGCCGTGTCGATCTCCTCCGGCGTGGAGAACCTCGGCTCCGCGATCCCCTTCGTCGTCGAGCACAAGGTGCTGAGCGCCATCGTCATCATCGTGCTGCTCACGCTGATGAACCTGCGCGGCGTGAAGGAGTCGGGCAAGCTCTTCGCCATCCCGACCTACGTCTTCGTCTTCGGCGTCTTCACCATGATCGCGTGGGGCGCCTTCCAGGGCCTCGTCCTCGACGACACCATGCAGGCCCCGACCGCCGGCTTCGAGATCAAGGCCGAGGAGCAGGGGCTCGCCGGCTTCGCGCTCGTCTTCCTGCTGCTGCGCGCCTTCTCCTCCGGCTGTGCCGCGCTCACCGGCGTCGAGGCCATCAGCAACGGCGTCCCCGCCTTCCGCAAGCCCAAGAGCAAGAACGCCGCGACCACGCTGCTCCTCATGGGCGGCCTGGCCGTCACCATGTTCTGCGGCATCATCGGGCTCGCCATGGCCACCGACGTCAAGATGGCCGAGAACCCCGCGCACGACCTGCTCAGCAATGGCACTCCGGTCGGCTCCGACTACGTCCAGGACCCGGTGATCTCGCAGGTCGCGGCCGCCGTCTTCGGTGACGGAACGTTCTTCTTCGTCGTGCTCGCCGCGGCCACGGCCCTCGTCCTCTTCCTGGCCGCGAACACCGCGTACAACGGCTTCCCGCTCCTCGGCTCGATCCTCGCCCAGGACCGCTACCTGCCGCGCCAGCTGCACACCCGCGGCGACCGGCTCGCCTTCTCCAACGGCATCGTGCTGCTCGCCGGCGCGGCCATACTGCTGGTCTGGGTGTACGGAGCCGACTCCACCAAGCTGATCCAGCTCTACATCGTCGGCGTCTTCGTCTCGTTCACGCTCAGCCAGACCGGCATGGTCCGGCACTGGAACCGCCATCTGAAGACCGAGCGCGACCCGGCCAGGCGCCGTCACATGGTCCGCTCGCGCGCGATCAACGCCTTCGGCGCCTTCTTCACCGGCCTGGTGCTCGTCGTCGTGCTGGTCACCAAGTTCACGCACGGTGCGTGGGTCGCCCTGCTCGGCATGGTGATCTTCTACGGGACGATGACGGCGATCCGCAAGCACTACGACCGGGTCGCCGAGGAGATCGCCGCCCCCGACGAGCCGACCGACGACACCGTGCGCCCCTCCCGGGTCCACTCCATCGTGCTCGTCTCCAAGCTCCACCGGCCGACCCTGCGCGCCCTCGCCTACGCACAGCTGATGCGCTCCGACAGGCTGGAGGCGCTCAGCATCGACGTCGACCCGGCGGAGACCAAGGCGCTCAAGGAGGAGTGGGAGCGGCGCGGCATCAACGTACCGCTGAAGATCCTCCACTCGCCGTACCGCGAGATCACCCGCCCGATCATCGATTACGTGAAGGGCCTGCGGCGCGAGAGCCCGCGCGACGCCGTCAGTGTGATCATCCCCGAGTACGTGGTCGGCCGCTGGTGGGAGCATCTGCTCCACAACCAGAGCGCCCTGCGCCTGAAGGGCCGTCTGCTGTTCACCCCGGGCGTCATGGTGACGTCGGTGCCCTACCAGCTGCAGTCCTCCGAACTCGCGAAGGCACGGGCGAAGAAGCGGCAGGAGTGGAACGCACCGGGCTCGGTGCGGCGCGGCCCCGTGAACGAGCGGTCCAAGGAGGCCAGCGGCAAGGGCTGAGGCGCCCTCGCACCCACGTAGACTGGGGGGCTGTCGTCCGCACAGGGCGACGGCCCCCTCTCGTATCCCTGGAGCTGTCCCCGTCATGCAGAACGCACCTGAGTCTTCACTCGTCGGGGAGGAGTACGAGGTCGAGGTCGGCCCCGTCGCACACGGCGGTCACTGCATCGCCCGCACCGAGGAGGGGCGGGTGCTGTTCGTGCGGCACGCGCTGCCCGGTGAGAAGGTCGTCGCCCGGATCACCGAGGGCGAGGAGGGCTCCCGCTATCTGCGCGCCGATGCCGTACGTGTCCTGGAGGCGTCCAAGGACCGCGTCGAGGCGCCCTGCCCGTACTCCGGCCCCGGCAAGTGCGGCGGCTGCGACTGGCAGCACGCCAAGCCGGGGGCCCAGCGCCGCTTCAAGGGCGAGGTCGTCGCCGAGCAGCTGAAGCGGCTCGCGGGCCTCACCCCCGAGGAGGCCGGCTGGGACGGCACGGTCATGCCGGCTGAGGGGGACAAGCTGCCCGCGGGTGAGGTGCCTGCCTGGCGCACCCGTGTCCAGTACGCCGTCGACGCCTCCGGGAGGGCGGGTCTGCGGCGCCACCGCTCCCACGAGGTCGAGCCCGTCGAGCACTGCATGATCGCGGCCCCGGGCGTCACCGAACTCGGCATCGAGAAGCGCACCTGGGAGGGCATGGCCTCCATCGAGGCCATCGCCGCGACCGGCTCCGGCGACCGCCAGGTGATCCTCACCCCGCGCCCCGGCGCCCGGCTGCCGATCGTGGAGCTCGACAAGCCCGTCTCCGTCCTGCGGATCCACGAGAAGGACGGCAGCGTCCACCGCGTCCACGGCCGCCCCTTCGTCCGCGAGCGCGCCGACGACCGCACCTACCGCGTCGGCATGGGCGGCTTCTGGCAGGTCCACCCGAAGGCGGCCGAGACCCTCGTCCAGGCCGTCATGCAGGGACTGATGCCGCGCAAGGGCGACATGGCCCTCGACCTCTACTGCGGCGTGGGCCTCTTCGCGGGCGCCATCGGCCAGCGCGTCGGCGAGAAGGGCGCGGTCCTCGGCATCGAGTCCGGCAAGCGCGCCGTCGAGGACGCCCGCCACAACCTCCAGGACCTCCCGCGCGTCCGGATCGAACAGGGCAAGGTCGAATCCGTCCTCCCGCGCACCGGCATCACCGACGCGGACCTCGTCGTCCTCGACCCGCCCCGCGCGGGCGCCGGCCGCTCCACCGTCGAGTACGTCTCGGGCCTCGGCGCCCGCCGCATCGCGTACGTCGCGTGCGACCCGGCGGCGCTGGCGCGGGACCTGGCGTACTTCCGGGAGAACGGGTACAAGCCGCGGACGCTGCGGGCGTTCGACCTGTTCCCGATGACCCATCATGTGGAATGCGTCGCGATCCTCGAGCCCGTCGAAAAGGGCCGCTGACCTGCGCTTTTGTCGATGTGCGTTGTGGGCGCTACGGGCGATATCATGACGCTCGTCCTGATGGGGCGTCACTTCGCCGACGGTGCAGGTCGGGAGTGTTGAGGGGCCAGTTCCGTAGATCGCGTCTTCGAAAAACCTGCCTGTTCGCTGTCCATGGAGTGCCAGCCGCGGGCCTGATGCGGGAGATCTGACCGGCTCGCGAAGGAACGCAAGGTGGGCTCAACGGGCGCCGGGACCGTAGGGGTGTCAGCTGTGTTTCTGGCATATCACCCATAACTGGCGCGGCCGTCCGCTGACTAGCCATGACGTGGACATCATGACGATCGCCCCCAGCACAACCCGGGCCGGACTACGTGTCGAGGCGGCCCTGGACACCGGCGACTACGCCACCGGGCATCGCGATCAGCGAGGAGCGCTTCGTCGCCCTGCCGCTCGAGCGCCGCACCATCCACGGCACCTGGAACTACACCTTCCACCCAGTCGACTGCGACCCCACCCAGCCGGTGCCATGACACTGTAAGGCTCTGACCATGGCGTGTGGCTTTGTCAGTCTGGCGGGTGCGGGAACGGGCTGCAGCGCAACCTGTACACCGCTCGGCATTCTCCATCTCAGACTCTCCGATCCGGCCGGGCGCGAAGGCTATGTCGAAGTAGACGGGCTGCACCGCCTGGCAGGTTACCGGCTTGTCCTTTGGGTCTTCTGGGCTGTGCGCCACGCGCTTTCACAGTCCGCTTCGCCCGAAAGCGATCACCAACTACCCTCCGTGCAGGGTCCTCAATTAGGATTCCGGTCTGTCGCTCGAGGTGGTGTGGCGACCGGAACGGGGGCGGGTGCGCTTGTGGACATGAAGTCAATTTCCGCTGCAGCTCAGGACCTTGAACTGTTCCTGTCTGGGCGCGGCGTCACCGAGGAGGGCACGTACTCCACCGGCGTGCTCAGGGGTGTGGCTCCGTTCGTCGTCCTTCTGCACCGGCGTCTCATGATGTTGTCCTCGCTCGCCCCGCCGGGGCGGCAGAGCGGCGACCGGTACGTGCACAGCTACGCGGCACTGCTGCCGCGGCTTCACGAAGCCGCGCTGGCCGCGGGCGATCGGGCGCTCGCTCAGCTCCTGGACTGGACGCACATTGCCTGGACGGGCAGGAGCGGCGATGGGACCTTCTTCACCGAGCGGACCCTGCCTAGCGAAGTTCAGTTCTACTTAGGCGAGTTGGCGGCCGAGCCCGGCCCGGTGATGGTGCGTGCCACAGGCTCACTCGTCCTGCGTGACCACGCCGAACGGCTGCGGTCCGAAGCGGACAGGCTTGCTGGTGTAGACCGTACGTTCACACGCTTCCTGTTCGTCGAACCGGTGGGCGCCATCCTCCACGATCTCAGCCGGGGCGTGGTGGATGACCACGGGCTCCTCGATCACTCACCAGAAGCCCTTGCCGCACACGCGAATGCCGAGCGGCGCAGGCAGGGGAGCCTCCAGCCGATTCCGACCAACGGACTGCGCTGGCCCGTGATCATTAAGAACACCGCGGCCGTCTGCGATCGGGTTCGCCGTCTGTTGGAGGTAGCCGCCGACCACCGGTGGGACTATCCGGCCCCGGGCCGGCCGCCGCTGGATAGCCTCCCGGCCGAGCTGCGCCCGGTGCTCGAGGCAGCGGTCCACCTGGACACGGAGATCGACGACCCGCTCACCGAGAATGGCGACAGCTGGCTCACCAAGGTGGCCGAGGAAGTCCTGAAGTTCGCCAAACCCGGGCAACAGCACCTGCTCGCCCTGGTGGCGAGGGCCGCCGGTGCCCCGGACGAGCTGACCGAGCCGGCCCTGGCGGCGATCACTGAGATTCGCCGGCGCGCGGACGATACCTTCGGCGCACTCACCCTGGACCCGGACGGCACCGGGGAGGACCTGCACAGTCTCATCCTGGACGCGTTGGCCCGAGGGGACGTGTCCGAAGCGGGCCAGGGCCTCGACATGCTGGAGGACGTCGCTCGCAGAGCCGCGCTGGAGGGACGGCTCGCCGCCGTCAGGGCGGCCGCGGTCGCCGGGATCGCTGACGAGGAGACCGCCGAAGCCGTACAGCGCCATCTGCGGACCGCAGCCCTGTACGTCGAGCAGGGCGAGGTGCAGTCCGCCGAGCACTACGTCGCCGATGCCGAGGCGGCTCTGCCCTCGGGTCCCCCGGAGTCCGGCAACGATGCCGAACCGGCACTGGAGTCCCGGCCGCCGACGCTCGGCGACGGTTCACGGGTCCTAGTCGCGGCGGACGAGAACGAACTGTCCGCCCGTGTCCTCGCCGCGTACCGGTCGGGCCGTGCCGACGAGGTGGACCGCGAGCAGGCGCTGGAGGACCTGCACGCGCTGGGCACGACGGGCCCGGTCCATCTGGTGGTGTCCATCGCCCGCGAACTGCTCCACGTCGCCCCCTCCGCGGTCGTCGACCTGACCGATCGAGCCCTCGAACGCGCCCGGCCCGCTCTCCGCCCCGCGTTGTGGCAGCTTCAGTACGACGCCCTTCGTCAACTCGGTGACGGGTTGCGTGCCGAGCGCGTCTTCTACCTGGGGCACCCGCCCCTTCCCCCGCCCGACCTTCCGGACCTGTCCCCGGCGCACGGCGCGAGCTGGCTGCAGCCGCGTCTGCAGCCGGTGGCGGGAAAGAGCCCGGGCAAAGCGGAGACCGGGATCGACGAGCCGACGCTCTCGCCCCAGGAGGAGGCGGAGCGCTGCGCCCGGGCGCTGGAAGCCGGCAACAACAGCACGCTCGGAGCCGCGGTCGGCTGGGCCGTGGCGGCCGGCCGGCCCAGGGATGCGCTCAACCTGTACCGCCGGTTCGGCCGCCAGCTGTACCTCAACGCAGAGGCGGCATGGAATGTCGCCGCCGCCTACGCGGCGGCCGGGTTCGTCGAGGAGAGCGTGCGCTCCCTGACGGTGTTCAGGGCCATCGTGCCGGGCCGGATCGACCCGTCGCAGCGGCGCGCACTGGAGCAGTTCCTCTCCCTGCACGACCCGTCGACGGTGCTGCTTCCCCCGCAGTCCGCTCTGCAGCTCTACGCGGCGGGGCGGGTGGACGAGGCGAGCCTCGGCCTGGAGCAGTTGCTGGCGAACAGCTCCAAGTCCCCTGGGGCGTTCCTGCTGCTGCGGATCCTCCGGGAGCAGGGCGACCTGGAGCGGGCCCGTCAGGCCGTCGACCGCATCGAGAGCGCCGGCGGCATCTCCTGGCGCCACCACGTGGAGCTCGCCCGCAACGCCATCGAGGCCGGTGACCTCGACCTGGCGGAGGAGCGGCTGGGACGGGCCGCTGCTTTGGACGCGGACGACAGCTGGACCGCGCCGCTCGTCCGCAGGCTGCAGGCTCTGCGCGGCCAGCCATCGTCCGCCCCGGCCACAGGGGTCGGTGTGGGGGGGCGGGCGTCGGCCGCGGTCGACGCGAAGGAGGGAAGGCGGGTATTCCGCGACCGTCTGCAGGCCGGGGACCTCGACGGTCTGCTGGAGTCGGTCCGCCGCACGCCCCAGCGCGAGCCGTGGGTCGTCGGCGCGCTCGTCCTCCAGTTGCGGACGCTGCGGTTCCCGGTACCCGACGCCGCGGCCCTCGACACGCTGACCCTACTCGTCCGGGAGGAGAGGGACGAGAACGTCAGCAGGGACTTCGCGAACTGGCTCATGGGCGGCGGCCGGTACACGGCGGCGGTACGAGTCCTGCAGGACTGCGTCGCGTGGACCGCGCCGGACAGGCTGCCGCGCGTGCTCTTCCTCCGGGAGTCGGCCGCGCGGAAGGCGGGCATCACGACCGCTACCTACGATCCGCCGCTACCGCCCTCCCAGGCGTCGAGCCCGGCCCGCGCCCTGGACCCTGACATGGTGCCGCGCGTGTACCTGCAGGAGATCATCGAGCCGCAGGCCTCCATTCCGTCGATTCACGAGGCCCAACGGCTGCCCTCCCACACGCCCGCGGGCGTGGTCGCCGACGCCTGGGTGCGGGCCGTGCGCGACGAACAGTCGCTCGCCCTCGGCAACGCGATGGGCACCCTGGTGATCGCCCAGCGGCCCGCCGAGGCCATCGAGCTCTACCGGAGCGTGGCGCACGACTTCTGGCTGGGCGCGGCGGCAGCGTGGAACCTGGGCTGTGCGTTCGCCGCGGCAGGTCACGCGGAGGAGGCCGCGGCCACCTTCGCGTACCACGCCCGGGTGACGCCGCGGCAGTACCAGGCGCAGCAGTTGCACAACCTGCGGGCGCTGTTCTCCTCACTCGGCCGTCCCGTGCCGCCGACGGCGGGTTCGCACGGCTCCATGGTCCGCGTGGCGCCCGAGCCAGCGCGGCCCGAACCCGGCCCGCGCGGGCAGGCGGTCAACGCCGACGCCGAGGAGGCTGCCAGGCGGATCGCCCGCTGCCGGAACGAGCCCAGCGACCACACCTTCTACCTTGCGGGCGGACCGGTCCGCCGGGCCATGCGGGCTGGGACCTCGGCCGACGTGACCGGCTACGTGGCCACCATGCGCAGCCTGTGGGCCCAGGTGCCGCAGCCCAAGCCGAAGGGCGCCGCGGAGATGGCGTCCGTGCTGACCGTCGGCGGGCACCGTGAGGAGGCGTGGAACATGCTCCTCGAATGGATCGACCGGAGCGGGGCGGCCGCCGCCCTGCTGGCGCCAGCGGTCCGGCTGGCCGGCGAGCTCCACCGCGAGCGGATCCTGCACAAGCGCCTGGAGAAGCACCACACCGCCGCCCGTGCCGGTTTCGAGCTGAATCTCAGCCTGGCCAAGCTGGCCCAGCGCGAGGGTGACGAGGCGGGCGTGTTGACGTACACGGACCTCGCCCTGCGCAAGAAGCCGACCTCCGCCGAAGCTGCCACGCTGCGGGACAACGTGGGAGGCCGTCGGCGCGAGCTGCCCACGCTGGGCCAGGGGGTGGTGCACGGCATCATCCACAGCGAGGTGTCGGACGCGGAGGCCGTGCAGCGGCTGGTCATCGACTACGGCGCGGAAGCGGACGCGCTGCGGGTCAAGGCGCTGTCCTGGTTCCAGCCGAAGACCGACAGGGCCGCGCTCGCCAGGAGCGTCCCCGCGGAGTTCGCGCAGGATGCCCTTCCCGCGCTCGAGGCCGTGGAGCGGGAGGACTGGGAGCGGGCCGCGCAGGTCTTCGTCACCCTGCTCGACCAGCACCCGAGAGAGGAGGGCCTGGCACAGTGCGCGGCCGCCTGTCTGATCGAGGCCGACATGAAAGACGACGCTCGGTCCGTGGCGGAGGTCTTCAGCCACCTGTCCACCGGGGTCCGTATCCTCGTCCAACTCGCCTGCACGCAGGGGAACTACACCCAGGCGGCGGACCTCCTGGCGCTGCGCGGCGACGGCGCGCGCACCGACCGGGAGGAGGTGGCGGCGGAGGCGGGCCTGATTGCCCATCTCTGCAAGCGGCACGCCGACGCGGCCAGGTTGCTGCTGGAGTTCGCCCGGCGGCAGCGGCCCGGCACCGCCGAGATGCACCTCGCGCTCGCCGTCGTCCTGGCGCACAGGGAGCAGGCGACCGATCTGACCGGCGAGGCGCTCGCGCTGCTGCGCCGTCCGGAGCCGGACGATCTGGACGCACTGCTGTCCTGGGCGTTCGCCGAGGACAGCCTCGAGGTCCTCAACCATCACGAGGTCCCGGCACTGGAGGCCGAGCACCTCGACCGTGTCGCGGCCCACCTGGAGGCAAACTCGGACCGGCTCCTGCGGTTCGTCCGTACCGACGTCACCCGCCCGGGAGCGAGTCCCGCGGCGGTCCGCCGGGAACGTGACGCCCGGCTGCGCATCTCCGCCCGGCTGCTGGAGGCACGGGGACTGGTCCTTGAGGCGCACCGCGACTGGCTGGCGCGGGTCGACGAGGCGGCGGACCGGCTGGAGGTCCTGCGGGAAATGCTCGCATTCTGCGCGCGTGTCTCCTACGCCGAGGGCTACCACAAGGCCGCCTTCGCCCTGCGCGACGCCGGCAGCCCGGTGAGTGAGGAGGAGTTCTCCAGAGGCAGCTCCTTGATCTCAGAGAAGGACCCCGCCGCGCTGCCGCCGGAGACCGCCCGGTTCGTTGACGACACGTGCGCCGCCGATCCGGCCGCCCTCCCGGTACGGCTGCGGGAGGTGGCCGACCGTTTGGCGGAGCTGGCCGGTCCGCAGGATGCGAGGGCTCTGGAGCGGTTGGGCGAACTCTGGCACGGGCTGGCCACGCGGCTGGCCGACGACAGCGCCGCGACGCACCTCGTCGGCGCGCCCCGCAGGGAGTCCCACGCCAGCTTCGTCGAGACCGGGCTGCGGGAGCAGGCCGGGCTCGCCGACAACCTCATCTCCCAGGCTCTGCACACCGCGAGCCACGCGGTGTCCCGGTCGTTGGGGGCGCGGTGGGACCGGATCGCCCGCGCCCATATCCGGCGGGGTGCGGGCGGCAGGCAGCCCCTGACGCTTCGCGTCCAGAAGGCCACGAGGATGGGTGACGGGCCGGTGGAGGTGCAGGTCCTGGTGCGTGCGGGCCGGGAGCCGCTTTCGGCCGTCACCGTGGGGGTGAAGGGCGCGGGCCCGGAGGCGGAGGTCGCCGTTGACGGAGTGGAGGCGGGCGGGACGCAGACCTGTCTCCTCGTCGTGCCCGGCGAGCGGTCGCCGATCACGGTGGAGGGCATGGCGAGTCTGACCGACGGCACGGTCACCACTGGTAAGGCGGTCACGGACGTCGTGAGCGTTCCGCCCGAGCAGGTAATCAAGTCCCGGTTCCGCGCCCAGTGGGTCGGACCGGAGATGTTCGTCGGCCGGACAAAGGAGCTCCAGGAGCTGAGCCGGCACTACGAGAACACCACCGGCACCAACACCGGATCGGTGTTCATGATCGGCGCGTGCAAGGCGGGCAAGAGCTCACTCCTGCGCCGGCTGGCCGAGATCCGCCCCGTCGGCGCGAGCGCTCCGCTGCCTCCGGACCAGTGGCGCACGCCCCGGGCGTTCCCCGTCCTGCTCGCCGCCAACTCGGTCGACGTGACGGACGATTCCCCGATCGCCGACATCGCCAAGGCGGTCCGGCTCACGGTACGCCAGGCGTTCGTCGGCCAGGCTCCCGACGTGGGTCCTTTCGCGGGCCGCAGCGTTCTCGACTTCCAGGAGTGGTGGTACGAGGTCCGCCGAGGGCTGTGGCCGGGGCAGAGCGTCGTCCTGCTGTTGATCATCGACGGATTCCCGGACCTGCTGAAGCAGTTCGAGCGTGAACACATCCTGGACAGGGCGCTGGGCAAGCTGTACGGGCTGAAGGACAGCGGCGACGTGGAGATGCTGTTCGGAGGGGCGTCGACCTACACGGAGCTGAGTGGACTCCTCGCGGGTACCTCCTTCTTGAACGAGCTCAACGAGCCTCTGCTCCTCGGCCCGTTCGACGAGAAGGACACGCTCATGCTCTTCCATCAGGGCTTCCCCGAGCCGGTCGAGGCGATGCCCGCCGCGGTCCTCAGAGTCTGGGAGGTCACACAGGGCCATCCTCTGCACATCCACCTGATCGGCAACCAGGTCACGCAGTTCCTGCGCGAGAAGCGACGGACCGTGGTCGACGTGGGCCTGGTCGACGAGGCCGCCACGTGGTTGTCGACCCGGGACGACGCGGTCATTGGAATGCTCGGCCACTCCGCGGACCGCGAGGCGACGTTGTCCCTCCTCGCCGAGGTCACCCCCCTCATCGCCCACGGTCATGACGCAGCGACCTTCAAGGCCCGGTTCGACGACAGCAGTCTCGCGGGCCTGGACGGTCTGCGCGAGTTGGGCCTGCTGGTTCGCAAGGGCGGCACGTGGGCCTGGGCCAACCACATCATGCGCAGCTGGGCGGAGCGCAGATGGCCGGTGGATCTGTCGGAGAGCCTGGGCCTGGGCTGGAACGGGACGGAGCAGGACCTCAAGAGGGCGCGATACGCGATCAAATGGCGCTCGGACTCCACGCAGTCTCTGCCGACCTGCCATGTGGAGCACGGCGACAGCAAGCAGATGCTGGAGGCGGTGCTCTACCTGGGGCAACGAGAAGTGCTGCTCCGCGTTCACGATGCCATCTCCCACACCGACTATCAGGTGCCCCAGAGCGTGGCTCCGTGCGGGGACTGGTCACTGTTCCACCGGATCGAAGGCCCCTCGCTCCAGCGGAAGCTGGAGGATCACCGCAAGGGAATCGAGGTGAGCCCCGCTCAGGCCGTGAAGTGGATCGTGGAGGCGTGCGACACCCTCAGCCGACTGAAGGACCGCCTTACCCACGGGGACATCCGTCCCGAGAACCTCCGCCTCAAGGACTTCGATCCCGATCAACTGTACGTCGTCGGCTGGGGCTTCGGCACGGCAGTGGGCTCGGGGATGCCACTGCTGCAGTCCGAGCCGTCGGAGTACTGGACGCCCGAGTCGCGGGCGGAGGGCCGGCGGATCCCCACCCCGGCTGACGACGCCTTCGCGCTCTCCGCGATCCTCTACCGCTTCCTGCACCCCAAGGGTGAGGCTCCCTACCCGGCCACCCCCACGACCGGGCACGGCCCGCGCTCGCTGCCGGACCACCTTGGCGTCCTGGGCATGCGGGTGTTCCGGGGGGTCGGGCACGTGGGCGACCGCTACGAAACGCCGGAGGCTCTGGGCGTCGCCTTGACCGAGACGATGTCGAAGCTGGATCCCGGGGACGAGAAGCCGGACAAGGACAGGTCGGTCGGACAGCTCTCGGTGGCCATCTCCCCGATCATCGCCCCCAGCTTCGGAATCAATGCCACCGGGAACGACGAGAGCATCAAGGCCGACACCGGCGGCGGCAGCATCTCGGACGTTCAGATGGGCAAGGACAACTCCTACACAACGGGGAACCACCCCGATTTGCACAACTGATCCCACAGGAGGACGGTATGAGCAAGATCGAAATCAAGACCGGCGGCGGCGACATCTCGGGTTCCCAGATCGGAGACCACAATTCCTACAATGTGGGGGCGGCTGCACAGCCGGCCGAATCCGCGGATCTGGCCACCCTGCTCGCCAAGCTCCAGGAAGAAGTGGAACGGCTGAGCCCCAGCCTGATGGGCGATCAGCGCGAGGACGTCACTCAGGACCACGCCAACCTTGTCAACGCCGCCACCGTGGAGAATGCGGACCAGGGGCGGATTGCCAGATTCGCCGGGCGGCTTCAGGAGTCGCTCGAAGGACTGGCTGCGGCAGCACCCGCACTAGGCATCGTGCAGCTGATCATCGAGGCCGTCCGCGGCTAGTACTCCAAACGTCGGTCCCGACCAGACCGCCCGAGCCCGGACCTGCCACTACCGAAGAAGAACCGTTTCGGGACACGCTTCGCTGCGGTGATAGTGGCGAAGACGCCGTTGGGGCGCTCGATTCACGGGGCCGGTCTGAGGTGTCGGCCGGGCCCGGCTTGTGTGGTTATCGGTAGGCTCGGGCCGGGGATCGACGACGCGTGGACGGGGTCTCCGGCTCTGGAATTAGCCAGCGTGCGGGGCGCGCGGGCGGCATGGGGCTCGTGCGCTGCAAGCGCGCCCGCGCGGCGGTGAGGTCGGCGAGTTTGGGACGACGTCCGCTGATCAACTGATCCGTGGTCGGCTCGGCGGCGGCGAGCAGTGATGCCGCTGCCGATCTCAGCAGCACTGCTGGAGGAAGATTTCGGCCATGGCGCGGAGTGTCGTGCCGCGTCGATGTCCCAGCGCTGCACACCGGCGATCTCCAGAGGGCCGAGAGACGTTTGGTTGGACAATTTCACGCCGCGTACACGCTATGGATGCCCGGTTGCGATGAGGGGTGCACTCCGCGACGGCCTCTCAGGTCGTCTTCTGTGAACCACCCGTAGCGAGTGTCGGGCCACTGAGGATTTCTCAGTGAAGATCACTTCCATTGCTTGTTGAGGACAAGCGCGGCGCGGGCGATGTCGCCGATCCGGCTGGGGCTGAGGCTGATGTGCTTGAGCGCACGCCAGCGTTCCTTGAGTTCGGCGGCGGTGCGTTCGCCGAGCGCGCGGATGTGTCTGATCAGCACGTTCGTCATGTGGGTGTCGATGTCGAGTGCCTTCTCGGGCTGGCCTTTGGGGCGGCGGATCGGGACGTGGATGCCGATTCCGGCGCCGATGTAGCCCTTGTCGGTCAGGGTGGGCAGGCCATCGGCGGCGGCCTTGTACAGCGCGGGCAGCGCATGCCGTCGGGCGGCGGTGATGTCCGGGGTGGAGCCGGGCTCGACGTCGGAGATCCACAACGGGGTACCCTCCGGCGCGGACAGGAACTGCACGTTCCCGCCGAAACTCTCGTGTTTCTGGCTGAACCACAGGTCGTTGCCGTTGTCACGGACGCCCGCAAGGCGGTCGCAGGCGATGAGGGTGCCGTCGAGCACCACGTGCGTCATGCCCTCGGCGTGGCTGCGGTCCAACACCTCGTGCAGGTCGGGGGCTTGCGGGGCGAGGACGTCGATGCCCTCGTGCAGGTAGCGGTAGCCGGTGGCCTGGGAGATCCCGGAGTCCCTTGCCAGGCAGTGCACACAGCCGCGTTCACGGAACCAGCGCAGCACCAGTACCGCCCCGCCAGGGTGCTCTCGGGGAGCGCGTCGCCCCACTTATTGGCTCGGGCATTGACGGGGGCGTCCCGGCTGGTGGGATCCCGGAGAATCCGAAACACCATCAGCCCCAGCTCAATACCCTCTGGTGTTTCAGGGCCTCGGATCGTGATCGATGACCTTGAGGAGCTTCAGCAACTGCCGCGTCGCGGCGAGCGAGGTTGCGTCCTCCGCCGGTGCGTCGACAGCCCAATGGGCGAGAGCGTTGCGGTAGTCCGCGACGGTCTTGAGGCGGGCGAGCATGTCCTGCTGTCCATAGGGCCAGTCGAGTTTGGCCCAGCAGTACGCGTCTGCGAGAAGGAACTTGTACTGGCCCAGGGTGAACTGGCGGCCGTTCGCCCGCTTGGACCGGATCTCCTGGGGAAGTTCGTCCGCGGTGAAGCGGTGGGTCATGCGTCGGAGTCGGCGTTCCACTTCTTCCAGCAAGGTGAAGGGTTCGACGCGCTGTCGGAGCTGACCTGCAAGGTCCGTGGCCGTGAGGATGCCGCGCACGGCGTACTCGGTGTCCACGATGATCAGGAAACCGTGGCGCTGGATGTCGCCGATACGTGCGAAGAGTTCCTCTTGTTCGCGCGCAGTCTGGGGGTGAGGGTTCAGGACGTCTGCGATGGTCCCGTCCCGCTTGCCCAGGTGGGCGCGTGCGATGTCCTCCCAGGTGACCACTCCTCGCAGGACGTTGTGCCGGTCCACCACCGGCAGCTGCGAGTAGTCGTACTCGATCATGGGGGTGATGGCGCTGCTCAAGGCGGCTTCCCAGCCCACAGTCACCACATCCTGGACGAAGGGGAGGTTCCCGATCCGCCAGCTGAGGTCCCGGGCCTTGGCACCGTCGGTGCTCAGGCTGTCGCGCGGAGTTGCGGGTCCATGTGCTGCTGTCCCGTCGCTGCTCTCCTCTCCCGCGGCGGGTTCCTGGCTGGACACGGTGACCAGCCCGTCGAGCTGGCCTTCGGCGAAGTGCGGTTCTACCCGCAGTCCCCGCGCCGCCAGGTCCTGATCGACCAGGTCGATGACATCGGGGGTGCGACGGTACCAGCCCCACAGGCCGATGAGATCGCGGGCCGTCAGCTGACGGGTGCCGTCCTCCTGGACGTCGCGCGCGAGTGCCGCGATGTCGGCGGGAGGCTCGATCCCGCCTTCGTAGCCGGGGTCGGTCCCCGTCTCGGCAAGCGACCGCACGCGCTCGGCGGCATCGCGGCGTGACAGTTCGCTGACGGTCGAGAAGGCGCCCATGCTGTCCCGGAGGTCACCACCGATCGCGGCGCGCTCCACCGCCGGGCGCACCCAGTCGACGGGCCGCACATGACGGAAACCGGGTGCTGCCTTCGCGCGGTACTCGTAGCCGCCGGTCAACCGCCCGACGGCCACCACAGGCAGGTGCTTACGGGGCATGACGACGAAGTCTCCGGTGTCCATCGAGATGAAGCGCCACAGCTGGTGCTTCCAGTTGTCGATGGTCCTCTGAGACTCGTCGGGGTAGGCCGCCGTGAGTAGATCGCCGACCTCGCCGGCCGACCCGCAGCCGCTGAGATCACCGGTCTCCTCCCAGCCCGCGATCGTCAACCCCTCGGTGAGTGCCTGCTGTTCGCGCTCCCCGAACTGGCCACCGCGCACCGTCCACGCCCGCACTGTGCCCCCTCTGCTGGGCGAAATCTGCTCGCCGGATGCTCTGTTCGTTCTGTGAGTCCGTTCGACCGTAGCGGGTCTTGGTGCCGCGGTCAGGCGAATTCACGCCGCATGAGAGCCGGACGGAGGGCCGTCTCCGGCGAGGAACCCGCTCGCGCTGTAAGCGAAGCGGTCCGCGGACTCCGGGAGGAAGCGGCTGGCCCTGCCGTGCCAGCTCACCACGAGTTCGTCACGTGCGCGGGTCGCGGCGACGAACAGCAGTGAACGGGCCCGCTTCTGCTCCCGCTGATAGCGCGGGGGATCGGTGAGCCGGAAGGTCTCGATGCGCTGGTGCGGGACCTGGCCGTCGCCCACGGAGGCCAGAAACACCCGTTGGAACTCCAGCCCCTTGAAGCGGTACATGGTGCCGATCCGTACGCCCTCGCCCCTGCCGGGCCCGTCGCGGCCGATCTCGACGGCAGGGATGCCGAACGGTGCTGATCCCAGCGTGGCGGCCATCCGGGTCGCGGACGCACCGTCCGGGACGCACACCGCCATCGCCGCATAAGGCGTGCCGTACCGGTCGTGGCGCTCCTGGATCAGAGTGGCGAGCGCCCGCATCTCGGTTCCCCAGTCGGGGGCCCGCCAGAACTGCGGGGCGAGGCCAGTCAGCACCGAACGGTATCCGTCGAGGGTGTCGGGTTGGTCGTCCAGGTCGTCGAAGGACTCGCCGTCCACCAGGCCGTGCGCGCGCTGCCCAGGATCTGCCGCGTGGTGCGGTAGTTGAGCGTCAGACGTCGGGAGGCGCGGCCCGGGGTGCGGATTCCGAGGCGTCCCAGGACCACTTGGTGCGAGTAGATCCGCTGGTGGGCGTCGCCGACGAGGAAGATGTCGTCGGGCCCCTCGGGCACCATGGCGCGCAGCATCCGCCAGTGCGAGGCAGACAGATCCTGCGCCTCGTCGACCACGATGTGCTGGTAGCGCGGCTTGAGCCACGTGCCGCTTCCGGCTTCCCGGTGCAGCAGATCGCGTCCGCCCTGCTCGGCCTTGTAATGCTGCTGCTCGCTCACCCGGGCCATGCGGTGCTGTTCGAGCCGGGCGGCCGTGTCGGCGACGAGTGCGTGGGTGGTCCGCCGTGGGGGGTGCCTCTATGTCTTTCGTCAAGCCCGATCTGGTCATGCGTGGGCGGGTTCGGGACCGCGTGCCTCGTAGAAGGTCCCGTCGCGGAGCAT
>NZ_JBSFDW010000064.1:0-23758 GCF_053594115.1 Streptomyces sp. NPDC001970 | reverse complement strand
CAGCCTCCCCTACGCCGAGATCGCCCGACGCCTCGACCGTCCGACCTCGACGACCACGCATGAGGTGACGCGCAACGGCGGCCCCACCGCCGACCTCGCCCACCGCGCCACCGAACGCCGCACCCACCGGCACAGGCAGGCCACGCCCCGAGGACCGCAGGCCCCCCGCAGACCCACGGACACGACGCCGAGGCGTTCGGCAAGTACTCCACGCACGAGTTCGGATCCAGTCCGAGGCGTACGACCCGAAGCTGGACGTGGACTTCGCCCCGCTCCGCGAGCAGGACCCGTCCAACGCTGGTTTCGGCACGGCCGCCTGAGCAGGCCAGGGCCGGGTCGACATCATGAAGGCCATGGACGACCAGCGTGAGCTCAAGGTCTCGGGGCCCGGGGCGCTGGCGGCGTCGTCGCCGTCCAAGACGCGCTCGATCCGCTCCCACAGCTTCACCGGCCCGCCCACCCGCACCTGCCAGCGGGAAGATGCTCCGACGCGTGCTCGACCAATGGCAGGGTGAGTGATCGCCTCCTGGCTGACGTTCGCCGCCGTCATGGCCGCGGCGAACGAGGGGTCATGCGCCTGCCAGTTCAGCAACAGCCGCTCCGGGACTCCGGCGGCCGCGGCGCAACCGGTCGGGCCGAGTCCGAACGCCGCCGCGCGTACCGCGTCGGCCATGCGGGCCAGCGTCTCCTCGCGCAGACTCGGACTTCGCCCCAGGGCCGCGAAGAGTGTGCTGTCGAGGGCGTCTTGCGCACCGACCCGCCAGCACACCATCAGCCCATGCCTCCAACTGGCCGGCGGACTCCGTCACTTCACCCATGGAACACATGGTCGAACGGACCTCGCAGTCCGGCCGGGTCATCGGCCCCGCCGAGGCGGCCACGGTGGAGGAAGCGCTGCGTGCGTACACGACCGAGGCGGCCCGCGCCTGCCACTGGGATACGGATGCGGGCAGCATCACGCCCGGCAAGCGCGCGGACCTCGTGGTTCTCGGGGACGATCCTCGCCGGGTCGACCCGGCGAGGATCGGGGACATCGAGGTGGTCGGAACGTCCTGGAGGGCGACGACGAACTCTGACGCGCGCCGTGGCGGACTGCGCCACGGCCGGTCCCGCCGGTTGTCGTTCGCGCGGCGTACCGCGCGCCGCTCAGCGGGCCCGCCCGTCCGTCCCGCCGGAGGCGAGGCGCTCGAGCCACTCGCGCAGCAGTGACGTCTCGGCCGGTGAGAGCACCTCGGGGAGGTCCGGCAGGACGGCGGCGAGGGAGATGGCCCGCGAGGCCGGACTGCCCTGGTCGTCCGCCGGCCCGGGGTCGGTGGTGACGGCTGCGAGAACGGTGTCCCGCGTACGGGCCGACAGGCCGAGGTCCCGTGCGTCGGCCGGTGTGGCGATCAGAGTGAGGGCGACGCCGACGCCGGCGGCCTGGACCATCTGGGCGGCGGCGGGGACGGGAACCCGCAGGCGGCCCGCGCGGGCGACCTGCTCCATCATGCCGACGAGCACCGCGTAGGTCTCCTCCATCGCGGCGGGACGCTCGCCGGGGCGGACGGCGCCGTACATCAGCACGTAGAACGACGGGCGGGTCAGCCCGAAGTCGATGTGCAGGTCCCAGCCGCGGCGCACGTCCTCCACCGGGTCCCCGGTCCCTGTCATCGCCTGCTTGTCCGCCAGGTAGCGCTCGAACCCGTAGGCCGTGACCGCGTCCAGCAGTCCCTTCTTGTCGCCGAAGAGCCGGTAGAGCGTGGGCGCCTGGACACCGGCCGCCTGGGCCACGGCACGGGTGGAGACGGCCTCACTGCCGCCCTCGGCCAGCAGCTCCGCGGCGGCGGCGAGGATCCGCTCGCGGGAGTCGGCACTTCTCTCGGAGATCTTTTCGGCGCTCATGGATCAACGCTACCCGACGACTGTTAGCACCGTTTGAGATTCGCCGATGCCGTGTTTCCGCTGCCGACGCCAACCCATCGATGGGATCACTCTCTGTGAACACCCGCACACTCGGCACCGACGGCCCCGTGGTCTCCGCCCTCGGACTCGGGCTCATGGGAATGTCGGACCTGTACGGACCGGCCGACGAGGCCGAGTCCATCGCCACCGTCCACGCCGCGCTCGACGCCGGCATCACCCTGCTCGACACCGCGCGACTTCTACGGCATGGGCCACAACGACCGTCGCTTCCCGCCCCTCACAGCCGGGCGTCAGCGAGGCCGCCGCCCGGTCAGGCGGCGCCACGGCCCCGCCTGAATCGCTCGAGCCCGTCGGCGAGTCCGACGACGGGCTCGGGATAGTCGTATCTCTCCCGGTCCGAGCCGCGGAGTTTCCAGGGCTCATGGACGGCCGGCCCTTCGAGCCCCGCGAGCTCGGGTACCCAGCGTCGTACGTAGGCCCCGTCCGGGTCGTACTGCCTGGCCTGGCGAACGGGGTTGAGCACCCGGTTCGGCCGAGTGTCGGTGCCGGTTCCGGCCATCCACTGCCAGTTGAGCTGGTTGTTGGCGATGTCACCGTCGACGAGCAGGTCCAGGAAGTGGCGGGCGCCGGCGCGCCAGTCGATGTACAGCGTCTTGGTGAGGAGGCTCGCGGTCAGCATCCGGCCACGGTTGTGCATCCAGCCTTCGTGCCGTAGTTGACGCATGGCGGCATCGACGACGGGATATCCGGTGCGCCCGTCCTTCCACGCCTGGAGGTCCTCCTCCGCCTCTCTGCCGCTGCGCCAACGGTCGTTCCGGGTGCGGTAGTCGTCGACGGCAGCGCCCGGCCGTGCGGCCAGGACCTGGTGATGGAAGTCGCGCCAGCACAGCTGCCGTACGAAGGCCTCGGCGCCCGGGCCGCCCGTCGCGCGCGCCCGGTGGACGAGTTCCGCCGGCGAGAGCGTGCCGAAGTGCAGATGCGGGGAGAGTCTCGACGTCGCGTCACCGGCGAGGTCGTCGTGCCGGTCGTCGTAGCGCGCGACACCGTCCCGGAGCCACGACGTGAGGCGCCTGCGCCCCTCGCTCTCCCCGCCGCCGGCGAGGCCCGCCGAGACACCTGCGACGCCCTTGCGGGACGGGACCGGCTCCGAGCCGACACGCTCGGGAACGTGCACCGTGCGGGGTGCGCCGAAGGTGCCGCGGATCTCCTCCTGGGACCAGCGGCGGAAGTACGGGGTGAACACGGCGAAGTGGTCCGAGCCCGCCGGGGTGATGACACCGGGAGCGACCGCGGTGACGACCGTGTCATGCACGTGGAGACGGCGGCCTTCCTCCTCCAGGGCCGCGCGCAGCCGCTCCTCGCGGGCGAGGGCGTATGCGCTGACGCCGGCCGCCATGTGCACCTCGTCGGCGTCCGCCTCGTGGGCGACCGCACAGACCTCGGAGACGGCGTCGCCGCAGCGGACGACGAGGCGGCCGCCGCGGTCGCGCAGCCCCTTGTCGAGATCCGTCAGGCAGTCGGCGAGGAAGGCCTGCCGGTTGGGGGCGGGAAAGCCGGTGGCCGTGATGCGGTCGTCCCGCACGAACAGGGGCACGACCTGGTCGCACGCGCCGAGCGCCGCGCGCAGCGGCGGATGGTCGTGCAGGCGCAGGTCGGAGGTGAACAGGACGACCGCGGCATTCATGAACCCGCTCCCGAGAGGTGTGGCTGCAGTGCTGTGGTCGACAGATTCCCGTGAAGTGCCGTGGCCGGCTGCACGAGCGCCGACAAGGACCCGGCCGGTAAGCAGCCAGCCCGCGCGCCGTCCGGATTCAGTCTGGATCCAGTCCAGATTGAATCCGGACTGAGCGCGGCTTCAGCCCGGCTTCAGCCCGGACCGGCGCCGCTGACAGCACGGGGGTCATGGGCGCTGTCCGCCCGCGGCGGGGAGGAATCCACCGTGCGCGCGGCCTGGGCGATGTTGCGGGCCATGCCTCCGAACACGACGGCGTGGAACGGCGACACGCTCCACCAGTAGAGGTGTCCGAGCAGACCGTGCGGGTGGAACAGCGCGCGCTGGCGGTAGCGGGCCCGGCCGTTCCCCGCCGCGTCGGCGTACATCTCCAGCCAGGCGAGCCCCGGCAGGCGCATCTCGGCGCGCAGCCGCAGCAGCCGGCCCGGTTCGACCTCCTCCACCCGCCAGAAGTCGAGCGAGTCACCCACCCGCAGCCGTGCGGCGTCCCGCCGGCCGCGGCGCAGGCCCACACCGCCGACGAGCCGGTCCAGCCAGCCGCGTACGGCCCAGGCGAGCGGGAAGGAGTACCAGCCGTTGTCGCCGCCGATCCCCTCGATGACCTCCCACAGGGCCTTCGGCGATGCGTCGACGTCCAGCGCGCGCCGGTCGGTGTAGAGGCTGCCGCCCGCCCAGTCGGGGTCCGTGGGCAGCGGATCGCTCGGAGCGCCGGGCAGGGAGGCGGAGGACCACCGGGTGGTCACCTGGGCGTCGCGTACGCGCTGCAGCGCGAGGGTGAGGGCCTCGTCGAAGCCGATCGGTGTGCCGGGGGGATCGGGCACGTACCGGGCGATGTCGTGCTCGCGGCAGACGACTTCGTGGCGCAGCGACTCCGCGAGCGGCCGGGCGAGCGCGGCGGGTACGGGAGTGACCAGGCCGATCCACTGGCTGGAGAGACGGGGCGTGAGCATCGGGACCCGCAGGATGAGGCGGTGCGGCAGCCCGGCCACGGCCGCGTACCGGTGCATCATCTGCTCGTACGTGATCACGTCGGGCCCGCCGATGTCGAAGGCGCGGTTCACGTCGTCGGGCATCCGCGCACTGCCCACCAGACAGCGCAGCACGTCCCGGACGGCGATCGGCTGGATGCGGGTGCCGACCCAGCTCGGAGTGACCATGACCGGCAGGCGCTCGGTGAGGTAGCGCAACATCTCGAACGACGCCGAACCGGAGCCGATGACGACCGCCGCGCGCAGCACGGTCGCGGGAACGTCCGAGCGGAGGAAGATCCGGCCGACCTCCGCCCGGGAACGCAGATGCGGCGACAGCTCACTCTCCGGCACATCCACCGGGGTGAGCCCGCCCAGGTAGACGATGCGCCGCACGCCGGCGGCACGCGCCTGTTCGGTGAAGTCCTGGGCGGCCTTCCGGTCGGTCTCCTCGAAGCCTGGTCCGGTACGGAGCGCATGCACCAGGTAGTAGGCGACATCGACATCGCGCAGGGCGACGCCGACCGATTCCGCGTCGGTCACGTCCCCGCGTACCACCTCGGCGCGCCCCGCCCAGGGATGGTCCCGCAGCTTCTCAGGCGACCGGGCCATGCACCGGACCCGGTGGCCGGCATCCAGCAGCTCCGGCACCAGCCTCCCCCCGATGTAACCCGTCGCTCCGGTCACCAGGCAGCGCAGGGGCCGTGTGTCCTCGCCTTTCATGGATGTCTCCGGTTCCAGTCGCCCTGTCGTCCAGTCGTCCTGTGATCCTGTCCGGGGATACGTCGTCCCGCCCTTGGCCTATGTCGCCTGCCCCATGTCGCCTGCCCCATGTCGTCCGCTCCACGTCGTCCCACCCTGGCCCACGTCAGGGGATTCGGCTCGCGGGGCCGCAGCGGATGCACCTGGGCCTGCGCTGCGGAACCGGTCCGCACGTCGGCGCCGTCGGTGCCCCATGGAACGAGGGAGCAAGGGTATGGAGAGAGCATGAACCGATCCCGGGTCCGACGCGTCAGGCAGTTCTTCCGTGCCAAGGATCACGCCGCGTCCGGCCTGGTCGCACCCCGGCGCCGGCCGGGGGCCGGCTGTGTCCTTCCCCTGCTGAGCCGAAGCACCGGCCACGGACTGGTGTGGTTCGCCATCGGCGCCGGGATCTGGGCACTCGGTGGAGCGCGGGGGCGTCGGGCCGCGGTGCGGGGGGCGGTCTCGCTCGCGCTGGCCTCGGCGACCGTCACCACCATCGGTAAGGGCGCGGTGCGCCATGCGCGCCCCGCGCCGGACACCGGCCCGACCGCACGGCGGCTCCACGAGCACCCCCTCACCACCTCCTTCCCTTCCGGACACGCCGCATCGGCCGCCGCGTTCGCCGCCGGTGTGGCGATGGAGGCCCGCGGTCTGGGTGCGGTCCTGGCCCCGGTGGCCGCCTCGGTGGCCTTCTCCCGCGTCCACAGCGGCGACCACCGCCCCCGTGACGTGCTGGTCGGCGCGGCGCTCGGCGTCGGGGCGGCCTTCGCGGTGCGGGGCCTTGTCCCCTCACGCGCCCAGCTCCCGCCTCCGGCGCGACCGCGGGCCGACGCCCCGGCTCTGCCCGAGGGCAAGGGTCTGACCGTGGTGGTCAATCCCTCCTCCGGAGCCCAGCCCCAACTGGTCGGTCCCGTCCAGCAGCTGAGGACCGCGCTGCCGCAGGCCGACGTCGTGATCTACGAGCCGGACTCGGGGCCCCTGACGGAGGTACTCGCCGAAGCCGCCCGGAACGCCGCCCGGTCCGGTGGTGCCCTGGGAGTGTGCGGCGGCGACGGCACGGTCAACGCGGGAGCGGCCGCCGCCCTGCGCTTCGACGTCCCGCTCGCCGTCCTCCCCGCGGTACGTTCAACCACTTCGCCGCCGACCTGGGTGCCGACACCATCGCGGACGCATGCGCGGCCGTGGAGGCGGGCAGCGCGGTGCGGGCCGACGTCGGGAGGATCAGACCCCTGGTCCACGCCGGCGGACGGTTCCCCGACCGTCACGTTCTCGGGCCTCCGGCCGCGGAGCCTTCGTACTTCCTGAACACCTTCAGCATCGGGGTCTACCCGGAGCTCGTCCGGATCCGTGAGCGGTGGTCGCCACGGATCGGCGGTCCGCTCTCGGCGCTGGTCGCCCTGTTCCAGGTGCTGCGCACGACGCGCCCCGTACGTGCCCGGGTGAACGGCAGACGCCGCTCGATCTGGCTGCTGTTCGCGGGCAACGGCGCGTACCGCAGCTTCGGCGTGGCCCCCGCGCGGCGTCACGACCTCGCCGACGGACTGCTCGACGTCCGCATCGCGCACGGAGGGCACTTGGCCCGCCCCCGGTTGCTGGCGACGGCTCTGGCCGGGGGCGCGGCGAGGAAGCTGCTGTACGCGGCGGCGCGGCCACGGCGACTGGTCGTGTCGGAACTGCCCGAGGGCACGCAGATGGCCTACGACGGCGAGACGCGGCCGGCGCCCTCGGCTCTCGTGATCGACAAGCTCGACGAGGCGCTGACCGTGTACCGGCCGGCGGAGGGCTGACACGGCCGCCTCGGTCCCCCGAGCCTCCGACACCCACACAGGCATCGACCGCGCACCGGGAACACGTGGAACCCGGGAGAACCGGAGAGAGAAGGGGAGAGGGTCACAGTTGGCCGGCGACGCCAGGCTGCCCGCATGCGGACACATCGCCTGGCACGGCCGCGGCACGGCGAGGACCCGCGCAGCGTGTGACACTTTCAGTGTGGTGGGAAAGCAGGCTCATCCCTGGAAATGCCCTGTCCCTCACTGACCGGCGTGATCTCCGCGACCGACAGGTGCCGGGGCAGGCTGGTCGCTGATGCCCCTGACGTGGAGCCCTTCATGACCACACCGCGGGACCTGTTGATCGTTGCCATGGACGCGGACGTCAGTCACTCCCCGGAGCCGGGCGACCTGTCGCTTGCGCTCGCGGGAGCCGAGTTGATCGACCTTCTGGGCGCCCAGGCGATCACACTGGACGGCGATCACATTGTGCCGGGCGACCGGCCGCCACCAGGTGATCGTCTGCTGGACGAGGCCGCGTCGTCGCTTGTCCGACAAGCGCCGTTCGAACCGGTCGGCGACTGGCTGTGGCGACGAGGCCGGGGCCTGCCCGAGGCCTATCTCGCCGCCCTCGAGGCGGAGGGGCAGCTCACTCGGTCACGGCGCAGCGGCTGGATGCCCTTCCAGACCAGTCGGACCGTGCCGGCCGATGCTCCCGCTCACGTCTCGGCGGCAAGCCGCTGGACATCGGATGAGCCCGTCCTCGCCGCCCTGGCGGCAGCCGTCGGAATCCGCGACGAGCCGACGGGAGCCTCCGCCGGCGTGTCCGACGACGCGGTGGCTGCGGTGCTCGCCGCCGTCAATGACGCGTTGCGGGAACTGGATGCCGAACGGCGACGGCGGGCCATCGACGAGGCGGCAGCGGACAACATCCGGCGAGGCGAGTGACCGGCGAGGCGCATGACGACCGCACCCGCGGGGGCGGGGGAACCCGTCCCGGCTCCCAGTGGACGCCGCGGTCGCCCAACCGCGGGGTCACCGGTTCGACCCGCCGAGCCCAGGCGCGCCCCACACCGGGAACCAGCGGCCCAGGTCTTTCTCCATCCGTAGGTCGTCCGCGAGCAGCGCCTTGACCTGGAGTTCCAGGGTGTTGTCACGCTTCTCGCCCGTTCCGGGAAGCGGTGCGAAGGGGTAGAAGGTGCCGCGCTTGTAGAGGTAGACCAGTGCGAGCGCGCGCTCCCCCGCGGCGTCGCTGAAACCGATCAGGGAGCAGAGCAGCTGCGGGCCGAAGCCGGCCTCCTGGAGGAGGGTGTTGACGGCGTGCAGATCGTTGACCAGTGAGACTGTGTCGTCGGCGGAATGGCGGGCGAGAAGCCACGTGTAGCCGTACGCGTCCTGGCTGAACTCGACAGGTACGCCGCCCCGACCGGTATCGGCATCGAGCAGTTCCCGGATGTCCTCCTGGATCCTGGCGAAGGCGCCGCCCTCGACACTGGCGAAACAGACCGAGCCGATGCCGGTCGGCATGAAGCCTGCGCCCGCCTGGAGGGTGATCGCGGCGGCCGGCAGGCCGAAGAGCTGGTCGAGGTCGGGACGTACCGGCTTGCTTCGGCCGAGGATGGTGTCGAGGAGTCCCACGGGAAGAACCTCTGTGCGTCGTCGTGGGGGCGTGGACCGTCACGCGCGGCCGAGCTGTGTCGACATCCTGCCCAGCTGGTCCAGGCGCTGCTCCAGCGTCGGATGCGAGGAGAGCAGCCTGCTCAAGCTTCCCTTGGAGGAGAACGCGGGCGCGAACCAGAAGGCGTTGAACGGCTCCGCCCTCCGCAGGTCCTGCGTCGGGATCCTGGCCATCTGCCCGGTCACCTTGGTGAGCGCGGAGGCGAGCGCCGACGGGCGGCCGGTCAGCAGTGCGGCGGCGCGGTCGGCGGACAGCTCGCGGTAGCGCGAGAGCAGCAGGGTCAGCAGGGTGCTGATCACATAGACGACCGCGCTGACCAGCGGGATCACCAGCATCGCGATGGCGGTGTTGCTGTCGCGGCTGCTCCGGCCGAGTCCGCTGTAGAGCCAGACACGGGTCATCACGCCCGCGAGGACACCGAGGAACGAGGCGATGGTCATCACCGCGACGTCGCGGTGGGCGACGTGCGACAGCTCGTGCGCGAGGACGCCTTCCAGCTCCTCCGGCTCCAGGCGACGGAGCAGGCCGGTGGTGGCGCAGACGAGGGCGGTCTTCTGGCTGCGGCCGGTGGCGAAGGCGTTCGGCACATCACTGTCGGCGATCGCCACGCGGGGCTTGGGCACATCGGCGAGGGCGCAGATACGGTCCACGGCACCGTGCAGCTCGGGCGCCTGTTCCGGGGTGACCTCGCGGGCACCCATGCTGTAGGCCGCGATCCGGTCGCTGAACCAGAACTGCGCGATGAACAGGCCGCCCGCGATCACCAGGATGATGGGCCATGAACTCCGGAGGACGGCCAGCAGGACGCCGACGAAGACCACATAGAGCAGCCCGATCAGGAACATCGTCGTCACCATGCGGGTGGTGAGTCCCCGATCCGGGGCATAGCGCGAACGAGACCGACTCCCTGGCATCTGATCACCCTCCAGGCAGAGCTGTGTCACGGTACCTTTCCCACTTAATTGTGCTCCTTTCATCCGTTTGTCCCAGATAAAGGAACGTCTGGGGCGGCCAGTGCCGTCCGCTGCGGCGGAAGCCCCGGGTGGCTCATGAAGAAGCGACGGCGATGACATCGACGACCGGCGAGCCACAGGTCCGGCGCAGCTCCGGCCCGTGCGCGAAATTCATGCCCCGCACCCCGCAGTAAGGACGGCCACGATCGCCGTCCACGCAGTGATCGCGTGCAGGTTCCCGTTACGGGCTGTGGCTGCTGCCCGGGCCACAGCACCGCGGGACCGCCACACCACCACAGGACCACTGCCCGCACCTGTCGGACCGAGGCCGAACGGGACTGTGCCGCCACCGGCTGAGGCCGGCACCGCCGGCCCCGATTCGGTCGTGCACGGATGCGGTCGTCACGCATGCGCCCGTGGCGCGGCCTGCGCACAGACGCCCGGCAAGGGCCCGGCCCGCGACACCGAGCCAAGGCGGTACGCACATCGCCACCGAGCACTCGCTTGCCCGTGAGCACGCAACTCGACCACGCATTCGCGGAATTGCACCGCTGAGCGGGACTTGCCGCACCGGTTATTGGTTCGGTAAAGAACACCACTACGGCCTGTCCCGCGCTCCCCCGCCCACGAAAGGATCCCCCGGTACAACTCCACAACAGCAGGGGGAGGTTCTACGTGAGACGCACAGCAGTGCTCGGCTCGGCCGGCACTCTGGTGGCGAGCACCCTCATAGCGGGTGCGATGGCGGCTCCGGCGGCCAATGCCGAAAGCCGCAGCCACGGATGGTCCGAAGCTCGCGGCGTGCAGGTCGCCGCGGAGCGCGCGGCCAAGAAGGGCATCGCCTGGGCGGACTGCCCGGAGGACTGGGGGCTCGCCAAGCCCATCCAGTGCGGTTTCGTGAGCGTTCCGCTCGACTACGCACGACCGAACGGCAAGCAGATCACGATCGCCGTGGACCGTATCGGCAACACCGGGACGAAGGACGAGCGTCAGGGCGCCCTGATCTACAACCCGGGCGGCCCCGGCGGCTCCGGACTGCGTTTCCCGGCCCGGGTCACCAACAAGAGCCCGCTGTGGGTCAAGACCTCGAAGGCGTACGACTTCGTGGGCTTCGATCCCCGAGGCGTCGGCCACTCCACTCCCATCTCCTGCGTCGACCCGCAGGAGTTCGTCAAGGCACCGAAGCCCGACCCGGTGCCCGACAGCGAGGCCGACAAGCGCGCGCAGCGCAAGCTCGCCGCCGAGTACGCGGACGGGTGCGCCGAGCGCAGCGGTTGGATGCTGCCGCACATGACCACGCCGAACACCGCGCGCGACCTGGACGTCATCCGGGCCGCCCTCGGTGAGAAGAAGCTCAACTTCCTGGGCGTCTCCTACGGCACCTACCTCGGCGCGGTCTACGCGACCCTCTTCCCCGGCCATGTCCGGCGGATGGTCGTCGACAGCGTGGTCAACCCGTCGCGAGAGAAGATCTGGTACCAGGCGAACCTGGATCAGGACGTCGCGTTCCAGATGCGCTGGGACGACTGGAAGGCGTGGGTCGCCAAGAACGACGCCACCTTCCACATCGGCGACACCCCGGAGAAGGTCGAGCAGCAGTGGGTCGAACTGCGGGCCACCGCGAAGAAGAACCCGCTCGGCGGGGTCGTCGGCCCGGCCGAACTCATCGGTTTCTTCCAGAGCGCCCCGTACTACGACTCCGCCTGGGTGCCCGTCGCCCAGACCTGGAGCAAGTACCTCGCCGGTGACACCCAGGCACTCGTCGACGCCGCGGCGCCCGATCCGTCCGACACCGCCGGCAACATCTCCGCGGAGAACGGCAACGCCGTCTACACGGCCGTCGAGTGCGCCGACGCCAAGTGGCCCACCAGCTGGCAGAGGTGGGACCGCGACAACACCCGGCTGCACCAGGACCACCCGTTCATGACCTGGGCCAATGCCTGGATGAACCTGCCCTGTGCCACCTGGTCCTCGAAGCAGCACACCCCTGTGCAGGTGCGGACCGGCAAGGGTCTGCCGCCGGTGCTCATCGTGCAGGCCACGCGTGACGCCGCCACTCCCTTCGAAGGGGCCGTCGAGCTGCACAAGCGGCTCAAGGGCTCGCGTCTGATCATCGAGAAGGACGCCGGCTCTCACGGTGTGACCGGCCTGGTCAACCCGTGCATCAACGAGCGGGTGGATTCCTACCTGCTCAGCGGCGAGCTGGACAGCCACGATGTGACGTGCACCCCGCACGCCACGCCCAAGCCGTAAGGCACACAGGACTGAATGAGGGGCGGCCGACCACGGCCGCCCCTCATTCGTGCCTCCGTGTGCGACGCGCCGGGACACCGACGCGCGTTGCACGAACTGAACAAGGAATGCGCCGCCGACATCCCCGGCCGAGGGAACTTCTCCTCGTTCGACGAGTACGCCGAGCGGCGTTTCGTCCGATCACGCCGGTTCAGCCCCGAACGCCCACGGCTGTCTCGACCTTCGCTCAGGAGCAGACGACCGCGAGGGGAGTGTGGCAGGGGCGGCAGGATTCGAACCTGCGGCGTACGGGTTTGGAGTCCGCTGCTCTGGCCGGGCTGAGCTACGCCCCTTCGTACTGCTGACCTTGGCATGGAGGGGCTGGGACGTTCCACGGAATTTCCCTCGCGCCGGAGTTCAGGTGTCCTTTGCCCGCCGGTGCGTGACCAGCGGCAGGAACAGCAGGTCCACGATTTTCAGCTTCGCCGGCTGGAGCACACCCCACCGCCCGCACAGCGGGCCGGACCTGGACATGGCCTCCTACGGCATCGTCAAGCTCCTCGACGAGGCCCACGGCATTCCGGTCTCCGCCCGCGCCTACCCCGGCACACCTTGGGAACCGAAGGAAGCGTTCCAGGCGCGTGCGGACCACTACCAAGGCCTCAAGGAGCACCGCACGACCGACCGACTCCCGCAGTAGCCGACGACAACGCCCGCGTACGGACGGAATCGAAACGGCATCGCTCCCGCTCCATCGGCCCACGAGGCAGCCGGCCGGAGCCGGCACTGCTCCTCGTATCAACCGCTGCCGGAACGCCTGACCCTGTGCGTGGCGACAGCGATGCCGAACCGTCCGGCACCACTTCCACCGCTGTCGGTGGTTGCTCCTATGGTGCTCGCATGATCTCCCCTGCTGCCGACCCGAACCCGTCGCTGCCCACGGTGGAAGCATCCTGGGCGCGCATCGATGTCTGGCTCGCCGAGCACGCGCCGCGCAGCCGTGCGCTGCTGCGGCCGCCTGCGTCGCCGTCGGCGATAGCGGCCGCCGAACAGCGGCTCGGCGTGACCTTCCCGCCGGACCTGGTGGCGTCACTGCGCTGCCACGACGGAGTCGAGGAAGACGATGCCGCTCCGGTGTTCGCCCTGAACGGGCCCTTCGGCGGTGTGGCCGACATCGTGGACCACACGCTGTTCCTGCGCTCCGTCGGCGGGGATGCGGACGACCCCTACGACGACGAAGACGACGAGGACGACGAGGACGACGAGAGCGAGGCGGACGAGCTCGACGCGTACTGGCGTGACGAGTGGCTGCTGATCACCCGCGGTATCGGCTGGGACGCGCAGGACGGCCTGTTCATCACCTGCCGCAAGGGCAGCAACTACGGCCGGATCGGAGACTACTTCAACGAGGACGCCCCCTCGTTCACCGAGTGGCACTCCCTGCGTGCGACGCTGTCCTGCTTCGCCGACGCGCTGGAACGACGGCTGCCCGTGGGAAGCCGGGTACCGCTGGCCGTCGACGGTGCGTTGATCTGGGACGACGACACCAAGACCGTCACCCCGCAGCCGTACTCGCTCCTCACACTTGCCGCTGGTGCACCGGAGCCGCACCCGGACCCCGAGCCCCTGCCTCGGGTGCCGGAGCCGCCGAGGACCGGTGCGTACATGACGCTCGGCTTCCGGCCGGCCGGCACACCCATACCCGAACAACCCGACCTGGTCTTCGCCGCAGGCGTCGACCCTGACGAACTCCTTGTGCGTGCGGGGGTGGTGCTGCAGGAGACCGTCCGCGAGCGCACCCATGAGCGGTCCAAGGAATCGGCACACAGCACCTGGGCGGCGTACCGGCCGCTGATACGTGCCGGCCGCACCGGCACCTGGGGATACGTCATGCAGAGCGCGGGCCCCCAGCAGCTGATCCGTCCCGAGGTCCTGCGCAGGCTCTCCCGGGGCACACGGGCCGTGGCCCTGACCAAGCGGGGGCCCGAGGTCCGTGTCACCGTGTACGAGGACGGTGCCCCGCACGCCGAGGCCGCCCTCGACCGGCTCGTCACCTCCGCACGGGAGGACTACATCCGGCTCCCCGACGGCACGGAGGTGCAGCACCTGGGTGTCGACGCCTGGCCCGGGTCGACCGCCGCCTACACCGAGCTGCTCGCCGGCCTGCGGGCCGGCTTCGGGATCGCCTTCAACCTCGAGGCCGCGCTCGGCGAGCCGCTCTCCAGCGGACTGGCCCTGCCGCTCCTGGCCGACATCCCCGAATGGTCACGCCGGTTCATCTCGCACGTACGCGAATTCGACCTGGCCGCCCTGGTCGAGCGGACGCCCCCGGCCCGGCTCCGCGCAGCGCTCGCGGCTCAACTGCGCAGGCTCGCCGGGGAGACGGGCCTCGACACCTTCCCGGAGGTGTCACACGCCCTGGGAGCCATCGACCGCGGCGAGATCGTGTCCCTCGCCGAGGACGGCCCCCTGGACGTGCGGATACGCGAGATCGCTGCCGAGGCCTTCGCCGCCCGGCAGGCCCTGGAACCGCAATGGCGCCGCGCTCCCGGCGCGCCCGAGTTGCCCACCACGCAGGACGACCACACGGCCTGGCAGCTCCGGGCCGACGCCGCGGACGCCCTGCGCCGTTTTCTCCGACTGCCCGCACCGGTCGCCGCGGCGACGATCCTCCATCGTCGACTGAGCGCCGACTGGCGCAGCGAGCTCGCCCACGACCTGGACACGGCCGAACCGGTGGAACCGGCGGACGCGGACGGCGCACGGCAGTGGTCCTGACGACCTGGCTGCCCCGTGCTGCTGTCGGCGGAGGTGGCGCGAGCCGTATGCTGCGGCGCTCCCCCTCGGGAGAGCGGCAGGCAGCGTGTCCAGCTCGTACCGCCCTGCCGCCTCCGCTGCGGCTGCGGCTGCGGCTGCGGCTGCGGCTGCGGCTGCGGCTGCGGCTGCGGCTGCGGCTGCGGCTGTTGGTCAGAATCGTTCGCGACCAGAAGCCGCAGGCGGAGTCCCCTTCCGCATGGGCTTGTTGCGGAGTCAGGTGCCCTTGGAGCGGTGCTGGTGACATGGATCGGGCTGCGGTGGCCGGCGCGTAGCCAGGCGCGCATGTCACGGCAGGGTCGGTGTGGATCCGGGTCGCCGCTGGACGTTCCGCGACACGGCTTTGCCTTCTCTTTACAACTCCGTCCGACGCTGCCTCGTCTCTCCGACCGATCAGTTGCCAGAACCCGTCCGCACCCCACCGGGGCACGGACGGAGTGACGAAGGAGAGCGATACATGCGCAGGAGTGTTCTCACGGCCGCGGCCGTCGCGTGCGCCGCCGTGCTGGCGGGAGCGGCGCCCGCGCTCGCCGACGGGCCGAGCGCGCAGCCCACCACGGCGCGCACCGGCCCGGCGGCGAGCAGCGCGACGCCCAGCCGGGGTCCCAGCGCCGCCCCCGCCCCGACCCCGGCCCAGAGCTCGGCCCCGACGTCGGCCCCGACCCCGGCGCAGACCTCGGCCCCAAGCCCGCGCCAGGTGCGCACGGTGCCCGAGGGGGCGCCCGACACCGGGGTGCAGACCCCGGCGGTCGCGGACGGTCCGGACGGCACAGTGGTGGGAGCGGCCGCGGGCGGGCTGGTGTTGCTGGCCGGCGGCACGGTCGTGGCGGCGCGGCGCAGGCGCACGACGGCCGGATGACCCCGGGTGCCAGGAGGGCCGTGGTCCTGACGGTCCTGGCCGCGCTTCCCTGGGCCGGCGGATGCACGGGGGGATCCGGCGACGGCTCCCTCGCCGCATCGCCGCCCCTCGCCGCATCGCCGCCCGTCGCGGCCAGGCCGCAGGGGACGCCGCCACGCCCGCTCGGCCGGTCGGTCCCCGTCGGGCTGCGGATTCCCGCCATCGGGGTCGACACTCCCGTCATGCGGCTCGGGCTTGCCCCGGACGGCACGGTGGAAGTCCCTCCGGTGGCGCCGGAATCGCCGGCCGGCTGGTACCGCCACTCCCCCACACCCGGTCAGCTCGGTCCCTCGGTGCTCCTGGCCCACGCCACCGTCGGCCGCTACGGCGACGGTGTGTTCCGGGACCTGGCGCGGCTGCGCCCGGGCGACCGGGTCGTGGCCCGGCTGCGGGACGGCGCGTCGGCGGTGTTCACGGTGGACCGCGTGCAGACGGTCACGAAGGCGCACTTCCCGGCTCAGGCCGTGTACGGGGACGTGGACCGGCCGGAGCTGCGTCTGATCACCTGCGGCGGGCCTCGCACCGCCGACGGGAGCGGCTACCGCGACAACGTCGTGGTGTACGCCTCCCTGACCTCCGCGAGCCGCCCCTAGCAGGTCACGGCCGGCCGGTGGGCCCTGCACCCACCGGCCGGTCGTCCCGTGGGGCGCTTCCGGAATGATGACCGACGACGATGGTGGAGAGTGTTGAAACGGTCCCGGGACGATGCGGCGTCCGAGCTGTTCGCCGCCCTCTATCCACGCCTCGCCGGCTGGTGCCGACGGCTGGTCGACGACGACGAGACGGCCCACGAGATCGCCTCGGAGGCCTTCACCCGGCTGTGGGCCCGCTGGACGAGTGTGGACGAGCCGCGCGGCTTCCTCTACGTCACGGCCGCCAACATCGTGCGCGACCACTGGCGGAAGCTGGAGCGTGAACGCCGGGCCATGCGCCGCGCCACCGCGGAGGTGCTCGTCGGTGGCCAGGGCGAGGGGCGTGACGGGCAGAGCGACCCGTCCGTGCGGATGCTCGTGCAGTCGCTGCCGGAGCGGCTGAGGGTGCCCATCCTGCTGTACTACTACGCCGACATGCCGGTCCGGGAGGTGGCGGCGCTGACGGGGCGGAAGGAAGGAACCGTGAAGGCCGATCTCCACGCGGCCAGGGAAATGCTGCGAGCCGGACTGAGGAGGAGCCTTGATCACACCCATTGAGGGCCCGGACGAGGATCGCGACGCGACCCTGGACGCGCTGCTGCAGCCCGGCACCGTACTCCTCGGGCCGCCGCCCGGCCGGTTCCGCGAGATCCGGCGTGCCGCGGCGCGGCGCCGGCTGCTGCGGGCGGCCGCCGGGGCCGGGGTCTCCGTGGCGGTGGCGGCCGTCGTCGCCGTACCACTGCACCTTCTGCCGGCCCCGGGGGCACAGCCTGCGGGGCGCCCACCGGCGCCGCCGGCCTCCGTGCCCCCCTCGGCCACCGACCGGCCGGCTCCCTCGTCTCCCACGCCGACTCCCTCCGCGACCCCGCGTCCGCGCCACAGCACCAGCACCAGCACCAGCACCAGCACCAGCCCGCCCCCCGGCCCGGACGCCCGCGGCCGGGCAACCTCTTCCCCGACCCAGCGGTCCTTGCCGTCGTCACCGGTCCAGGGCGCGACCGGCGAGTCGAGGTAGGCGCATACCCGTTTCTCGTGGCGAGCCGAGATCACCCGTACCCTGAAGCCGCTGAACCACTTGCGACGGGAACGTTCTTGCCCACCGCCCTCATCACCGGTGGCACCGCCGGTATCGGTGCAGCCTTTGCCCGGCAGCTGGCCGCGCAGGGCTTCGGTCTGGTCCTGGTGACGAGGGACGAAAACCGGCTCAGGGCCATGGCCGATTCCCTGCGGACGGCCCACGGCACCGACACGGAGACCCTCGTCGCCGACCTGGTCACCGAGGAAGGGATCACCGCTGTCGTGCTCCGGCTGGAGCAGGGCCTGGACCTGTTGATCAACAATGCGGGCTTCGGGCAGTCCGACAAGTTCCTCCGGGCTCCCGTGAGTACCGAGGTGAACATGATCCGTCTGCACTGTGAGACCGTGCTCCGTCTGACCTACGCCGCGCTTCCGGGGATGATCGAACGCCGGAGCAGAGGTGTGATCAACGTTGCCTCCGTCGCGGCCTTTCTTGCCCGGGGCACGTACAGCGCCACGAAGGCGTGGACCGTCACCTTCACACAGAGCGTTCGTCAGGAGATCGGCGCCCCCGGCGTACGCCTCATGGCGCTGTGTCCCGGATGGATGTCGACGGAGTTCCACCAGCGGGCAGGCCTGGACAAGTCCTCCGTCCCTGGGTTCATGTGGCTCGACGCAGACGATCTGGTGCGGGCAGCCCTACGCGACTTCCGCCGTGGCAAGGCGATCAGTGTCCCCAAGGTGCGGTACAAAGCCGTCGTGGCGCTCAGCCGCATCGTGCCGCGCAATCTCGCCGACCACCTGTCGTCGCGAACCGGCCGTCACTACGACTGACCTCCGCGACCACCCGTCGACGCCGACCGTCCTGCCACCTGCGACCAGGACGGTCCGGTCGCGGGCGTGCACAGGGCCCTTCTTTTGTGGACCGGGCATCGCTCTGAAAGACTTGTTCCTCAACCCCTACCAGGCACAAGGCTCGCAGGCGGCTTCCCCGCCGGGGCGTGCGACGCGCGGGCCGGCGAACGGAACGCGGTGCTATGGACCAGCTACTGGCGAAGATCATTGAGGCGCACGGGGGCAGAGACCGCTACGCGCAATTCTCGCAAGTTCGCGCATCGATCGTCAGCGGGGGTGACTTGTGGGCGATCAAAGGCGTGCCGCAGGATCCGGCGCCTCGCGAGATGACCGTCCGGCTCCACGAGGAATGGGCGTCCGTGCAGCCGTACGGCGCGCCCGATCAGCGCTCCTCCTTCTCCCCCGACCGCGTGGCGATCGAGAAGACGGACGGCACGGTGATCGCCGAGCGGACCGACCCCCGCTCCTCCTTCGCCGGGCACGAGCTGACCACCCCGTGGGATTCCCTGCACCGGGCCTACTTCAACGGCTACGCGCTGTGGACATACCTGACTACCCCGTTCCTCCTCGCCAGGGCGGGTGTCACCGTCACCAGGATCGGGGAGCTGAGCGAGAACGGCGAAACGTGGCACGGCCTGAGGGCCACCTTCCCCAAGGACATCGCCAGCCACTCCCGCGAACAGGACTTCTACACCGGGGACGACTTCCTCCTGCGCCGCCACGACTACCGCGTCGATGTGGCGGGTGGGTTCGCGGCGGCACAGTACGTGTACGACTACATCGAGGCCCAGGGGCTGCGTATGCCGTCGAAGCGCCGGGCCTACCGCCGCGGCGACGACGGCCGGCCGCTGCTCGACCAGCTGATGGTCTCGATCGACATCAGCAACGTGAGTTACAGCTGAGCGGACGTGCTCGTCGGGCCCTGCAGCCCATGGCACGGTCACGATGACTCCACCACTGGCGGGATGCCGCCGGTCAGGCTGGTCCGTGGCGTCGGTGGCTCACCGACCGCGATGGTGGGTGGAGCTCCACCGCTGCCTCCGAAGACTCTCGAATCCGTCGAGGAGCAGATCGAGCGCGAACTCGAACTCGAACTGGTCGTCGCACCCCGGGCCGACGACCGACCCCTCGTCGTGGGCCGACGGCGTGGTCGGCGTGGACATGAACGCCATGAACGCCGACCACCTCGCCGCATGGCGGCTCGACGAGCACGGAAACCCGGTCGGCACACCCCCCGCCACTTCGACTACGACATGTCCGGACCGGCCACCCGACGTGACGCCCACCTCCGGCACGCCCTCACCCGCCTCTTGCACTGGGCCAAGACCACAGGCGTGCAGGCCATCGCGATCGAAGACCTGGACTTCACCGACTCCAAGACCCGAGAGAAACACGGCCGCAGGAAGCGGTTGCGACAGCTCATCTCCGGCATCCCCACAGGCAAACTCCGCGCCCGGCTGCTGTCGATGTGCGCCGAATGCGGCATCGGCGTGATCGCCGTCGACCCCGCCTGTACCAGCAGGTGGGGCGCCGAACACTGGCAAGCCCCACTCACCACGACCACACGCAAGACCACTCGCCACCAGGCTGCCGCCGTGGCGATCGGACGACGCGCCCTCGGACACCCGATCCGGCGACGGACGGCACCGCCCCGCCGGCACCAGAGCGATGCCGGCGGGCATCGGACCGCCCAGGCCCCGTCGGACACCCAAGGACGCGAGGAAAACCGCCCTCCCGTACCCGGACCACGGACACGATCCGTGCGCGCCGAACGCGGAGCGAACGCGGTGGACCAGGACACCCAAAACCGTTCGGGGCGTCCGGCTGAGCATGTGCAACTCACGCTCAGTCTTTAGGAACGGCACTTGCCTGACATCTCGCGCAGCATGGCCCTCTGTGCGCCCGGGTCCACGCTTGCGGTGTCATCGAACAGCTCCTGGGCGAACCCGAACATTCGGCTGCCCAGGGCGTGCATCACGTGATGCGTGAGGTCGACGGAGAAGCCGCCGGTCCGGAACATCCCGATCATCGAATCCATGTACTCCAACACGGCCGGCGTCGGCGTGGTGCGCGACTCGATCACGCGAGAGGCCCAGGGGTGAAGCAGGAGCGTTCGGCGCGCGAAGAGGATCCTCTGCCGGACCGCCGCCTTCCAGTCGGCGCCGCGTCCGGTGCATGGATCTCGCCGACGACGACGTCGATCATGCCGTCCAGCAGCTCTTCCTTGTTCGCGACGTGCTTGTACAGCGCCATCGGTACGACGCCGAGCTCGTGTGCGAGCTTGCGCATGCTGAGGGCGTCGATCCCGGCGTCGTCGGCGAACGCGACGGCGGCGCGCAGCACCCGGTCCCTGCTCAGAGAAGCGCGGCGCGCGGCCTCCGTCTGCTGAGTCATCGGATCAGCCCTTCGCTGCGGCAGCTTCGCCGCCGGATCTCTCCTCTTGCCAGGTGTACATCGCACACCCAGCGTTCGGAGCCGGACGAGGTGTACGCCGTACACCTCGGGTTCGATGAAGGAAGGCGTCGACATGGGCTCAACGCGACGGACCGCGGTGGCCGCAGGAGTGTTCTTCCTGATCACGGAGATCGCCGCGATCGCCGGGCTGGTGCTCCACCGGCCCGTCCTGAGCGACGCGAACTACGTCCTCGGCACCGGCGCCGACATCCGCGTACTGCTGGGCGGCTTCTTCGAGGTCGTCCTTCTCTCCGCCGTCATCGGCACAGCGGTCACGCTGTATCCCGTCGTCAGGCGGCAGGGCCATGGCGTCGCCCTCGGCTACGTCTGCGGTCGCCTGCTGGAAGTCGCTGTCATCGCCGTTGGTCTCGTCGGCGTCCTGTCGGTCGTGACGTTGCGTCAGGACCTGGCGGGAGCCGCGGGCACGGACGGGGCCTCACTGGTCACCGTCGCACGGTCGCTCGTCGCCATCCACGACTGGACCTTCCTGCTCGGACCCAACGTCGTCCTGGGAGCGAACAGCCTGCTGCTGGCCTACCTGATGTACCGGTCACGACTCGTGCCGCGCTTCATCACGGTGCTGGGGCTCGTCGGGGGCCCGCTGATCTATGCGTCGGCGACCGCCGTGATGTTCGGGTTCTACGACCAGCTCTCGGCATGGGGCTCGATCGCCGCACTTCCCGTGTTCGCACGGGAGTTCAGCCTTGCGGTTTCCTCATCCTGAAGGGCTTCAACCCGTCTCCCCCACCGCACGCAACGTTTCACCGGCGGAGCTGCACGCAGGAGTGCTCGCCGTGTGAGAGTCGGAAATCCCCGTCCGCGGCCTCTCCGCCCTCGCACGGCGAACTCCGCTCGGCCGACGTGAGGCGATGGGCCCCTTCGTCCGCGCGGTCATGTGTCACGCGAGCCGAGTCGTCGGTAGAACGACGCCACGGCAGGCTGTCCGGTGTAGTTGGGGCCGGCATGGGGATCTGCGCCGAGGTACAGGAAGGGCAGTTGGACACTCCGAGGCCCCCGGAGTGTCAGCCGATGGTGGCGCGAGATGTACGTGAACCCCGCCGCACGCAACGCGGCCGGCACGGCGCGGCCGGCCGATGTGCCGTCGGCCCAGCGGATCGAGCCGGGATCGAGGTGGGCGACCAGCAGGCCCTCGGGGGTGAGCCAGGAAGCCGCGCGGGCGAGCAGGCCGAGCCGGTCGCCGACGTAGTGGAGTCCGTGCACACAGGTGATCAGGTCATAGGCCCGCGGTGCTGCCCAGCCGGCGACCGAAGCAGTGACGAGTTCAACCCCGGGCGTCGCCTGTGCCGGTGCCGGCGGGCCCACCAGATCGATCCCGGTCAGTACCGCGGAGGCCGGCAGCCTGCCGGCCGCCTCGCGCAGGGCACGGCCCTCGCCGCTGCACAGATCGAGCCAGGATGGTGAAGCGGACCGGGCCGAGAGGTGGGCGACCGGATCGAACCCGAGTTCGCGGGCGTAGCTGTTGACGCCGGTCAGGCCTCGCTCACGGTTCATCGAGTTGTTGGCGACCACGGCGGAGCGTTCCAGCTCTTCGTCGGACAGCAGCTGTGGCGTGGTCATCGAGTCCACACCGGAACGGTCATGGCGAGCATCGGTCCATTGTTCCAGTGCCGCAGTCGCCGTGCGGCCGGCAGCGTGGCCGAGCGCGTCAGCGTCGGCGCCCTTGCGGAGCCCACGTCCGGGGTGGGCAAAGACGCGCGCCGCGCTCGCGCGCCTCGGCAGCTCACGGCGGGGTTGCTGTCTATCGTGACGATGCCGCACTTTCGTGAGGGCTCATCGGCGCATCAGCCGCGCAGAAACCGTCCGTGCGCCGCTTGGGCCCCAGGCTCAACGGCGTATCAGTTCGCCCTCGCTCGCCAGGCAGCCGACAAGCCGACATCTTCATTGACGAGTGACAGGCAGGTGAGTCCGATGCGATCAGCACATCGGGGCAATCCGTAGCCGGCGCCGGGTGCACCGACTTCACTGTTGCGCCGGCCATCGACGGCGACGTACGAAGCGCGCCGGCGCCACACGGGACGGGTTCCCTCCCTGGCCGGTCCCATCCGCGTTGACGCGCCGCTGGAGTCCCCTCCGAACACGTGATGGGGGCCGGCCCGGTGCCGGTACCCGCGAAGGTTCCTCGGCCGGCCGCCGGCATCCTCAACCCGCAGTCACCGAAGGGGAGGTGCCTTCCCCCGCATGGCGACGACCTGTATCGCCCCAGCGGCCACAAGGGAGACACGACCCCCGAACGATCACGTGCGTCACCACCTCAACCGGTGGCGTCCCTCGGGCACATCATGTAACGTCACCCATCAAACAGGTGACTCACGGACGGATTTCACGGAGCGTGATGACAACGATGGACCTGAAGCTCGAAGTTCTCGTACTGCCCGTCTCCGATGTCGATCGCGCCATGCAGTACTACGAAGGCCTGGGCTTCCGACTCGATGTCGACTACTCCTCCGCCGACGGGGGCTTCCGCGTCGTGCACCTGACGCCCCCAGGATCACTGTGCTCGATCCTCTTCGGCGACGGAGTGACCACTGCCGCGCCGGGCTCGGTTCAGGGTCTGCATCTCATCGTCGGCGACATCGAGGCGGCCCGGGCCGAACTCATCGACCGCGGCGCCGACGTGGGAGAGGTGTTCCACGACGCAGGTGGTGTGTTCCATCACGCCGGAGACACGGCACGCGTCAGCGGCCCGCATCCCGAACGCGCCAGCTACGGCTCGTTCGCTGCATTCAGCGACCCGGACGGCAATGGCTGGGTGCTCCAGGAAGTGACGACCCGCCTTCCCGGCCGGTGACCGGACACCCGTCGTCCCATCGAACCGCCGTCATCCGGTGAAGCCGTAGCCCCCGGTCGGGGCGGGCGGCTCCGGCCCACGCCGGCCGGAACCGCGGAGCACTGCGGACCGAGGGGAGGCCGGCCTGGACGACCACGCGCACCCTCCCTCAGGACCCAAGCCCGCGATACGCGAGAGAGACACAGGAAGAGCTATGAATGACTCCCCCCGCACCTACGACGTCGTCGTCATCGGCGCGGGCCCCGTGGGCGAGAACGTGGCCGACCGGACCCGTGCTGCGGGGCTCAGTACCGTCATCGTG
>NZ_JBSFDW010000063.1:0-24323 GCF_053594115.1 Streptomyces sp. NPDC001970 | reverse complement strand
AGTTGTCTGCGCGTCACGCTCGTCTTCCTACCGGATCCGCCTTCCAGGCGGATCCGGATCGGCAAGATTGATCACGACCTAACACAGGCCCTAGTCGTCGTCCGCGGTGTCGAGGCCGAGGCCCGGCAGCAAGCCCGGCAGCAGCGGCGGGATCGTCACGTCCGGCACAGGGTCGTCCGGGTCGAAGCCGGTCGGGGCGGACGGCGTCGTGCTGCTCTGCGGGGGGGTGAGCAGGCCGCCGGTGTTGCCCCCGAGCAGGCCTTCGTCCGCCGTCGAGCCGGACCCCGACGGGTGGGGCCGGGCGCTGCCGTCCGACTGGCCCGCGGAGGGCGAGGACGACGACGGGTGGTCCGTGCCGTACGAACCGGACGGGCCCGTGGGGGCGTCGGGTGACGCTCCGGGGCGCTGGGATCCGCCGCTCTCCTTCTCGGGAGTGCGGGGAAGCAGCGACTGGAGCGGTCCGACTTCCTGGTCTATGGCGTCGAAGACCGAACTCACCTCGTTGCCGACGTCGGTGAGCTGGGCCGGGAGGCGGCTCCGCAGACCGTTCCACGTGTCGCGGTGGGCGCTGGCGAACGAGGACAGGGTCGCGATGGGGCCGAGTGAGCCGTCCCGTTCGTAGGCCTGGTGGAGGAGCCGGTGGCCTTCGGTGGCGTCGTGGCGCATTCCGGTCAGGGCGCGCCTGACCTCGCCGAGCGACTCGTGGTCCAGCTCGCCGGCCCGGGTGCGCTCCATGAGGCGGCGGGCTTCGCTGAGCCGGGTCGAGGCCTGGTCGAGGTAGAGCCCGCCGCGGTCCGCATCGTCGTCGGCCATGCCGAGCTTGAGGTCCTCCATGCCTCGCTTCAGCCCGTAGAGCGAGTCACCGGGGAGGGCGTCGGAGCTGGCGGCGGCCACTCCACCGAAGGCGCCCGCGGCGACTCCGACGGTGAGCCCGCCGGCCGCGAGGCCCTTGGACCAGCGGGAGCGCGGGCGGAGTTTTCGAAGCGGTGATGCCCGGTGGGCGCCGCGGCCGGAGGTGCGTCGCTGTTTCGGGACCGCAGGGCCCCCGGACGCACCTCCTTCGGAGGCTGCGCCCTCCAGGAGCATGGCCTCCATGGCGGCAACGAGCTGGGCTCGCTGCACCACCTTGACCTCGGGATCCAACTGGGGCTTCGGCAGCTCGCCGAGGCCGTTCGCCAGGGCCAACAGCCGCCCCTGCTCGGCCGGTTCGGCCGAATCATCGGGCTGCTCGGCCGCCGCGCCCCGGAGCGTCTGATTCTCCAGGGCCTGGGCGAAGGCGTTCGCCCGCCGGTGCGCCGAAACGTTCGCGATCACTGGCGGCACCTCCTCTCGTCATGACGGTCGACTCCCCGGGAGGTCCGGAAGGTTGCATGCCTTGAGTACAACCACACGATCGAGTGAGTGGTCGCGGGCATGGCGTGACCGCAGGGAGCCTGCATTCCGCACAACGAGCGGCTCGGCAGTTGGGTTACGCGCGAAGGATGATCGGACCAGTGCGTCATCAGCCGCTCACGGGTGGTGAGTTGAAGGGACGGGGCAGCGTGGGGGGCTTGATGTGGGGGACTGGTTCGTGGGGGGACGTTCGTGGCGGAGCAGGGGAATCCGTGGGGCGCCAGGAGTGCTCGGGAGGGTCAGCGGGCGTCGTCGGGGAGGAGCCTTGCCAGCGTACGGACGGCGCGGTACTGGAGGGTCTTGATCGCGCCTTCGTTCTTGCCCATCACGCGTGCGGTCTCGGCCACCGACATCCCCTGCAGGAAGCGGAGTGTGACGCATTCCTGCTGCTGCGGATTGAGCTTGCGCACGGCCTCGAGCAGTGCGGCGTTCGAGAGCGACTCGAGGACCGACTCCTCGGGGCTGCGTTCGACCTCGTTGGCGTCGAGCATCTCGCCGGTGGTCACTTCCAGTCGGAAGCGGCTCGACTTGAAATGGTCGGCGACCAGGTTGCGCGCGATCGTGACGAGCCAGGCGCCGAAGTCGCGTCCCTGCCAGGTGAAGGTGGAGATACGGCGCAGGGCGCGCAGGAAGGTCTCGCTGGTGAGGTCCTCCGCCGTCGCCTTGCCGCCGACGCGGTAGTAGATGTAGCGGTAGACGGTGTCGCTGTACTGGTCGTACAGCCGGCCGAAGGCCTCGGCTTCGCCGGCCTGGGCGCGCTCGACGAGTTCCATCATGCGCGCACTGTCGCTGTCGGCGCTCGGGCGGCGGGCGGTGGTCGAAGTGCCGGCGCCCCCACGGGCACCCCGTCTCCCGACTGCCGCACCGCCGTCCGCCAGGGCGTAGCAGGGGCCGGCAGGGCCGAGGGCGGCAGGGCCCGGCGCGGCAAAGGCGGGGCCGGCGTACGCGGTGGGGACGAAACCGCGCAGGTGGTCGGCGACCGTTGCGCGGAGCGTGGCCAGGCCCGAGGCGTCAACCCCGACGTGTGGGTACACGGGACTCCCAGAGGCAGAGCTTCCATCACGGGCAGTGCGGGACCGTTCACTCGTCGTGACGATGTGGCGAGTCCTTGATGCGTCTGAGGAGAATAACGCTTCGTACAGGCAGCGCTACACCCAGTTGCTCAAATCATCGATTCCGTTGCTTCTGTTACGAGATAGCGGCGGATCGAGTCGCAGATTGTGATCGGTTATTGATCGGATTACTTCGCGATCTGCTGCAGCGCGTGATGGGTTGTGCCCATGTGCCCGCAACAGGACTGGCGGGACACGCGGATGGGCAGGAGAACCGGAATGCGGCGCGCGTCGCGGACGCCGTGGTGCCGGTGGTGAACCGTCGGCGCCTAAGCGGGCGCAGGCGCCCACCCGTGGCCGCCTGCGTCAGCGACGGCGGCGGTGCAGGGCGACGGCTGCCGCCGTGCCGCCCGCCAGGGCCCCGACGCCCGCAGCGGCCGGAATGCCGACCTTGGCCGCCTTGCGGCCCGTCCGGTAGTCGCGCAGCCGCCAGTCGCGCTCGCGCGCGTGCTTGCGCAGCTTGGTGTCCGGGTTGATCGCGTACGGGTGCCCGACGAGCGAGAGCATCGGGATGTCGTTGTGCGAGTCGCTGTACGCCGCGCAGCGGGCCAGGTCCAGGTTCTCGCCCGCCGCCAGGGCGCGCACCGCCTCGGCCTTCGCGGGGCCGTGCAGCGGCTCGCCGACCAGCTTGCCGGTGTACACGCCGTCGACGGATTCGGCGACCGTGCCGAGCGCGCCGGTCAGGCCGAGCCTGCGGGCGATGATCGTCGCGGTCTCGACGGGCGCGGCCGTGACCAGCCACACCTTCTGGCCTGCGTCGAGGTGGGCCTGGGCCAGGGCGCGTGTACCGGGCCAGATGCGGTCGGCCATGTACTCGTCGTAGATCTCCTCGCCGATCGACATCAGCTCGGAGACGCGGTGGCCCTTGACGATGGACAGCGCGGACTCGCGTACGTCCTGCATGTGCTCCGGGTCCTCGACCCCGGCGAGCCGGAACCACGTCTGCTGCCAGGCGAACCGCGCCAGCTCGCGGCGCTGGAAGAACTTCCGCTTGTACAGGCCTCGGCCGAAGTGGAAGATCGCCGCGCCTTGCATGACCGTGTTGTCGAGGTCGAAGAAGGCTGCGGCGCGGACGTCCCCGACGACCGGGAAGTCCGGCTCCTTGCGCCTGGCGGCGGCGGTGTCCGGGGCCTCGGTCTCCGCGTCCGCCTCGAACTGCTGCGAGGTCTTGCGTGCTGCTTCGGCGGCGGCCTCGCCTGCGAGGACGCTCCGGGCGGTCGCGGAGCGCCTGCGTGGGGTGAGCCATCCCAGTGCGGCCATGACGTGAGCATAGCCAGTCAGTTCGGAACTTCCCGACTCACGGGGATGCGAAGTCGTGAACTCTGGGCGGCCGGATTGTTAAACCCGACCGTTCGGACGCGCCGCCCCGGGCGCGGGAGCGGGCGGAGAATGGGGGCATGAGTCCTCTGCTGCGGCGTACGAAGAAGAAGGCCGGCGACCGGGTCGTGACCTTGATCGGGAAGCCCGGGTGTCACCTCTGTGACGACGCGCGGGCCGTGATCGAGGAGGTCTGCGCGGAGACGGGCGCCGCGTGGGAGGAGAGGGACATCACGCAGGACGAGGAGCTGCACCGGGAGTACTGGGAGCAGATTCCGGTCGTCCTGGTGGACGGTGAGCAGCACACGTTCTGGCGTGTGGACGCGGGCCGGCTCCGCCGCGAACTGGGGGCATGACGCGAAAGGCGGTTACCATCGTGGGCGTTTTGCTGGGGTCTCGGGGGCAGAGTCGTGAGGAGTGTGCAGCGCTTTGCCCCCTTTGGGTTTTCTACGGACGAAAGCGGTCCAGGGTTCCCGGATCGCGTGTCCGGCTCGCGTGACCCCGGTCACTTTGCTCGGACAAAGCGGACACCATCTTTGTGCACGCGTTCACAAAGACATAGCCTGCATTCGACGGGGCGGTCTTGCGACGTACGGCCGCCTGCAGCCTCGCTCATCCCGCAGGAGCACCGTGGCAACTGGCCGAACTCACCGACCGGCGACTCGCAGCCGAGGAATCCCCGAGGCCACGGTCGCCCGGCTTCCGCTGTATCTGCGCGCACTGACCGCGCTGTCGGAGCGTTCCGTGCCGACGGTCTCCTCCGAGGAGCTCGCGGCCGCGGCGGGGGTCAACTCCGCGAAGCTGCGGAAGGACTTCTCCTACCTCGGCTCGTACGGGACCCGGGGCGTCGGCTACGACGTCGAGTACCTCGTCTACCAGATCTCCCGCGAGCTCGGCCTCACCCAGGACTGGCCGGTCGTGATCGTCGGTATCGGTAACCTCGGCGCCGCCCTCGCGAACTACGGTGGGTTCGCCTCGCGTGGCTTCCGCGTCGCCGCCCTGATCGACGCCGACCCGGCGATGGCAGGAAAGCCGGTCGCAGGGATCCCCGTCCAGCACGCGGACGGGCTGGAGAAGATCATCTCGGACAACGGCGTCTCCATCGGGGTCATCGCGACCCCTGCGGGCGCCGCCCAGCAGGTGTGCGACCGACTGGTCGCCGCGGGCGTCACGTCCATCCTCAACTTCGCCCCGACCGTGCTGACGGTGCCGGACGGCGTCGACGTACGCAAGGTCGACCTGTCGATCGAGCTGCAGATCCTCGCGTTCCACGAGCAGCGCAAGGCAGGTGAGGAGCTGGAGGCGGAGGGCGCCACGGCGCCTGCCGCGTCCTCCGTGCCGCCCGTGGCGTCCGCGTCGCCTGCGGCGCGAGGAACCACCGGTGCGGCCACGGGCCGGAAGGGACCCGACGGGGACGTCCCCGCCGTGATGCCGGCATGAGCCTCCTGGTCGTCGGACTCAGTCACCGCAGCGCCCCGGTCAGCGTGCTGGAGCGGGCCTCGCTGTCCGCGGACACGCAGGTCAAGCTGCTGCAGGACACGCTTGCCGCGGACCCCGCGGTCGAGGCGTCCGTCCTCGCCACGTGCAATCGCATCGAGCTCTACGCCGACGTCGACAAGTTCCATGCCGGCGTCGCCGAGCTGTCCACCCTGCTCGCCCAGCACAGCGGCGTCGGGCTGGAGGAGCTCACTCCTTACATGTACGTGCACTACGAGGACCGCGCCGTCCACCATCTCTTCTCGGTGGCCTGCGGTCTCGACTCCATGGTCATCGGCGAGGGGCAGATCCTCGGCCAGATCAAGGACGCCCTCGCCCTCGGCCAGGATCTGCACACCGCGGGCCGGCTGCTGAACGACCTCTTCCAGCAGTCGTTGCGGGTCGGCAAGCGAGCCCACAGCGAGACCGGGATCGACCGGGCCGGGCAGTCGCTCGTCACGTTCGGCCTGGAGCAGCTGTCGTGCGGCGCGCCCGTGGACGAGTGGGCGGCGGGCAAGCGGGCGCTGGTCATCGGCGCCGGTTCGATGTCGTCGCTCGCCGCGGCGACGCTGGCGCGGGCCGGTGTCGCGGAGATCGTCGTCGCCAACCGGACGCAGGAGCGGGCCGAGCGGCTCGTGCAGATCCTGACCGAGTCCGGGGGCGCCCCCAGGCGAAGCCCTGGGGGAGGTACCGGAGTCGCCGCGCGGGCCGTGCCCATGGACGCGGTCGCGGACGAACTGACACGAGTCGACGTCGTGGTGTCCTGCACCGGCGCGACGGGGCTGGTGCTGACGGCCGAGGCGGTCGCCGAAGCCCTCGGCGAGGCCGTGCCCGGCGGTGTGTCGGACGCGGTCGAGGACGCCGGGGAGACGGTTGCGGACGCCGCGGAGACGGTCGCCGCCGTCACGGAAGCGGACGCCGAGGTCATCGCGCGCCTCGCCGGGTTCGAGCGCGTCGCCGAGAACCCCGCCCTCCTCACCGAGGACGGGGGCCCGGTCGGGCTCGACGACACGGCCGCCGCTGCGGCAGCCGGGCTGCCGGCCGACGACATGGGCCTGCACGGCGCCTGGGTGGAGAACGCCGCGGCGGACCGCCGTGGTGCCCCGGGACGTCGTACCGTCCGCGCGCAGAGCACCGGCCCGGTCCGCCTGGCGCTCCTCGACCTCGCCATGCCCCGGGACATCGACGCCGCCGTGCACCGGATCCCCGGCGTCCGTCTCGTCGACATCGAGTCGCTCGCCGAGGCGTCCGCGGACGCCCCGATGGCCGACGACGTCGACCAGGTGCGCACGATCGTCGCCGACGAGGTCGCCGCATTCGGCGCCGCGCAGCGCGCGGCGCACATCACGCCGACCGTGATCGCCCTGCGCACCATGGCCGCCGATGTGGTGGCCGGCGAGGTCGCACGGCTGGAGGGGCGGCTTCCCGACCTGGACGAGAAGCAGCGCGCGGAGATCGCCCAGACCGTGCGCCGCGTCGTCGACAAGCTGCTGCATGCCCCCACCGTGCGGATCAAGCAGCTCGCCGCGGAGCCCGGCGGTGCCGGGTACGCGGACGCGCTGCGCACACTTTTCGACCTCGACCCGGAGACGGTCGCATCCGTCAGCCGGGCCGACCTGAACGACGCCGACGTCAAGAACCGAGGGCGACTATGACCGAGAGGGCCGAGAAGGCTTTGAGGCTGGGGACCAGGCGCAGCAAGCTCGCCATGGCCCAGTCCGGGCAGGTGGCGGAGGCGGTGACCAGGCTGACCGGGCGTCCCGTGGAGCTCGTCGAGATCACCACGTACGGCGACACCTCGCGCGAGCACCTCGCGCAGATCGGCGGCACCGGTGTGTTCGTCACCGCGCTCCGCGACGCGCTGCTCGCGGGCGAGGTGGACTTCGCGGTGCACTCGCTGAAGGACCTGCCGACCGCGCAGCCCGACGACCTGGTGCTGGCCGCGATTCCGCGCCGTGAGGACCCGCGTGACGTGCTCGTGGCGCGGGACGGGCTGACGCTCGACCGGCTGCCGGCGGGCGCCCGGGTCGGCACCGGCTCGCCGCGGCGGATGGCGCAGCTCAACGCGTACGCGCGTTCCCACGGGCTGCGGATCGAGACCGTGCCGATCCGCGGGAACATCGACAGCCGGGTCGGATACGTACGAAACGGGGAGCTGGACGCCGTGGTGCTTGCCGCGGCCGGGCTGAACCGTATCGGCAGGATCGAGGACGTGACCGACTTCCTGTCGGTCGACGCGGTGCTGCCCGCCCCCGGCCAGGGGGCCCTGGCGATCGAGTGCCTTTCGGCGAACGCCGATCTCGCCGCCACGCTCGCCGAGCTCGACGACCCGCACACGCGGGCCGCCGTGACGGCCGAGCGGTCCCTGCTCGCCGCCCTGGAGGCCGGCTGCAGCGCACCTGTGGGTGCGCTGGCCGACCTGCTGGCCGACGGACAGGTTGTTCATGAGATGCGCCTGCGCGGTGTCGTCGGTACGACCGACGGATCCACGCTGGTGCAGCTGTCCACCACCGGTCCCGTACCCACGTCGCACGACGACGCGGTGGCGCTCGGTCGCGAACTCGCGGCCGAGATGCTCGCCAAGGGTGCGGCCGGTCTTATGGGGGAGCGAGCACTTTGAGCCCCACCACTGCCACCTCTGCCGCTTCGGCGTACTCCGCTGCCGGGCACGTCACCTTCCTCGGCGCCGGTCCCGGCGACCCGGGGCTGCTGACGCTGCGCGCCGTGGAGGCGCTGTCGGGCGCGGACGTGCTGATCGCCGAGCCCGATGTCCTCGAAGTCGTTCGCGGCCATGCGAGGGCGGGCGTGAGCACGCCTGAGCTGACGGTTGTTGACGATGCGTCAACGACCGTCGGTGTCCCCGTGTTGAGGGATGCGACCAATCTTGTCATGGAGGCCGCGCGGGGCGGCAAGCGGGTCGTCCGTGCGGTGAGCGGTGACCCCGGGCTCGACAGCAACGCCGGTCAGGAGATGCTCGCGTGCGCGGCGGAAGGCATTCCGTTCGAGGTCGTGCCGGGCGTCGCGACGGCGGTCGGCGTGCCCGCGTACGCCGGAGTGCCGCTGCGCGACGCGCAGGGCACCGATGTGCGCTTCATCGACGCGCGCACGGCTGGCGCCCGGTGCTGGACGGAGGTCGGGGCGTCGGACGGGACCGTCGTCGTGTCGACGTTCCTGGACTCGGTGGCCGCCGCGGCGGGTGAGCTGGTAGCGGCCGGGCGCAAGCCCGACACCCCGCTGACCGTGACCGTCGCCGGTACGACGACGCGTCAGCGGACGTGGACGGCCACGCTTGGAACCATTGCGCAGGTCTTCAAGCAGGGGAAGGTGCTGCCCTCGCCCGAGGGCCACCGGCCCGTCATAGCCGTGGTCGGCGAGCGATGTGCCCCGGCCCAGCGTGACCAGCTCGCGTGGTTCGAGTCCAAGCCGCTGTTCGGCTGGAAGGTCCTCGTACCGCGTACGAAGGAGCAGGCTGCTTCGCTCTCCGACCAGCTTCGTTCGTACGGGGCGGTGCCGCACGAGGTGCCGACGATCGCGGTCGAGCCGCCGCGGACGCCGCAGCAGATGGAGCGCGCGGTCAAGGGGCTTGTCACCGGGCGGTACGAGTGGATCGCCTTCACATCGGTGAACGCCGTCAAGGCGGTGCGCGAGAAGTTCGAGGAGTACGGGCTCGACGCCCGTGCCTTCGCCGGGATCAAGGTCGCGGCGGTGGGCGAGCAGACCGCGAAGGCCCTGGTCGAGTTCGGTGTGAAGCCGGACCTGGTGCCGAGCGGGGAGCAGTCGGCCGCCGGACTGCTGGAGGACTGGCCGCCGTACGACCCGGTCTTCGACCCGATCGACCGGGTGTTCCTGCCGCGGGCCGACATCGCCACGGAGACGCTGGTGGCGGGTCTGATCGAGCTCGGGTGGGAGGTCGACGACGTCACGGCGTACCGGACCGTGCGGGCGTCGCCGCCGCCGGCCGAGACGCGCGAGGCGATCAAGGGTGGCGGGTTCGACGCGGTGCTGTTCACGTCGTCCTCCACGGTGCGGAACCTGGTGGGGATCGCCGGGAAGCCGCACAACGTGACGGTCATTGCCTGCATCGGCCCCGCGACCGCGAAGACCGCGGAGGAGCACGGGCTGCGGGTGGACGTGCTGTCGCCGGAGCCGTCGGTGCACAAGCTGGCGGAGGCGCTGGCGGAGTTCGGGGCGCGGCGGCGTGAGGCGGCGATGGAGGCGGGCGACCCGGTCACCCGCCCGAGCGAGCGGCGGCCGGGCGCGCGGAGGCGTCGCACGACGTGACGTAACGCGGGGGGCTCTGCCCCGCCCCCCGTTGTGGGCAGCCGGGCGTTGCCGCGCCCACCTGTTGTGGGCGCGGCACGCCCTGACTGTTGTGGGCATTCGTTCCGCAGGGCGGAACGGGTGGGCACAACCCCCGGTGCCGGGTGCCGATTCGGTGGGGGCCGCCCCGGTGGGCCTGGGGGACCCGCCCCAGTGGGGCCGCAAGCCTTGTGGGGCCCGGCCCCCCGGTGGGCCCGGGCCACGCCCGGTGGGTGGGGTCGGGTGCCCTCCGGGGTACCTCCTCGGATTCGGTTGGGCGAGCTGGGGCACCCCGCGCTAGCTGCCGAATCCTGCGGGGGCACCCCTGCGGACCCCCTCCCGGGCCTGTGGGCCGGTTCCGCTCCGGCGCGGTGTCGGTAAAAACCCCCCTCGCCGCGGCGTAGCGTGGACGTATGACTGCGTACGGATCCTTCCCCGGCTCGCGGCCGCGTCGGCTGCGTACGACCCCCGCAATGCGGCGCATGGTCGCCGAGACCCGCCTGAATCCGGCTGATCTGATCCTCCCGGCGTTCGTACGGGAGGGCGTGACGGAGCCGGTGCCGATCGCGGCGATGCCGGGCGTCGTGCAGCACTCGCTGGACACGCTGCGCAAGGCCGCGGTGGAGGCTCGGGAGGCGGGAGTCTCCGGGATCATGCTCTTCGGCGTGCCCGAGGACGCGAAGAAGGACGCGGCCGGTACGGCGGGCACCGATCCGGACGGGATTCTGCAGGTCGCCATCCGTGCGGTGAAGGCCGAGGTGGGCGACGAACTCGTGATCATGTCCGACCTGTGCCTGGACGAGTACACGGATCACGGGCACTGCGGCGTGCTGGACGAGGCCGGGCGCGTCGACAACGACGCCACGCTGGAGCGGTACGCGGAGATGGCCCAGGTCCAGGCCGACGCCGGCGTCCATGTGGTGGGTCCCAGCGGAATGATGGACGGTCAGGTCGGCGTCATCCGCGATGCGCTGGACACCATCGGCAAGGAGGACGTGGCGATCCTCGCGTACACCGCCAAGTACTCGTCGGCCTTCTACGGGCCGTTCCGGGAGGCCGTCGCGTCGTCGCTGAAGGGCGACCGCAAGACCTACCAGCAGGACCCGGCCAATCTGCGCGAGGCCATGCGGGAGTTGGCGCTGGATCTGGAGGAGGGCGCCGACATGGTGATGGTCAAGCCGGCGGGTCCCTATCTGGACGTGCTGGCGCGCGTCGCGGACGCGGTCGACGTGCCCGTGGCCGCGTACCAGATCAGTGGTGAGTACGCGATGATCGAGGCGGCGGCCGAGAAGGGCTGGATCGACCGGGACAAGGCGATCCTGGAGACGCTGACGGGTATTCGGCGTGCCGGTGCGCAGATGATCCTGACGTACTGGGCGACGGAGGTCGCGCAGAAGCTCGCCCGCTGAGCGGCCGCCCCGCCGCCGCTCCGCTTCCGAGAGCCCCGCTGTTCCTTGGTGAACAGCGGGGCTCTCGGCGTTCCGGATCAGCCTCAGGATGCAATGGGACAAGGCCAGTCAGGGCCAGTCGATCTCTCTTCCGGTGGGCTTTCGGAGCCGCGAGAGTAAGTGCTGTCACCGGGCGCCACACCCGAAACAGAGCCGCGCAGCTGCACCTGCAGGGCAGCTGTCGGCGGCCGACGTGTGATCCGGCGCCGTGCCCTCACTCGCGAGCGGCTGGACGCAGACGCTGCTGTCGTTGTTCGGCAACGACTGCTCCTACGTGGTGCCGAGTTCGTCCGCGGACGGTCAGATCACGCGCAGCGAGGTGATGGCCCGCGCCAAGAACTGGTACGACCGGAACATCCAGTACAGCCAGCGCACCAACGTGGCGAACGGGGAGTACGGACCGACGGCCGACGTGAAGTACCGGACCGACTGCTCCGGCTTCGTGTCGATGGCCTGGCACCCCAACCCGTCGCTGACGACCTACAGCCTGCCCACCGTCTCCCACCAGATCTCCAAGAGCGACCTGCGGCCCGGCGACATCCTCACCTACTCCCAGGCGCACGTCATCCTCTTCGCGGGCTGGAGGGACAAGGCCGCCGGCACCTTCAACTCCTCCCAGTCCAACCCGTCCACCGACATGAACTACTCGTCCGCGGACATCAACAGCGGCTCCATCGACGGCCACCCGTACAGCAGCTACGTGGCCCTGCGTTACGACAAGATCGTCTGACGTCGGTGCGGTCCATGGCCGAGGCCCCCGCCGGCGACCGGTGGGGGCCTCGGCCTGTGGTGTCCGGCTGCTGCCGGGCCAGGCGGTTCAGTCCCACCAGAAGGACCAGGCGGACTGGCCCAGGACCGCCTTGGCCGCGTACTCGCCCAGGGCGGAGAAGCTGCCCTGGGTGATGCTGTCCGGGCAGAACGCGAAGTGTTCGGCGGCGACGGCCTCCGCCTCGACGGTCGTCGTCGGCGGGGCCGCCACGGAGACCACGAGCTGGTCGAAGCCGAGCGCCACGACGCGTACCCCGAAGCGGTCCTCCCATGAGCGCAGGACGGAGCAGAGGCGTGCCACGTCGTTCTCGTAGTTGAGCGGCCCGGTCCAGCCGAGCGCCGCGGGTATGTCGGCGCTGCGGCGCGCCGGGACGAGGCCGAGCCGCGGCACCATGAGCCCAGGGTCCTCGGCAAGCAGTGCGTCGGCGATCTCGGCCGCCACCTCGTCCGGATCGTCCCCGGGAGCCGCGGCCGGGGCCAGACCCGGCCACGCGGCGCCGAACGGCTCCCCCGTCTCGCCGTCCGCCGTTGGCTCGCCGAAGACTTCGACGACGGTGTCCCGGCCGGGGTGGTCCTCGGGCGCGGCCAGTTCGTCCGACGCGTACTCCTCCCAGAAGGCCGCCAGCACCTCCTCGGCGTCGTGATCGCCCGGGTACGACATCATCGCCGGGGCCAACTCCCAGTTCTCCGGGTGCCTTTCAGGGTTGCTGCCGACGCCTATCAGGACGGGGTGCAGGCCGGCTGTCCTGCGGGCGGGCAGGAGCGCGGACCAACTGCCGGGGCGAGCGGGCTCATCCGCGTACCAGAGCAGCGGCTCGTGCCAGGGGCCGTCCATCGTCGTGTCGACCAGCCGGCCGGGCGGCAGTTGGAGGCCGAGCGACCGGCCCGAGGGGTCGGCAGCCAGCTTCGGCAGGGGATTCGGGATCATCGCCATGGCAGAAACCGTAGGAGCTGCCCCTGACAATCCGGTTCGGACGCAGGCGGCGGTGAAGACGGCGGGGCGCACGACAGTGGGGATGGTGTCAGCGCTTCAGTGCGAGGAGGTCGGCAAGGCGCGAAAGGCCGTCCGCCGCATGGCCCTCCGCGAGTGCGCGGTCCAGGATCGTCTGGAACGGCTCGAAGAGTTCCGTGCCGACGCCCTGATCGCGGAAGGTGGTCAGGAAGTTCGGGAAGGCCGCCTGATTGACGGCGATGCTGGACACGTCGGTGAGGTGCCGGCCGGTGTCGATCGCCCTGCCCCATTCCGGGGCGCCCGTGAGCATTGCGCCGATCCACGGGACGAGGAGTTCCGAGAACTCCTCGGCGGAGATGTTCTCCGTACGGACCAGGGCGAAGGCCTGCAGGACGCCGAGAGCCATGCCGTACATGCCGGTGAGCAGCGCCAGATCGTACAAGGCGGCACGGCCCGGGTCGGTGCCCACCCACTTCGTGCCGCCGAAGGCAGCGAGGGTGGTCCGGTGGGCCTCGTAGGCGTGCTCGTCGCCGCTGTAGAAGACGTACGCCTCCGGCCCCGAGATCATCTGCGGGACGGCCATGATGCCGCCGTCGATGTACGTCGCGCCGTGCCCGGCCGCCCACTCCGAGAGCCGTCGGGCCTGGGCCGGGGTGCCGTTGGTCAGGTTGACCAGGGTCTTGCCGGCGACGGTGTCTCCGAGGCTGTCGAGTACCTCCTGGACGGTGTCGTTGGTCAGGAGGCAGACGATGACGAGAGGGCTTGCGGTCACTGCGTCGGCGGGGGCGGCTGCCGGGTGCGCGCCCTGGGCGACGAGGGGGCCGGTCTTGGCTGGGGACCGGTTCCAGACCGTGACCGGGTGGCCGGCCTTCAGGAGCGCTGCGGCGAGGGCGGAGCCCATCATGCCGAGGCCGAGAACGGATACGGGGGAGTGGGTGCTCGCAGGCATGGGCGTGTTCCTCGGGACGGGGCCACTGGAGATGTGCCCGTGATCCTTGTCGCGCGTGCAGACGGGGACAAGTACCGACTATTTGGTCAGCTACCCACCTCCAGGTGAGCGAGGTGGTGATCAGCGATGGGTCGGCGCACTCTTGAGGGGTACCGCTGGAGGTGATCCGTCATGCAGACGATCGTCGGATGGCACGTCGAGATGGAATTTCTCGAGGACGGTGACAAGACCAGGGCGGCCGCGATGCTCCGGCTTGCCGACGGCACGGAAGTCCGCGGCCACGGGCACGCGAGCCGTCACCCGTCCGACCCGGAACAGCTCCGGGTCGGCGAGGAGATCGCGGGCGCACGGGCGCTGATGGACGTCGCGCAGACGTTGCTGAAGAAGGCCCACGACGAGATCGAGGAAACCACGGGAAGGCCCGCGCACCCGCTGACGAGGTGACGAAACGCGGGACGGCCCCGGCGAGGTGATCGCCGGGGCCGCCTTCCGCTCAGGTGTCAGGGTCAGAGGCGCTCGGGGGTGCGGATGCCGAGCAGGGCCATGCCCTGGTGGAGGGTGCGGGCGGTCAGGTCGACGAGGAAGAGCCGGTTCTCCCCGACCTCCAGCGGCGGCTCCGGCCGTACCACAGGGCACTGGTCGTAGAACGTCGTGAGAAGCGACGCCAACTGGTACAGGTACGCCGCAAGCTTGTGCGGCTCGTACGAGGTCGCGACCTCGGCCAGCACCTCGCCGAACTGGTCCAGGTGGAGGCCGAGCGCACGCTCGGCCGGGGCCAGCTCGAGCTCCGGATGGGCGACCGGCTTCCGGCCGTCGGCATTGCGCTTGATCGACTGGATACGGGCGTACGCGTACTGGAGGTAGACGGACGTGTCGCCGTTCAGCGACACCATCTGGTCCAGGTCGAACTTGTAGTCCCGTACCGCCGAAGTCGACAGGTCCGCGTACTTCACCGCACCGATGCCGACATACCGACCGTTCTCGACGACCTCCTCGTCGGTCAGGCCCGCCTTCTCCTTCTTCTCGGCGACGACCGCCGTCGCCCGCTCGATCGCCTCGTCCAGCAGGTCCACCAGCCGCACCGTCTCGCCCTCACGGGTCTTGAACGGCTTGCCGTCCTTGCCGAGCACGGTGCCGAAGGCCAGCTGGACGGCCTTGACGTCGTCGTTCAGCCAGCCGATGCGGCGCGCGGTCTCGAAGACCATTTTGAAGTGGAGGGACTGGCGGGCGTCCACGACGTACAGCAGCGTCGTCGCGCCGAGGTTCTGGACACGGTCGCGGATCGCGGACAGGTCCGTCGCCGCGTAGCCGTAGCCGCCGTCGGACTTCTGGACGATCAGCGGGACCGGGTTGCCGTCGGGGCCCTTCACGTCGTCGAAGAAGACGCAGAGCGCGCCGTTCGACCGGACCGCGACGCCCGACTCCTCGAGCAGTCGGCAGGTGTCGGCCAGCATGGCGTTGTAGCCGGACTCTCCCACGACGTCCGCGTCGTCGATCTCCATGTCGAGCTTGTTGAAGACCGAGTAGAAGTAGATCTTCGACTCGTCGACGAAACGCTGCCAGAGGGCGAGCGTCTCCTTGTCGCCCGCCTGGAGGTCGACCACCCGGCGGCGCGCCCGGTCCTTGAACTCCTCGTCGGAGTCGAAGAGGCCACGCGAGGCCTTGTAGAGCCGGTTCAGATTGGACATGGCCTCCTCGCCGGAGACGGTGCCCTCGTCCTTGTGGTCCAGCTCGTGGGGGTGCTCGATCAGGTACTGGATGAGCATGCCGAACTGGGTGCCCCAGTCGCCGATGTGGTGGCGCCGGACCACCTTCTCGCCGGTGAACTCGAGGATCCCGACCATCGCGGCGCCGATCACGGCGGAGCGCAGATGCCCGACGTGCATCTCCTTCGCCACATTCGGCTGGGCGTAGTCGATCACGGTCGTGCCGGCGCCGGTGGCGTACGGAACGCCCAGCCGCTCGTCTGCCGCGCGGGCGGCGAGGGTCTTCACGATCGCCTCGTCGGTGATCGTGATGTTCAGGAACCCGGGGCCGGAGACCTCGATCTCCTTCAGGACGTCGTTGGCCGGGATGGCTTCGACGACCTTGGCCGCCAGCTCGCGCGGGTTGCCCTTGAGCCGCTTGGCGAGCGCCAGGATGCCGTTGGCCTGGAAGTCGGCCCGGTCGCTACGTCGCAGCAGCGGGTCGGCGGAGCCGGCCTCCGGCAGGGCTGCCGAGAGGGCGTCCGCGAGGCGCTGCTGAACGGTCGAAGCGAGGGAAGGGACCGAGGCCATGAGCTTCCGTTCCTGTCAGTGGGTGGTCGTGCTTATTCAGTGGTCAAGTGTCCCATGGGGGAGCAACCTGTTTCTCCGCCGAACCGCGCGCCTGTGGACAACCACAGGGCCGGTTGTTCCGTCTGGGAGAATGGCTTACGCCGGCTTCGACAGACTCAAGTACTCAAGGACGTGCCGATCGTGGCTCAGAGCAGCACCGAGACCGACTGGGTCTCCCGTTTCGCGGACGATGTCATCGCCGAGTCGGAACGGCGTGCGCCCGGGAAACCGGTCGTGGTTGCCTCTGGCCTGTCGCCGTCCGGGCCCATCCACCTGGGCAACCTCCGCGAGGTCATGACCCCGCACCTCGTCGCGGACGAGATCCGCCGGCGGGGGCACGAGGTCCGCCACCTGATCTCCTGGGACGACTACGACCGCTACCGCAAGGTGCCGGAAGAGGTTCCCGGCGTCGACGGCTCCTGGGCCGAGCACATCGGCAAGCCGCTGACCTCGGTCCCGGCGCCCGCGGGCTCCGGGTATCCGAACTGGGCGGAGCACTTCAAGGCCGCCATGGTCGAGTCCCTTGCCGAGCTGGGTGTCGAGTACGAGCCGATCAGCCAGACCGAGCAGTACACGTCGGGTGCGTACCGCGAGCAGATCCTGCACGCGATGACGCACCGGGCCGAGATCGACGGCATCCTCGACCAGTACCGGACGAAGGCCAAGGCCCAGGCGAAGAAGCAGCAGCAGAAGCCCCTGGACGAGGCCGAGCTGGAGGCCGAGGAGGGCTCCGGCGCGGCGGGCGAGGACGACGGCAGCGGCGGCTCCGCGGGCTACTTCCCGTACAAGCCGTACTGCGGCAACTGCGAGAAGGACCTGACGACCGTCACGGAGTACATCGACGCGACGACCGAGCTGACGTACTCCTGTACGGCGTGCGGCTTCTCCGAGACGGTCCGGCTGAGCGAGTTCAACCGCGGCAAGCTGGTCTGGAAGGTCGACTGGCCGATGCGCTGGGCGTACGAGGGCGTGATCTTCGAGCCCAGCGGTGTCGACCACTCGTCGCCCGGGTCGTCGTTCGTCGTGGGCGGGCAGATCGTCCGAGAGGTCTTCGGCGGCGTGCAGCCCATCGGCCCGATGTACGCCTTCGTGGGCATCTCCGGCATGGCGAAGATGTCGTCGTCCCGCGGTGGCGTGCCCACGCCCGCGGACGCGCTGAAGATCATGGAGGCGCCGCTGCTGCGCTGGCTGTACGCGCGCCGCAAGCCCAACCAGTCCTTCAAGATCGCCTTCGACCAGGAGATCCAGCGGCTCTACGACGAGTGGGACAAGCTGGAGTCCAAGGTCGTTGGGGGCACCTCGCAGGCCGGAGGCTCCGCACTGCCGGCCGACGCCGCCGCGCACTCCCGCGCGGTGCGTACCGCCGCCGGTGAGCTGCCGCGCACGCCGCGCCCGCTGCCGTACCGGACGCTCGCCTCGGTCGTCGACATCACGGCCGGTCACGACGAGCAGACCCTGCGGATCCTCAGCGAGCTCGACCCGGCGAACCCGCTGGCGTCGCTCGGCGAGGTGCGGCCGCGCCTCGACTGCGCCGAGAACTGGATCACCACCCAGGTCCCGGCCGACGCCCGCACGGTCGTCCGCTCCGAGCCCGACACCGAGCTGCTCGGCTCGCTCGACGACGAGGGCCGGGAGTCGCTGCGGCTGCTCCTGGACGGGCTGGACTCGCACTGGTCGCTGGACGGGCTCACCACGCTCGTCTACGGCGTCCCCAAGGTCATGGCGGGCTTGGAGCCGGACGCCAAGCCGACCCCGGAGCTGAAGGTCGCCCAGCGTTCGTTCTTCGCGCTGCTGTACCGCCTGCTGGTCAGCCGCGAGACGGGGCCGCGACTGCCGACGCTGCTGCTGGCGGTCGGGGCGGAGCGGGTGCGGAAGCTGCTCGGGGCCTGACGTCCCCGCCCTTGCTCCGGGCTTAGGCCCGGGGCGGGGGCGTCCGTCTCGCGTGCGTGTCCGTTCCCGTGCGTCCGCTCTCGGCCGGGCCGGCTCGAGCGAGCCTGTCCGCCGGTCGCGGCACGGCCGAAGGGAGTCGCGGATCCGGGGCGCAGCCCCCGGCCACTACGCGATGTGCTCCGCCTCGAGATCGGCCTGGTAGCGGCTCTGGAACTGCGGCATCAGGCCGCGCAGCAGGCTCCCGCTGCGCGGGTGGCTGATGCCGTGGACGTCGGCCAGGGTTATGTCGAGCTGGTCGTTGCTCGGAAACCGGCCGTGAAGGTCCACGTACTCCTTGAAGACCGGGTACGCCAGCTCGGCGAAGTCCGAGTCCTCCAGGGGCAGCGGCTCATCATCCATGACCTCGGCGGCCTGCTCGTACGCCGGTCCCTGCTCGGTGCGCGGGCCCGGGATGGCACCGGGGCCAGGCCCCGGGGCGCCGATGGGCATGATGTCCGGGCCGGCCGGGACCGCGACCGGGGTCGGCTCCAGGCCCTCGACGTACGTCGGGTTGTACGCGCTCTCGTACGCCTCCTGCGGAACCTGCGGCACCGCGTTGAACCAGGGGCTCTCGTGGGAGCTCTGACCGATGACACCGTCCTGCGGCAGCTGCTGCTCGTCGGGGTGGGCCTGCGGATACTCCTCGGGCCATCCCTGTGGAGCCGCGACCGGAACCGGAGCCGGTGCAGGGGCCGCGGGCAGCACTGCGGCAGGCGCGGGGTTCGGCGGCAGCAGCGCCGGCTCGATCCCGGCAGCGGCGAGCCCGGCGGGCGCGGTCTCCGCCAGCGGAACGCCGTACTTCGCGAGCCGCAGCGGCATCAGCGCCTCGACCGGCGCCTTGCGTCGCCACGCGCGGCCGTAGCGGGCCTGGAGGCGAGCCTGGTAGATCAGCCGGTCCTGCTCAAGCCTGATGACCTGCTCGTAACTGCGCAGCTCCCACAGCTTCATGCGCCGCCACAGCCGGAACGTCGGTATGGGGGAGAGCAGCCAGCGGGTGAGCCGCACGCCCTCCATGTGCTTGTCCGCCGTGATGTCGGCGATCCGGCCCACCGCGTGCCGGGCGGCCTCGACGGAGACCACGAAGAGCACCGGGATGACGGCGTGCATGCCGACGCCGAGCGGGTCGGGCCAGGCGGCGGCGCCGTTGAACGCGATCGTTGCCGCCGTCAGCAGCCACGCCGTCTGGCGCAGCAGCGGGAAGGGGATACGGATCCAGGTCAGCAGCAGGTCGAGGGCGAGCAGCACGCAGATGCCCGCGTCGATGCCGATGGGGAAGACCAGGGAGAAGTTGCCGAAGCCCTTCTGCTCGGCGAGCTCGCGTACGGCGGCGTAAGACCCGGCGAAACCGATCGCGGCGATGATCACCGCTCCGGCGACGACGACCCCGATGAGTATGCGGTGCGTGCGTGTCAGCTGCATCGCGGCCACCCGCGATCCCCTCCCGATATCGAATTTCGGATCGAATTCCGGCGCCGCCGCATCCGAATCGGCGCGGGCCAAGCCTGGCACACGGTTGCGGAGCCCGGACCTCCGGGGAGGTGGCCCGGGCTCGTGGCCGTGTGTTCAACAGCCCTTGACGGGTGTGTTGGTGGGATGTGCGTGGGGGTGGGGCACATGCGCCGCGCCCCGCGCTCCGGCCGCCTACTTGTTGGCTGTCGCGACGGAGGCCGCAGCCTCCTTCACCGCCTTCGCCGCGCTCTTCATCATCTCCGCCGCGTCCGGGGTCTTCGCCCCGGCGTAGCCCGCCCCGTTGTATCCGAGCGTGACCACGACGTTGCCGGTACGGGCAACGACCGTCGCGTACTTGAACGTCTCGTCCGTCTTGTTCAGGTCGTAGCTGATCGACGTCGCCTGGTCGCCGATGCCCGTCGCGGGCGACGTCTTGACGTTCTTGGCACCTTCCGTGCCCTCGGCCTTGGCGATCTCCTTGGCGTACGCGTCCGTGGCGCGCTTCTCGCCGCTGCCCAGGCCGGGGTCGGACTCGTACCGCAGGAAGGAGACATCGAGCCAGCGGTAGTTCGAGCCCTTGGTGCCCTTGTCCTCCAGGCCGTTCCAGGAGCAGCTGCCGCGGACGGTCGTGTCGCTGGAGCTGCCCGCCGTACCGGCCTTGTTCTTCGCCTTCGGCACCAGCTCGGTGATCGTCTTCGAGGTGATCGTCTTGCAGGGCTCGGGCAGCTTGGCGAACTTCGCCGCCGTGACGGTCGCCTCGGACTGCTTCGCGTCGGGGGACGCCGCGGAGGAGGAGCCCGAGCCGGAGGACTTGTCCTCGCCGCCGGAGTCCGACGAGCAGCCGGCGACGACGAGCATCACCGGGACGGCGGCGCAGGCGAGTATGCGGGTGAGTCGCGGGGCTGATCGGTGCATGGTTCCTTCACTCGGTGTGTCGTACGGTCCGCCGGTGTGCGGGACGGGACGGACGGCCGGGCGGCCGGTCGGCACGGAGCCTTCGGTCGGCCACGGTACGCCGACACGTTACGACGGCGGGGGCATCCCGCGGGATCGGGTGCGGGAACCCGGTGGCACGGACAGGCGGTCGCCGCGGCCGGTGCCGGGCGGACGGAGGGCGCGCTACTCGTTGAAGCGCTCGGCCAGATTCCGGGCCAGGGCCTGCGCCTTTTCCTGGAGTTCCTTGCTGTCCGGGATCTCCGTCGTACGTGCGGGCTGCTCGATGTACTCGACGGTCACGATCACATTCGATGTGCGGAACACCACGCTCACGGTCCGGTGCTGCGCGGTGGAACCGGCCCGGGTGAGGGCGTCGTCGAGGAAGGCCGCGTCGCCGAGGCCGTCGAGCTCCCGGGGCTCGAGGCCCTCGAAGGTGCCAGGGGTGCCGGAGGGGGTGCCTGTGGGGGCGGTGGGAGCGTTGGTGCCCGCGGTGTCGATGGTGCCCGTGGTGCCTGCGGCGGTGCTGCTCGTGGGGGTCGGGGAGCCGGTCGCTGCCGGCGGCTGCTGGGCCTTCTCGTCGCGCGGGTCCGCGGGGGCCGGAAGCTGCGCCGCGTCCTTCTTGCGGGCGTAGACCTCCTGCGCCCGGTCGTCGTCGCTGACGTCCGTGTCGTACGAGACGACGCGCTCGACGTCGATACGGAGGTGGTGCGAGGCGTCCGGCGCGTCTGCCTTCCAGCTGCAGCCGACGCGGCGGTCGGTGTCGTACGTGACGGCCGCCGTGCCCTGGTACACCTTCTCCTGCTGCTCCTCGGGCAGCTCGGCCGTGCCCGGGAGCAGGTTCCTGAGGGTGGAGCGCTCGACCGCGCCGCAGGGCTCGTAGAGCGTGCGGTACTTGCCGGGTGCGGCGACGGAGCCCGGCGAGTCGCCCGGCTGGGCATCGGCGGCGGAGCCGTCGTCACCGGTTCCGCCGGTGCAGCCGGCGGCGAGCGCGACGAGGAGCGCCGCCAGGGCGGGGACGTACGCCTTTCGCTGCACGGTGCCGAGCTCCTTCTGTCGCGTGCTGTCGTGTTCCGACGTGCTCGAGCGGGAAATCTGGTTGCCGCCCGAGGCAGGCCGATGGACACAATGTGTATCGCACGCGCAGCTGTGAACGCCGGTCCGCTTTCCCTTTCGCCGACCTTGGCTATGGTTTTTGCGTTTTCAGGCTTATCGGGGGAATCGAGGAAGTATGTCGTACGTAGAAGTGCCGGGGGCGAAGGTCCCCATCCGTATGTGGACGGACCCGTCCACGGTTGAGAGCGGCGCGATGCAGCAGCTGCAGAATGTCGCCACACTGCCCTGGATCAAGGGGCTCGCCGTGATGCCGGACGTGCACTACGGCAAGGGCGCGACGGTCGGCTCGGTGATCGCGATGCGCGGGGCGGTCTGTCCGGCGGCGGTCGGTGTCGACATCGGCTGCGGAATGTCGGCCGTGAAGACCTCGCTCACCGCGAACGATCTCCCTGGAGATCTTTCCCGGCTCCGCTCGAAGATCGAGCGGGCGATCCCGGTGGGACGCGGGATGCACGACGAGGCGGTCGACCCGGGCCTGGTGTACGGGCTCCAGGCGCCGGGGTTCGGTGACCTCTGGTCGCGGTTCGACGGGGTGGCCGACGCGGTCAAGTTCCGTCGGGAGCGGGCGGCGAAGCAGATGGGCACGCTCGGCAGCGGCAACCACTTCATCGAGTTCTGTCTCGACGAGTCGGGCTCGGTCTGGCTGATGCTGCACTCCGGCTCGCGGAACATCGGCAAGGAGCTCGCCGAGTACCACATCGGCGAGGCCCAGAAGCTGTCGCACAACCAGGGTCTGGTCGATCGCGACCTGGCGGTGTTCGTCGCGGACACCCCGCAGATGGCGGCCTACCGGCACGACCTCTTCTGGGCGCAGGAGTACGCGAAGTACAACCGCGCGATCATGATGGGGCTCTTCCAGGAGGTCGTCCGCAGGGAGTTCAGGAAGGCCAGGGTGACCTTCGAGCCGGTCATCTCCTGCCACCACAACTATGTGGCGGAGGAGCGGTACGAGGGCGTGGACCTGCTGGTCACCCGCAAGGGCGCGATCAAGGCGGGCTCCGGCGACTTCGGGATCATCCCGGGCTCGATGGGTACCGGCTCGTACATCGTGAAGGGCCTCGGGAACGAGAAGTCCTTCAACTCGGCCTCCCACGGCGCGGGCCGCAGAATGAGCCGCAACGCGGCGAAGCGGCGCTTCTCGACGCGGGACCTGGAGGAGCAGACGCGGGGCGTGGAGTGCCGTAAGGACTCCGGCGTCGTGGACGAGATCCCGGGTGCCTACAAGCCGATCGAGAAGGTCATCGACCAGCAGCGGGACCTGGTGGAGATCGTGGCGAAGCTGAAGCAGGTCATCTGCGTGAAGGGCTGAGGTACTGGTCAGCGGTGGTCGACAGAGACGGCCTGTCGACCACCTGGTTGTCGAGTTCCCGGGCAATCGCATTGGCGGGTGCGGGCTTCCCCTGTTTCTCGATCCGGTCGACCGCGGAATCATCCGCATCCGCATCTTCGCCCTCGTCCTTCGTCCGCAAAGACTCCGACGGCTCGGTTTCGGCTGGAGCTGAGGGACCCCGGTGAAGAGGTGGACCTGTCCGTCTTCGCGGGCGCCTCCTCCGGGCGACCGTGCTTCGGACCGCAGCGGCCACTCTGATCGTGCGACCTGCGGAGCCTCTGCATGGCGGTCGGCCTCCCCAGGTCGACCACTGCTTTCCCGACGGGTCCGTGCGGGTGGCGACCGAAGGAGTGCTTATGGTGCACGGTCTATCGGCCGTGAGCTGCGAAAATGGCCTGTGCGCGAATGCGGCCCCGCTGGGCGCCGGAGCGGGCTGGGCGAGAGTGTGACTTTCTGTGAGGGACAGCTGCGCACCTCACCCAGGAGACAGCCGAGCCATGTTCGAGCCCCGCCCCTTTGACGACGACCGGCCGATGACGGCTCCAACCGGGTGCTCCGGCCGGCGCCGTGCCCGTGCCCGGTCGCTGCCCGCACTCATCGTTCTCGTCATCGGAGGGCTGTTCGTCTTTTCCACCTCCACAACGGTCGCCGCACCCGGAACACCGAGGCGAGCCATGGAATCGACCACCTCGACCACCTCGACCAAATCGACCTGTGAGCACGCCAGACCCACCAGAGTGGGCACCGAGAAGAACGACGTCATCTTCGGCACCGCCGGCAACGACGTGATCTTCGCGCTCGGAGGCAATGACACGGTCTACGCACTCGGGGGGAACGACCTCATCTGCGGTGGCTCGGGCAATGACACTCTCAACGGGGACAGGGACAACGATCAGCTCTTCGGTGGCTCGGGCGACGACCAGCTCTTCGGCGGCTGGGAGAACGACGACCTTCGTGGTGAATCGGGCAACGACGAGCTCCATGGTGAAACGGGCAACGACGAGCTTTCCGGTGGCTCGGGCAACGACCGGCTCTCCGGTTTCCTGGGCAACGACGCCCTCTTCGGTGGAAGGGGCAACGACGAGCTCCGCGGTGGAAGGGGCAACGACGAGCTCTTCGGTAACGCGGGTAACGACCGGCTCTTCGGGGAAGCCCACGATGACTCCCTGGACGGCGGACCGGGCACGAACCGCAACGATGGTGGACGCGGAATCAACACCTGCGTCGACCCGAGCAATGGCCGCGGCTGCAACGACTGAACCCGGCGGCGCTCGGGACGCGCGAGGTGCAGACGCGGGGCGTGGAGTGCCGTCCGCCGGGCCCCGAGGGCTTCGGCGCTGACCGATCTCGCGCGTGCGTAAATCTCACAACCGTGTCGTATGTGGAAAACATGACACGGCCGATGAGGATGTGACGCTGGTCGTGAAACTCACAGGGGTGTGGGGTCTCGGCAACGGGTGAAACGAGGGCCACGGACGGCGGATGAAAAGTGAGCCACTCTGCGATCTCTTGATCATCCTGACTTCACTGGTTCTGAA
>NZ_JBSFDW010000062.1:0-24329 GCF_053594115.1 Streptomyces sp. NPDC001970 | reverse complement strand
GAGACGGCCAAGCCCTACCGCTGGACCTACGAGGGCACCCCGCTCAAGGCAGCCTGATCAACACCCTCCACGAACTTCCGCGGAGCAGCACTAGCTCATCCCGAGCAGATTGCCGGTCCTGTCCAGGGAGCCCTTCAGCCTGATAGCCGGGGCAGAGGCATGGCGGGCATCCGCGGGTGCGTCAGGTGCTGCCCGCTGTCGTACACGTGCAGCGTGAACGCCTCCGGCCCCGGTCGATCGGCCGCGTCGTAGGCATCCAGGACGCGCTCGATCCGCTCCCACAGCGGCACCGGGCCCCCCTCGCGCACCTCCCAGGCGCCGTTGTTCGGGGTGAGCATGGCGGCGGAGCCGGTGACGACGTCGACCAGGTGCACGATGTCGCCGACCGTCGTCAGTTGCGCGTCCGGTACTGCGCTCTGGGCGAGGAAGCGCAGGTGGAATGCCTCTTCCGTGGCGGCGCTGATCCGGTCGGGGCTGTGTCGCGCGATACGGGGCATGTTCGGCAGGCCTGCGGCCCAGTGGGCGGGGTTGCCGAGTGCCGGCGCCGCGTGTGTCCGGGCAGGCATGAAGGAGACGGTGCCGGGCAGCAGCGGGCCCTCTGCGATTCCGTTGTCGGCCACGGTGAGCAGGACGCGGGCGTATCCGTACAACCAGCCCGACAGGGTGAGCAGGATCTTCCCGCCCGGCCGCGCCTGAGCCAGCAGCGCGGGCGGGACGGCGCGGAAGGAGCAGGCGGCCACGATCCGGTCGTACCGGGCCTCGGGCCAATATCCGTACAGCCCGTCCGCAACTGCCAGGGTCGGCGTGTAGCCGCAGCCGTACAGCGCGCTCGCGGCCGCCTCCAGCCGGTGTGGGTCCACTTCGATGCTCGTGACGGCGGCGGAGCCGAGGTGTTCGCAGGCGAGCGCGGTCGAGTACCCGGTACCGGTGCCGATCTCCAGTATGGTGTGGCCCTCTTGGACGTCCGAGTCGCTCCACATCCGTACGACGAGCGAGGGCAGCGTGGAGGAGGAGGTCGGGGCGCCGCCGTGTCGTACGGTCGATTGTTTCCAGTCCGGTTCGTCGCCGTCGAACTGGGTGATCAGCGTGGTGTCGGAGTACGCGGCGGTCAGCCATCGTCCGTAGTCGAGCGCGGCGGTGACCGGCTCCCACACCGTCAGGCCATGGGCGTCGCGCTCGTCGGCGGGCAGGTAGAAGCCGGGCACGAACCGGTGCCGCGCCACCGCCTCCGCTGCCGCCCGCCAGGCCGGATCGGTGAGGACGCCGTCCTGGGCGAGGGTCTTCACCATGGCCTCGCGCAGCCGCGCGGCATCGGTGTCAGGGTCGGCGGGCATCGCCATGGCCTGACTCCTCCTTCCTGCTCAGGATGTCGGCGAACGCCGTGGTGATGGCTGGCGCATCGGGCAGCCATCCCCACTGTCCGTTCGGATTGCACTCGATCGCCCACCAGTCCTCCGGACGGTCTCCGTCGCCGGTCAGGGCGAAGTCGAAACAGCCGAAGACCAGTCCGAACGAGGCCAGGTAGTTCTGCAGGGCGGCCTCGATCGGCGGAGGGACGGCGATGGGTGCGTGGATCAGGGCCTCCCAGTCGCCGCGGCGCCAGTCCAGAGCGCCATCCCGGGGCGGCAATCTGCTGGGCGAACACTTGGCGGCCGGCCACGGTCACCCGTACGTCGCCAGTCTTGGGGATCTCGGCCTGGAAGAGGTGCGCGGTCACCTCGACCGCGTCGTCGAAGGTGTCAGGGTCCACACGCTGGGCCCAGATCGCTCCCGTGTGGCCGTCCTCGGAGCGTGGCAGGCCGCGGAATGTCTTGTAGACAACACGGCTGTGGTCGGCGGCAAACTTCCGCGCGGCATCCGCATCGTTGGTGACCAGGGTCGGCGGGATCTGAAGCCCGAGCTCGGCGAACCGCTTCAGCTGGGCGGGTTTGAAGTCGGCGCGGGTCACTGCCGAGGGGTGGTTGACGTACAGCGCACCGTGCAGATCGTTCAGGATTCCGCCGAACCCGTGACGAGCCTCTGCGGCGGCGAAGTCCCGCTGCTGCTGGGGCAGGTGCGTGAACCGGCCGGCGTAGGGGGTGGGGCGGCGGTAGTAGACCGCCGCCACCTCCCCCAGCTCCACCTCCCGGGTCGCCGTACGCAGCCGCCCGCCCCAGGCCGGATGGGCCGAGCCGATACGGGCCGCGAAGGTCAGGTCAGGGCCGATATCGGCCGGGTCGACGCGTACGACGGGCACCTCACGCTCGTTCAACGCCGCGATGACCCAGTCCGCAGTGACGTCTTCCAGCGCCGTGACGACCAGGACGGTTGAGGCCATCGGTCAGTCCGACTCGTAGTCGGTCGTGTTGTCGTCCTGGGTCTGCGGCTGCGGGCTCTGCCCGTCTCCACCCCCGGACACGGACGCTGTGCCGGTCGTCCTGTTCGTACCGTGCTGGCCCATCTCCACCACCTGGCCGGCGGCGTCGAAATACCGGGCGGTCTGCGTGGCCCCGTCGAGCGTCACCCTCGCGTAGGACGGCGGGCCGGCCAGCAGCCGGTCGGTGACCAGCTGCATCGCCCAAGGAGCCTCGGGTGCAAGCGTCGTCATGCGTTGTCCCTTCCCGTGCAGTCAGGCGGTCAGCCCGGGGCCCCTCGCCTGAGCGGAATCGGCGATCGACGACGGCCCTGCCCCGACCAGAACCGTAGCGGTCGCGCGCCGTGGCGCAGATGCCACGATCCCTGGTCGGCCATGACCGGTCTTCCGTGTCGCCGGTGGATGTGGAGGTGTGCTGCCTCCATGTCATCGCGATCGAAGATCTGTTCCCAGAGACGGAGTTGGGGACTTGCTGGGAACGGATCTGGGAGGAAGTTGGGACATGCTTGGGACGCGTCAGCCCGCTCGTAGGAGGCGGAGGACGGCCAGCTGGTAGACGGAGTAGACCTGGGGCAGCTCGGCGAGATGGGCGCGCTCGTCGATGCCGTGCAGCCCCTCGTAGGGCAGGCCGAAGCCGGCCGTGGTCGGGATGCCTTCCGAGGCCAGCAGGTTGCCGATGTTCGACGGCCCCGCCGTCTTCGCCCGCACCGCCAGTCCCGCCTCGGCGGCGGCGGTAAGGAGTGCGGCGGCAGGCTGTTCGTCGTCGGCCAGTCGGAAGGGCGGCCAGGTGGCGACCGGGGTGATCTCGGTCGGTTTCGGGGCGGGAAGTTCCGCATCCAGCTCGGCGACGGCCTTGCGGATAAGGGTCTCGGCGTCGTGGGCGTCGAAGGCCGGGGTGGTACGGACGTCGACGTTCAGGTCGCACCGATCGGGGGTGGTCGAAAAGCCTTGGCCACCGTGGAGGGCGGTCACCGACAGCTTCGGCGGCAGCGGGAACCCTGAGGCCGTGTCCGCGCCGGGCAGTTCGGCCGCATCAAGCAGGCGAACAAGGTGGGCGGCCCGGGAAATGGCGCCGACCACGATCCGGCTGGACCCGGAGTGCCCGGCGGGGGCGTGCACGGCGATGGTAGACCGCCACAGACCCCGTCCGCCGACGACGACCTCGTCCAGTCCCGGGTAGCCGATCATCACCCCGGCCGGCCGCGCCGCCTGCGGGTCGGCGAGGTACGCGCGGGCACCGCCGAAGCCACCCGTGTGCTCGTCGACGTCCAGCAGCACGGCGAGCCCGCCGTGCAGGGTCTCGGACCGGGGCATCAGGTCGGCGGCGATGTGGCAGAACATCGCCGCGGCGAGCTTGGAGTCGGCCGCCCCGCGGCCCAGCAACCAGTCCCCACGGATGTCGCCGGAAGTCGGGGAGAAGGACCAGGCGGTCTCGTCTCCGTAGGGGGCGGTGTCCACACAGGCATCCAGCGCCCACCATGTGCCCGGCCGGCCCCCGGGAATCTCTACCAGCAGGCCCACCAGTTCACCGGAGCCGCCGTGCAGACGCCTGTGGGGCAGGGAGCGGACAGCAAGCCAGTCCTCCAGGACAGTAAGGACGGGCCCGTAGTCGTCGATCCCGGCCCGGCTCGGTCGGCGGATCAGCTCACTCGCGAGCTCCGTCACAGACACCATGCGGGCCTCGGCGGCCAGGTGAAGGTTCTCGCTCACGCTTCTCCCCTAGTTGTGTCGTGCTGGCAGCATGCGGACGGCTGCGATCGTCTCCACCGGCCGCGCCGACGCGCACGCCTCCCGGCCATGGTGGACCAGGCCCACCGCCGCCTCACGGCTGAGTAAGACCCCACAGTCGAACCCATTCGCCCCGTGGAACGACGGCAGCGGCACCACCGCGGCGGTCTCGGAGGCGACGAAGAAGCGTTCCAACGCCATATCGGGCTCCACGATGCCGATGTGGAGAGTCTTGACGCCGTTGAAGCGAGCGGACGGGTCACGCAGCTCCAGTAGACGCTCCAGGTGGTCGACGAGTGCCTGGTGCCGCGGCGGGCCGTACAGCACCCGGTAGTGGACCAGGTCCGGCCGCTGGGCCACGGCCGTCTCAATCGCCGCCAGATACGCCTTCTCCCGGCTCCGGCTGCCCGTGACAACCAGCTGCTCGCGCGCGTCCGCCACCACGTCAGCCATCGCCTCGACAAGGTCCGTCCAGCGAGTGAGCACCTTGACCACCACCGCGGTGCCAGAGGTCTCCAGCAAACTCGTGGCCGCCCCGTCCTGGTGCGCGAACAACACCTCCGGCCGCTCCCGGTACAGCTGGCACAGCCCAGCCCGGTTCCGCTTGCCCGTACGGCGTCGCCCGGACTCCCACGCGCTCATCAGGCTCGCGTCCGCCGCTCCCCCAGTGATCACGTTCAAGGCCTCGGCGGCCTCCTCCAGCGTCAGGTTCCGCACCAGCCTGGCCCGCTTGAGCGCCGAATCCCCACCACTGCCCGCGGCCACCAACACCCCTCTCATCCACCGGCACATGCGTGCCCCAAGTCTCCCCTGCCCGGCGACTGTTCGCTTAGCAGACCGCACGGCGCGGGCTCGCGATCTCGCCGGTACCCCTGCGACTCCAATCGTGGCCTGAGACCATCGACCGCATGGGTAAGCACCGCCGCCCCGGACCGCCGAATCAACCGTCCCGCGCAGTCCCTCGCGTCGACGAAGACGACCTGCTCGAGCCGTACGAAAGACGCCGACGCCCGCCGATGGACATCTACCGACGCCACCGGCCCCTCCATGGCGACGGAAGCCATCTCCGCCCGGCCGAGCCACGGGTCCTGGAGGAATGGGACGGCTTCACCTACACCCCCACGGAACGGCACCTGACCTCACAGCCGCACAGGCGTGGGTCAACGAGCTCACCTGAGGCACGTGAGGTTGACGGGCACGCCCCTGTTGTTCTGCCGACCCACTTCGGTGGCGTGTCGGCGATCCCCCTGCCCCGCCGCCTAGGGTGCGTTTCAGAAGTGGATCTTGATGTGTCAAGATCCACTTCGTGGGGCGACATGATCTGACGAATGTGCAGTGGGCGAAGCTGGAGCCTTTGCTCCCGGTCGGCAAGAAGCCTGGACGGCCACCGGTGCATACCAAGCGGCAGTTGATAGACGGCATACGATGGCGTACCCGCGCCGGTGCTCCCTGGCGGGACGTACCCGAACGGTACGGCCCGTGGGAGACGGTGTACGGCCTGTTCCGGCGTTGGCAGCGGGACGGCACCTGGCACCGGATCTTCGAGCAGTTGCAGGCCCGGGCCGACGCCGAAGGACTGATCACCTGGGACGTTTCGGTGGACTCGACCATCGCCCGCGCCCACCAGCATGCGGCTGGTGCCCGCAAAAAGGGGATCTGCAGATCGAACCGCCCGGGGGTGTCTTCACCGAGCCCGACGACCACGGGCTCGGACGTTCCCGGGGCGGGCTGACCACCAAGCTCCACCTGGCGGTCGAGCAGGCCCAGAGACCGATGTCACTGGTCATCACGGCCGGACATCGCGGCGACTCCCCGCAGTTCCAGGTGGTCCTGGGCCGTATCCGGGTACCCAGGATCGGGCCTGGCCGCCCGCGCACCCGGCCGGACAGGGTTCGTGCCGACAAGGCGTACAGCTCCCGCGCGAACCGCGCCTACCTGCGCAAGCGCGGTATCCACTGCACGATCCCGGAGAAGCGCGACCAGATCGCCAACCGCAAGAAGCACGGCTCCTTCGGCGGCCGGCCGCCGAAGTTCGACAAGGACGACTACAAGCAGCGCCACGCGGTGGAGTGCGGAATCAATCGCCTCAAACGCCACCGCGCGGTCGCCACGAGATACGACAAGCTCGCCGTCCGCTACGAAGCGACCGTGCTGGTCGCAGCCATCAACGAGTGGCTGTGACCAGCACTTTCAAAACGCACCCTAGTACTGCAACCGCATCTGGGGTGTGTGGCCTCGGCGTTTGTAGTGGGAGCGGCGGGCTCGGGCCTGGCTGCGTCTGCGGAAGTGTGACCGGTGCAGATGGTGTTCGTTGGTGTGGTGGCGGGGCGTGGTGACGATGCACCCGATCAACCGGCGGATCTCCGGGACGCTGAAGGGTATGAGGTCTTGTTCGTCGTCTGCGGCGCGGACTGCGGTCAGGTAGGCGAGTGCGGCCATCGACAGGGTGATGTGCCGGTACCAGGCCCGGTAGAGCCGGACCTGGTAGTGGTCCAGGCCGCACTCGCGCTTGGCGGTCTGGAAGCACTCCTCCACCGCCCACCTCGACGCGGCGACTTGGACCAGGTCTTTCAGTCGGGAGGCGGCTGGCCCGTAGCAGACGTAGTAGGCGATCTCGGTGGGGTCGGCCACGCTGCGGCGGGCCAGCACCCAGTGGCCGAAGCCGTTCTCCCAGCAGGGGCGGATCGCCACGCGCGCCCAGTCGTGGATCCGTTCGCCGTGCGCGCCCTGCCCGCCCGACAGACGCTTCCAGCGTTGCCGGGGCAGCGCGGCGATCAGCTTGTCGACCCGGGACTCGGCCCAGCCGGTCGTGACCACGGTGTCGTTGACCTTGGTCGCCAGGACATACGCCACCCGGCGTTCCTCCAGCCAGGACCGTGTGTGCTTGACCTGTCCGTATGCCTCGTCCGCGGTCACCGACGCGAACGGCACCGCGGCGTCGATGGCGCGTTGCAGCATTCGCCGGAAGTGCTCGTTCTTGGTCGCGAAGCAGATCTCGTCGTCGATGCCGGCGGCCCGGCAGCGTTCCCGGTCGTCGGTCCAGGACGAGGGGCGGTAGAGCTCACGATCGATCAGTGCCCGTCCCCGGGCCGAGGCGTAGGCCAGGAAGGTCCCGATCTGGCAATTTCTCCGTGCGGCCCGCGGTGCCCGAATACTGGCGCTGGACACCGGCGGACTTGGTGCCCTTCTTCAGAAAGCCGGTGTCGTCGCCGATCAGGACCCCGTCCGGGCTGCCGATGGTCTCCACGACGAAGTCACGGACGTCGTCACGGACCGCATGCTCGTCCCAGTCGGACAGGTTGAGCAGGCGCTGGACACCGTCCGGGCGGAGCTGGCCGACCTGCTCGGCCAGCGTCCAGCCGTTCTTCTTCTCCAGGGGCGCCACCAGCCCCCGAAGGTAGTCCAGCGCCCGCTCACGCGGCTCGGACCTGCCAAGACGGTGGGCGAACCGAGCATGCAGCCCGTCGATCGCCTCGGACCACGACTCCACCTGCTCGACCGTCAGCTCATCAGCACACAGTCACATCAACGACGGCCGACATTGATCGGCACCCCACATGCGGTTGCAGTATTAGGGCAAACCCTCCGCCAGTTGGGGGAAACCCTCGCGCGATGCAACCCCTTACCTGGGAACGGTCAGGGGTTGCGTCGTATGCGAGAACATCACAGAAAAGCCTTCTCCCGGTTACACGGCCGCCCCCTCCCCCATGCCACGCTCCCGGTTACATATCGTCAACACGCGTAGAACGCGGCGCCGTTGAGCAGGATGCCGCGTTCCGGCGCGTGCCGTCCCCAGGAAAGGACTCCCTCATGTCCGCTGCGCAGATAGGCAGATGGAAGGTGTTGGCGGCAACCGTATCCGCCGTCCTCGTCGGCTTCACCCTTCCCACGGTCGCCGCGACTCCCGCGAGCGCCACGACCACCGCGTACGACAGCACGTATTACAAGAACGCGATCGGCAAGACTGGCACGAGCCTGAAGTCCTCGCTGCACACGATCATCAGGAGCCAGAGCAAGATCTCGTACGACGCGGTCTGGAACGCACTGAAGGTCACCGACCAGGACCCGAACAACAGCAGCAACGTGATCCTGCTGTACAGCGGCACCTCGCGCAGCAAGACTCTCAATGGCGGCGACGTGGGCGACTGGAACCGCGAGCACGTGTGGGCCCAGTCCCATGGCAACTTCGGCACCTCGGCCGGCCCCGGCACCGACCTGCACCACCTGCGCCCCGCGGACGTACAGGTCAACGGCATCCGCGGCAACAAGGACTTCGACAACGGCGGCAGCCCGGTCAACGGCGCGTCCGGCAGCTTCACGGACAGCAACTCCTTCGAGCCGCGCGACGCGGACAAGGGCGACGTGGCCCGCATGATCCTCTACATGGCCGTCCGCTACGAGGGCGACGACGCCTGGGCCGACTTGGAGCCCAACGACTCGACCTCCAACGGCAGCGTCCCCTACCACGGCCGCCTCTCGATCCTGAAGCAGTGGAGCGAGCAGGACCCGCCGAGCGCCTTCGAGGAACGCCGCAACAACGTCATCTACGACACCTACCAGGGCAACCGCAACCCGTTCATCGACCACCCGGAGTGGGTCGAGGCGATCTGGTAGACCGACCGTGACGTGCGCCGAGCTCCCCAACACAGGCGGGGAGCTCAGCCCCGCGGTCTGCTACTGAGGCTGCCGTCGCACTCGCGGAACTGCTGACCGACCAGCTGGGAGTGCTCGGCCCTGACCACCCCCACACCCTCACCACCCGGGACAATCTCGCCTACTGGCAGGAGAAGGCCGGGTGTGTCAATTTAACGGCTGATCTTGGTTGTTGAGTGGTCAGTTGTTGCTCGGGGTCAGGCGGCCCTCGAAGGCGATCTGGAACGCGTTCAGCGGTGCCTTCCAGCGCATGGTCCACCTCTTGCGGCCCTTCCCGGTCGGGTCCAGGCTCATCAGCGCCATGTAGACGCACTTCAACGCGGCGGCCTCGTTCGGGAAATGTCCGCGGGCGCGCACGGCCTTGCGGATGCGGGCGTTGACGCTCTCGATCGCGTTCGTGCTGCAGATGACCTTGCGTATCTCGACGTCGAAGGAGAGAAAGGGCACGAACTCGGCCCAGGCGTCCGACCACAGCTTCACGATCGCCGGATACTTCTGGCCCCGCGCCTCCTGGAACTCCAGGAACCGCTCCGTCGCCGCGTGCTCGCCCGGTGCGGTGTAGACGGGCTTGAGGGCCTTGGCGACCTTGTCCCAGTCCTGACGGGCGGCGTAACGGAACGAATTCCGCAACAGGTGAACCACACAGACTCCCCTGTCAACCTCCTGGCCCGTGGATCTTGCTGGGCCGTGATGGATTCGGGGCTGGTTGAGGGCATGCCGAGGGGCCGCAGGGCGGTGGCTTGGTCACCCTGTGGCTCCGTGTCGCAGGCGATTCCCCAGACACCCGCCGCCAGGCCCGAGTCCCGCAGCCACTCGGTGTTGCGGATGCCCCCGAGTGCCACCACCGCCACGTCGGCGTCGATCGTGGTGCCGTTGTCGAAGTGAGCACGGCGGAAGTGCCCCTGCGCGTCGCCCTCCAGCCGGGTGACCTTGACACCGCAGCGCAGGTCGACGCCATGAGCGCGCTGCCTGTCCGCCGCGATCTCACCGATCATGGCACCGAGCGCCCCGACCAGCGGAGCCGGCGCGAGCTCGGCGACGGTCACGGGGATGTCCCGCTCTCGGCAGATGGAGGCGATCTCGGAGCCGGTGAATCCCGCTCCGATGACCAGTACGCGGGAGGGCCCGGCGGCAAGGGCTCGCTGCAGGCCCTCGGCGTGCTCGCGCGTACGTACGACGAACACTCCGTCCAGGGCCGCCTCGCTCTCGACGAACCAAGGCCGGGCCGGCACCCCGGTGGCGATCAGCACGCGGTCGAAGGGAACCTCGCGTCCGTCGGCGAGCCGCACGTGGTCGGTCGCCAGGTCGAGCCCGCTGGCGGGCACGCCCAGCAGCCACTCCGCATCGATGTCACGACGCCGCGGCAGCTTGGTGCCGTCGGCGGGCACCCACCCGGTCAGTACCTGCTTGGACAGGGGAGGCCGGTCGTAGGGCTCGCCCAACTCGTCACCGATCATGGTCAACGATCCGGTGAAACCCTCGTCGCGCAGTGCCTCGCGGCCCGCAGTCCCGCCAGTGACGCCCCGACGACCACGATGCGGCCATCGCGTTTGAACGCACGCAGGTTGTCGGCGCTGGTCATGACTTCGACGCCTCCGCCAGTACGTCCCGTCTCTCCAGCTGGTCGACCAGAATCGCTTGGACCGGGCAGGCCGCCGCGGCGCGCAGCACCTGGTCGCGCCGGGCGTCGTCGGGGTTCGGGTCGTACATCAGTGCTTCCTCGCCGTGCATCCGGAATGCGTCCGGAGCCAGGAACGCGCACTGCGCATACCCCTCGCATCGGGGCAGGTCCACGACAATTCTCATCCCGACCTCCACAGGGACTGCAAGCTGCGGACCCTGAAGCCGGTGCCACTCCGGCACGCAAAGCGCGAGACAGGCTTCGAGAGAAGGGATTCGGCCGTTGCCCACCCCTGGAAAGTGCGAGGGGGGTACTCCGCGCTCGTCGGGTCTCAACAGAAAGAACTGAGCATCGCGGATAAGGCGATCGGCTCTGTAAAACCGCCCAGAGAACCTGACTTGTTGTTGTCAAAGGGCTTATCCCGCACGCACATCACCCGCACTGGGGGAATCCGGGCATCCGTGAGCGCCATTCACTCGCGCGCCGCGTGCCCATACGGCAAGGACCGCGCGCTGTGGTTGATTCTTTACGCATGGGTGAAGTGCTGGGTGATGTTCTGGGGTTGGCGGCCGGTGTCGCCGTCAGTCCGCTTCCGATCGTCGCCATCATCATCGTGCTGGCAACGCCTCGTGGACGCGTGAACGGATTGGTGTTCGCCACCGGCTGGGTGGTGGGTCTGTCGGCGTTGGGCGCGGTGATGCTGGTCATCGGCGGCAAGGGGAGTGCCGGCGCCCACGGGCAGCCGGCCGACTGGGTGGGGGCTCTCAAGCTCGCGTTGGGCGTGGCACTGGTTCTTTTCGCGGTGAGGCTGTGGTGTCATCGCCCTGCCGATGCCACGCAGGCACAGCTGCCGCAATGGATGGCCGCGATCGACCGCTTCACGCCGGTGAAGAGCTTCCTTCTTGCCCTCTTGCTTTCGGCCGGGAACCTGAAGAACGCCCCGCTGACCATTGCCGCAGCAGCGTCCATCAGCTCGTCGGGACTGCCCGTGGGAGAGCAGATCGCCGCGCTGGCAATCTTCGTCCTCGTCGCTTCCCTCGGGCTGCTGACTCCACTGGGGGTCTTCCTGGTCATGGGTGAGCGGGCGAAGAACATGCTGGGCAACTGGAAGGAATGGGCGGTACGGCACAACATTGCCGTCATGGCGGTTCTGTTCTTCGTGTTCGGGCTGAAGCTGCTGGGGGACGGCATCGACGTTCTGAGTTCCTGACCGTGTCGGCGTCGGCCGGCGAAAGTGTCGGGGTCGGCAGTGTCACGGGTGTACGGTCCGGTCCCGGACGGGAGGCGGGCTTCCGCATCACGGCGCTCGCCCGGTACGGCCCCCCGCATCACCGCCGCCGTCCTGGTGCTGATGGGTGCCTACCTGACCTGGTACTGGTACCCGGCCGCTACAGGTGGCACCGGTACCGCCAGCAGTGCGGGCGGCCTGGCCCGCTTCTCCGCCGCCGTCTCCACCTGGGTCCAGGCCCACACCACACTCCTCGCCGCCCTCACAGTGATTGCTGCTGTCGCCGTGACCGCCCTGACACTGGGCCACCGCCCGCGCTCCCGGACCACCAGGCAGCCCACGGCCGAAGCCCAGCACGACGACATACCCCGGCCTGGGGAATCCGGCAGCCACTGCTGCTGACCCCGCCCGCGCAGGACCGCCCTCAGGAAGCACGTGATGAGCACCGCACCCACCCTCCCCGACCGGCCGCCCGTCCTGGCCCGCCGGATCGCGAGCCGAATGCTCGCGGCCACCCTCACCGCGCTGGGCACCCTGACCGCACTGCTCGGCGCCGGACTGTCCCTGATCGGCCTGTGCTGCGGCGGCGCACTGGTCGCCGCAGGCGCGGGCACGGCCGCCATCGCGGGCACCCCGTGGGCCTGGCTCTTCCTCGCGGCCGGAGCCGTCCTGCTCGCCGCCACCGGCTCACCCACCGCCGACACGGAGTTCGCTGCTGCCCGGCCCGCTCCGGACGGCCAGGGAGGTGATCGGCAACCGTCCGACCCCTGCGGCGTGAACGAATGTCCGTTCTGCCTCGTTCGGCGGTCGATCTAACGGCGTTGAGCTGGGCTGATCAGTTCCGCTGAGACGCTGTGCGGGTGAACGGTTCAGGATGCGTCTGCACGTGGGGGGTCAAGAGGAAAAGGGTCTTCCGTTTTGGCTTGTTGAAGCGTAGGTTCCTCTCACCCCGCGTCGGCGCCCTCCGAGGTGCCGGCCCGCCGATCCTGGGGCGGCGGGCCACGCGGGGCCCAGCTGCCGGGTCATGGCCTAAAGCTTGCGCCGGCTCAGGGCGCGTAACGTCCCTGTTGCACCGTCGGCCGTAGCTGGAGACCACGCGCCTTGCTTGCTAGACCAGGGCAGAGGCTGGGGTCCTCCGCTGGACTGGTGCGGCTGACCAAGCACAAGGTGGTGCGGGGCTTACTTGGACCGGGTGGTGTGCCGTTCCCTCCACCGCACCGTCCACCCGCCAGTTCCCTCCGGTCGAGCGGAAACGTGGGGTTGGCCCCATGGCCCTGTACTCCCTGCTGCCTCAATCTGGGGTACGTGGCGGTAAACGTTCTGGTTGTCGACGATGATCCCGGCTTCCGGCAGGTGGTCTACGCGCTCCTGAGGGTGCGCGGCCTGCGCGTCGTGGCCGAGTGTGCCGATGGCGCCTCTGCTATAGCCGCTGTGCGCGCGCACGAGCCGGACGGGGTTCTGCTCGACGTTCACCTTCCCGACCAGGACGGCATGTCCGTTGCGAGAGTTCTGCGGGAAGGCCCGCATCCTCCGCGGGTGGTCCTGACATCGACCGATAGGTCGCCATGGTCGGGAGAGGAACTGGCTGCTGCAGGGGTGGAGGCCTTCGTGACGAAGGACCTGCTCTACGACACTGACCTGGCCAGGCTGCTTAGCCCTTGAGATATTCCAGGGCCGCGACCACTCGTCGGTCTCCCGCCCGGTCCGTGCCCGGCAGGCATCCCGCTGACCGACCTCACCACCTCGGTGCGTTCTCGCTGTGCCGGCCGACCATCCGTTGGCGAAGCGCCGTGCCGTGCCGATCGCCGAACTGGCCGGTCTGGACCCCGTCGACTCCCTCGTGGGCTGCGTCAACCGGACTGTCGTGGATCGGGCCTTCGCCGCCGCCTCTGTGGACCGTTGCGTCGCCATCGAGATCACCAGCGTCGCCACCGGCGTGGCCTTCGTACGGAACGGCCTGGGTGGCACTGTTGCCACGCCTGGACCGGCCGCTGTCTCTGGCCCTCCGTCCGGGCGCACGCCCGGTGCCGCCCCACGTGCCATGATCGCGATGGTGCGCGAGTTCCTCACCTGAGCCGGTCTGTGCCGCGCCAGGCTCACCACCCACGGCCATGGCCGCTACGGGTGGCCGGTGCGTGCCCGGGAGACGTTCGTTGAGCAGGGCGGCGGGCTGACCGAGCGGCACTGCCAGTCGGTATCGGGCCGACAAGCTGGCTGCGGTCGACTGCGGCAGAGCTGGGTGGCCGTCTGGCCGCGCGCTGTGTCGAAGGCTAAGAGGCCCCAACCAAGCCGTTGAACGTGGCGGTGGGTGATCAGGCAGGTGGCGAGGCCGAGGAAGGCCTCATGGATGCCGTCGCGTCGCTCCCCGCGGATGCGTAAGCGGCGGAAGCCATGCAGGCCAGGAGGTTGGGTCGGCCGCGCGGCGAGGTGCCTGCCGTGGCACAGGTCCCTTTCCGCGCGGCCTCCCGCAGAACCGGATTTGACGGTTTCCCTGACATCCGGCTCTCCAGTGACTACAGCGTCTGTGACCCGGCCGCTTTCGCTTCGTGGATGCGGCCATGGCAGGCGCCGCACGCCACGAGGGTCTTGCGGCGCCGGTCAAGCATGACGCGCGCCCAGTCGTACGGCGGCCATCCGGCGCGGGTCAGGTCGGCGAGAGCTCGTACGTGATGCACCTGGACATCACCGGGTGTCCCCGCAGACGTCCAAGACCGGGGGCCGCAAAATGAGCATCAACGACCGGACTCTCGGCACCGCCTACAGCCGCCACGATCTCACCGTGTTCCTGCAGAGCGCCGGCTTGACCGGCTAGGACGAGCTGGATGTCGCCGCGACGAGCGCAAGGGCGGCTCCCTTCCGCGAGTCCCCCTACCCGAAAAAGGATAAATTGTTCATCAAGGGCGTCTCGATCCTTTCCTTCGATAGGCGGATCATGAGGGCACGGCCTGGGTATGCGGGTTCACGACTGGGGCTGACAAGCCTCACGATTGCGGCGAGCGTCCTGCTTGCCTTGTTGATAGGCGCCGCGTTCGCCGTCCTGCTGTGGGCGATCGCTGACGCGAACAGCGCCACATCGGCCAGACGCGCTTCTCGGACGGCCATCGTCGAGGCCGGCAGCCTGGAACAACTGGTCCTCGGCCTTGAGACGGGGCAGCGCGGTTTTCTGATCACCAAGCGCGAGGAGTTCCTCCAGCCGTGGCAGACGGCGCGCAAGGAGTTTCCTGCGGAGGCGCGACGGTTCACCGAGACCGCTACCTCGCCCGAACAGCGCCGCAGTGCCGGACAGATCACGCAGGGCATCGACTCTTTGATAACCGACTACTCGGTTCCGCTGGTCGAGGCGGCCCGGCGGGGTGATCCCGCCGCATCCAGTCTGGCGGCGACGGCCGAGGGTGAGCGGCGCGTCGATGCTTTGCGGGCCCAGTTCGACCAGTACACGGCGCAGGAGCGCGCCAGGCTCGCGGCGCGCGAAGACACCGCAGAAGCCAACATGCAGCGGGCGGTGATTGCGGCAGGTGTGGGGCTGGCGGCATCGACTGCGCTTGTGGCCGCTTTCACGGTGCTCCAGCACCGTGCCGTCGTGCGGCCGGTGCGCGCAGCGGCGGCCGCGGCGGGACGGCTCGCGGACGGTGACCTCGGGGTGCGGATCACCCCCAGCAACGTGGCGGAGATCGGCACGCTGGGTGCATCCTTCAACACCATGGCGGCCTCGTTGCAGGACAGCCGCACACGCATCGAGGAGTCGCGCAAACGCCTGGAGCTGCTGTACGAGGCGAGTGTGTCGGTGGGCACCACGTTGGATGTGGAGCAGACGGCCCGGGAGCTGGCGCAGGTGACCGTTCCTCGCTTCGCCGACTTCACCACCGTCGACCTGCTGGCGCCGGTCCTGCGCGGCGAAGAGGTTTCGGCCAGGGGGAGTGCGCAGCTGCGCCGGGTGGCGCTGGCCGGTATCCGGCAGGACGCCCCGCTGCGCAACGTGGGGGATCTTATGGCGTTGGGCCTTTCCACGACGGAGGTGCGCGGGCTGAAGACCGGGCGGGCGGCAATCGACGTCGACCTGCGCACCACCCCCGGCTGGGGCTCGCGGGATCCGGAGCGAGCTGCACGCATCCTCGACTACGGCATTCATTCGCTGATCAGGACGCCGCTCATGGCCAGAGGGGTGGCCGTGGGCACGGTCGGCTTCTGGCGCTGCCGACCCGAGCCGTTCGGGCAGGACGATGTGGACCTCGCCGAGGAGCTGGCCGCCAAGGCGGCGGTCGCGATCGACAACGCGCGCCGCTACACCCGGGAGCGGTCCACCGCGCTGACGCTGCAGCGCAACCTGCTGCCACAGCATCTGCCCGGCCAGACGGCAGTGGAGGTAGCCTCCCGCTACCTGCCCGCCGGGCCGCAGACCGGGGTGGGCGGCGATTGGTACGACGTGATCCCACTGTCGGGCAGTCGAGTCGCCCTCGTCGTCGGCGACGTCGTCGGTCACGGCATCCACGCCTCCGCCGCAATGGGACGCCTGCGCAGCGCCGTGCGCACCCTGGCCGAAGTAGACCTGCCACCGGAGGAAGTGATCACCTACCTCGACGACATCGTCCTCCACGTCGGCGACAGTGCCCAGGACGAGGACAAGGTCTCGACGGCCGACCTCGGCGCGACGTGCCTGTACGCGGTCTACGACCCGGTCTCCCGCCAGTGCTCCCTTGCCACCGCAGGCCACCTGCTGCCCGCCGTATTGGCACCGGACGGCACCGTGCGGGTCGTCTCCGGTGACATCGGACCGCCCCTGGGCATCGGCGGCCTGCCCTTCGAAGCCACCGACCTGGAACTGGACGCCGGCACTGTGCTCGCCCTGTACACCAACGGCCTCGTCGAAGCGCGGGACAGGGACTTCGACAGCGGTCTGACCCAGCTGTGCCACACGCTGGCGCAACCCGCAGCCACCCTGGAGGAGACCTGCGACAACGTGATCGGATCCCTGCTCAGAGGCCACCGGGCCGATGACGTTGCCCTACTGCTGGCCCGCACCCACGCCCTGTCACCGGAGCAAGTCGCCACCTGGCAGATTGCCGCCGACGCCGTCCAGGTCGAGCACGCCCGCAAGCTGGTCGTCGGACAGCTCGTCGAATGGGGACTGGAGGAGGAAGCAACCTTCATCACCGAACTGGTGGTCAGCGAACTGGTCACCAATGCCATCCGCTACGGCGAACCGCCCATCCAGCTCCGCCTCATCCGCGATCGCACACTGATCTGCGAGGTCTCTGACGCCAGCAGCACCACACCGCACCTCCGCCATGCCCGGACCTTCGACGAAGGCGGGCGGGGACTGCTCCTCGTCGCAGCCCTCACCCAGAGCTGGGGTAGCCGGCAGACCAAGACCGGCAAAACCATCTGGTGCGAGCAGGCGCTGCCCTACAGCATGACGACGCCCCACGAATGACCAACGCCACGGAGGCCGTCGGCGGGTCGAATCGGACTGATCGCCCCCGGAAACAATTCAGGGCCAGGCGGAGGAGCGATCCTCCCACCTGGCCCTGAACCGTTTCCGGGGCGGGTGACAGGAACAGTCCAGGAACGTGCATGCCGGAATCGGGACAGTTGCGACCGCCTACTCCCTGGGGCGCAGCCCGTCGACGCCGACGCCGGGTACGGCCGACCCCTTGGCGATGGCCACTCCCGCGGACTCGCTCCACGTCCGGCAGCTATGCGCCGTGCCCTCCGGACGGGTCGGCGCACGTGCCTTCGGCGGGGCGTGTGGGCTCCAGTTCCGCCCTGGCCCGCCAATCCGCTCCGGCGTTCAACAGAGCACCAAGCCGCTGTAGGGAAGGAGAACGTGTTCAGGGGGCGTTTCATACAGTTGTGCCCGGCCGTGACCAGCGAACCACCACTTCAGGAGAGGTCCAGTACAACTGACCGATACCTTCCTAGGTCGAACATTTCTATCTGAACACGGATAAATTGTTCATCAAGGGCGTCTCGATCCTTTCCTTCGATAGGCGGATCATGAGGGCACGGCCTGGGTATGCGGGTTCACGACTGGGGCTGACAAGCCTCACGATTGCGGCGAGCGTCCTGCTTGCCTTGTTGATAGGCGCCGCGTTCGCCGTCCTGCTGTGGGCGATCGCTGACGCGAACAGCGCCACATCGGCCAGACGCGCTTCTCGGACGGCCATCGTCGAGGCCGGCAGCCTGCAGCAGCTGGTCAGCGACCTCGAGACGGGGCAGCGCGGTTTTCTGATCACCAAGCGCGAGGAGTTCCTCCAGCCGTGGCAGACGGCGCGCAAGGAGTTTCCTGCGGAGGCCCGGCGGTTCACCGAGACCGCTACCTCCCCCGAACAGCGCCGCAGTGCCGGACAGATCACGCAGGGCATCGACTCTTTGATAACCGACTACTCGGTTCCGCTGGTCGAGGCGGCCCGGCGGGGTGATCCCGCCGCATCCAGTCTGGCGGCGACGGCCGAGGGTGAGCGGCGCGTCGATGCTTTGCGGGCCCAGTTCGACCAGTACACGGCGCAGGAGCGCGCCAGGCTCGCGGCACGCGAAAACACCGCGAGAGCCAACGGGCGTCGGGCGGTGATTGCGGCAGGCGTGGGGCTGGCGGCATCGACTGCGCTTGTGGCCGCTTTCACGGTGCTCCAGCACCGCGCCGTCGTGCGGCCGGTGCGCGCAGCGGCGGCCGCGGCGGGACAGTTCGCAGACGGTCACCTCGGGGTGCGGATCACCCCCAGCAACGTGGCGGAGATCGGCACGCTGGGTACGTCCTTCAACACCATGGCGGCCTCGTTGCAGGACAGCCGCACACGCATCATGGAGAGTGTCGATGCGGTACACCGGCGCACGGCTCGGGACCTGCACGACGGGGCGCAGCAACGGCTGATCAGCCTGATGATCGGGCTCCGGCTCGCGCGAGAGGTGATCTCCGATGCGGAATCGTCCGCGACCGAGCTGCTGGACCAGTCCATCGCCGACGCGCAGACGGCGATCGACGAGCTGAGGGAACTCGCATCGGGGATCTACCCGTCTGTGCTGACGTTGAAGGGACTGGCGGCGGCGGTGAAGGACCTGGCGGACCGGTGCCCGATACCCGCCGTCGTCGACAGCAAGTGTGACCAGAGGATTCCCTCTGCTGTTGAATCGAACGCGTATTTCATCGTGGCCGAGGCCGTGACGAACGCGGTCAAGCACGCCCAGGCGTCCCGGATCGACATCTCCCTCGAACTCGGGGAGGTCCTGCGGATCCGAGTCGTTGACGACGGTATCGGCGGCGTGGACGAGACCACGGCCGGCAGTGGTCTGACCGGGCTGGCGGACCGCTTGGCCGCCTTCGGCGGTACGTTGACCATCGAGTCGCCCCCGGGGGGCGGCACCTCGATCCTGGTACAGATCCCGATACAGCCTGAAGCGCCCAGTGCCCAGCGCCCGTAAGCGGGCCGTTCACCCGGCGTCCCCGGGCGAACGTCACGGGCGTGGACGACCGCGGGTGATGCTTGCTGCCCGTTCGTCCGGTCTTGGGGTGCCCTTTGGGCTCTGCTGTCCTCCAGGGCACCGAGCATGCGGAGCTTGGTCAACATGACCTCGTGCGGCTGTGCGAGACCCCGAATTCGTGCCGCTCGGCCAGGCGCCGCCAGGGAAGTGCGGCACACGAGTGGACGACATGGGGGTCCTCGGAGTCGACCTGGGTCGTGTTCTGGGCGATGACTCGGTCGCCATGGGGTGGCCGATGGTTAAAGAAGCCGGTCGTCAGTGGATCGATTCCGGGGAGCGCCACGACCGCCGGGCGACCGTGCCCCGCCCACATTGTGGACCGACTTCGCGGGTCGCGTATTCGGTTGTGATCAATCTGCGCACATGCGCCAACCCGGCGGGACCTGATCCGGTCGATCGTCTTGCGTGACGCGGGTGGAACTGGCGGAGGGGGAACGGGAGTTCATTGAGCCCTACCTGACGATCGGCAGGTTCGGCCCGTACCCCGAGCGGGTGCGGCAGTTCGAAGGCATGATCCGGTGCCGGCGTGGAAGTAGCCGATGCGGGTGGTTATTGACGAACGTGCTTGATGGCGGTGTCAGCCGAGCGGGTGGGCTGTATCGCGCAGGGTGGCCAGGACCGAAGCGTACATACGTGACTTGATGGTGCCGAGGGTGTCGCCGGCCTTGCCGAGCTGTGCCTCGGCGATCTCTACGGCCGTGGAACGCACAGCGTTCTCGTCCACCGCCAGGTCGACGATCCCGGCGGCCGCGGCGTCCGACCCACCGTAGCGACGGGCGGTGACCATGGCCTCGTGCGCGGTCTGCGGCGCCAGCCGGGACTGGATCAGGGCGGCCATGCCTGGCGTGAAGGGGATGTTGATGTCCGCTTCGGGCAGGCACCAGAAGCCGCGGTCGGCGCGCATGACACGGAAGTCGTGCGCGAGGGAGAACATCGCGCCGGCGGCGAAGGTGTGCCCCTGCAGGGCGGCCACGGTGATCACCGGCAGGGACAGCATGCGGGCGAAGAGTTCGTGGACGGAGCTGCGGTAGCTTTCCTGCTGGTTGGCGTGGGCGCTCAGCCATTCCAGGTCCAGGCCGTTGGAGTAGAACTTGCCCGTCGCGGTCGTCACCAGGGCACGGGGCCCTTCTGCCTTCTCCACTTCGTTCAGGGCGGTGTTGACGGATGCGATCCAGTCGGGGTGGAAGCGGTTCTCATCGTCTCCGAGGTTAAGTACGAAGACGTTGTCCTGGCGATCAAGGGTTGGCATGTGTGCTCCTGGGGGTTGTGCCGATCTCATGTCCGGGTCGGACGTTGGTGTTTCAAGCGTGTGTGCTTGGGGTGGGGAACGGAGTGATCGAGTCGCCCCCGTCGGTGTGACCGTGGCGGTCACACCGACGGACGGCGTGCAGCGTAGATGAGCAGCCGGAGCAGGCGTTGTCGTCCGTGGTGCAACCGGGATATCGCGGTGCCCGGGGGGATGTCCAGGATCTCCGCGATCTCCTCGGGAAGAAGGTCCTCCACGTAAGCCAGGTGAACAACGATCGCGTTCTCCCGCGGGAGTTGGTTGAGCGCGGCCTTCACCTCGTGGTCGGGCAGGAGGTCGAGGGCCTGTGCTGCGGCCGTCGGAGGAACAGAGGGTGTCAAGTGCTTCTTACCCGGCAGCCGGTGGCGAGGCTGTCCCGTCGATGGGCCCGGGCGCGGCAGGTTCTGCCGCTCGCCGTTGGCGCCGTGCGCGGTGTCGGCCAGGATGTGGAGCAGCCAGACCTTCAGGCTCGTCCCCGTGGTGAACGACCCGAACGCGTCGAAAGCCCGCAGATACGTCTGCTCAACCAGGTCCTCTGCGGCGGCGCGGTCGCGGGTCATGCATGTGGCGGCTGCGTACAACCGGCCAAGAAACGGCAGGGCTTCGCGTTCGAACCGCGCGACAAGGTCGGCGGCATCCGGTGCAGTGATGTCAGGGCCGTTCGCCATGCCGGGGCACAGCGGGGCGAGCAACTCCGCGTGGGTGTCATCGGGGGTGCGGGCGCGTCGATCCATGAAGGGTTCTCGTGACGCTTGGGCGCTGCTCTCACCGGGTTTCCCGCTCGCATGCCCTTCGAGGGCGGGTCGCCCGGTGCGGGAGGCGCTTCGGCTCACGTCTCTCCTTGGGGAATGCAGAGCGTTGAGTCGGCGATGCCGTCCTTCACCGGCACGCTTGAGGTCCCGCAGGCGTTCGGACGCTGCTCGTCCACGGTGTCGGCCGTTCCCGGTATCGGCGAGTGCCGGCGGGTGTGGGAGGTCCTCGGTCATCAGTGTGGATGTGGGCATGGCGTTCTCCGGAATTGAAAGATCAAGATCTTGTCGGGCGGCGGAGTGGAAGGCTCCCGGAGACTTTCCGGCCCGTGCGGCGACAGCAAAGCCGACATGACCTGGTGAGGCGCTCCGCGAAGCCTTCCTCGAGCTCGCCTGCGCGATCACCTGCTGGCAACGCCTCCGCACCGCGTTGATTCAGAAGCTCTAAGTGAACGAGGCCGCGGTGGCGCTCAGCGTTGAGCGGGCACAGACACGACCGAGCCTTGGGCCGCCATCGACGGTGACCCACTCCTCGTCCACCGCGGGCCTGGCAATGTCGCCCGACTGGACCTCGTCCACGGCCTTGCGGCCCGCGGCCGACCCGAGGTCGAACAGGTACGGCGGCTTGGCCCGTGGCCTTCGCGAAGTCTGCGGCCGGGGGCTCGAGGACTGGCGACTTCGGGGTGTACTGCTGGAACACGGAGCACTCCTTGGGAGAGGGCCGGAAGAGGCGTCCTTGGTCTTATCTGCGACGCGAATCCGGATCGTCGGGTGGGGAAGATTCCGTACCGGTTCCGGGGCGATCCCCATCATGTTCCGGTCGGCGCCGAACAAGCTGTCGAGCGACCTCCACATTTCACTGCAGGCCTTCCCCCCGAGGACTGTGGGGAATACCCCACGGCTTGCCGCCCGCCGTGGGTGCACGTGACACGTAATTCACATGCACAGCCTTAACTCGCTCGGCGAGTTCATACGCGCTCGCAGGGGCAGCGACGACACCGGCACAGCTCGGTCTGCCGGACGGTGAGCCTCGACGGACGGCAGGGCCCTTCGCGAAGAGGTCGCCGCGCCGGCCTGGATCAGCGAGGGGTGTCACGCCCGCCTTGAGCCGGATAAACGGCCCTCCGACCAGGTACTCAACGCACTCATACGGGTATTCCGGATCGATGCCTACGTTGCAGAAAACCTGCACCGGCCGGCCGGCCGACCGGTCGGGCGCGGGCCGCGAGCCCGCAGCCAGAGCTGCTCGGGCCGCGATCATCCCCCGATGTACTGCGCCTGATCGCCAGCTGGAACGTCCCGGCCCCGGTCCTGGGACCGCGCCTTGATGTCTTGGTGGCAATCCAGCTGGGCAATGCATTGTTCCCTGCGAATCAATGCGGCGCGGTAGGTCTTTTCGACCCCGCGTCACGGAAGTTCTACGTAGACTGGGACGAGATCACGGAGAGCAGTGTCGCGCTTTGCGCGCGTACGCTGACCTCAACCCCGACGACCCAGGCCTGACGCGTCTCATCGTTGAGTCCGTGAAGGCGTGTGTCCCAAGGCATACACATGCAGGTGTTTCCACCACCCCGAGCTGGTCTACCAGAATGTCGCCGTCAACGACGCGCCGGGTCAGTAGCTGGTGACCTTTCATCGTGGAACCTGTCAAAGGATGGGTCATGAAAGCTGCGATCCGCGCCGTCCTCGGTGACGACCAACCGATCGTCCGGGAGGGTGTCACGATGATTCTCACCCGTGCCGGAATCAATGTCGTCTCCGCGGTCGACAACGCTGTCGACTTGGTGCAGGCCGCTGCGGAACACCGGCCCGACGTGGTGATCACAGACATCCAGATGCCCCCGGGTCTGGCGGACGACGGGCTGCGGGCTGCCTTGCAGATTCGAGCCGCCCATCCTGGGATGGGCGTCATCGTGCTGTCGCAGTACCTCGAAGCGAGCTACGCCCTCGACCTGGTCGGGGACAACCCGGGCGGTGTGGGGTACTTGCTGAAGGAGAAGGTCGCGAAGCCCGAGATCCTCAGTGACGCGGTGGAACGCGTGGCGAGTGGTGGTTCGGCTCTCGACTCGGACGTGATTGCCAGCCTCGTAGGCCGTAAGCGCGCGGCCGGCCCGCTCGATCTGCTCACGCCCAAGGAAAGTGAGGTTCTTGCCCTCATGGCAGAGGGGCACTCCAATGCCGGCATTGCGGCGAAGCTGGTCGTGACCGTTCCTGCGATCGAGCGGCACGTCACCGGCATTTTCCTCAAGCTGGGTCTGCAGCAGGCGGAGTCCTCGCAGCACCGACGAGTGCTCGCGGTCCTGGAGTATCTCAAGAGCTAGTCTCCTTGTTTCGCTGCGGGTGGCTGACCTGGTCTGATCGCTGTGAAGCGGTGGTCCTGATTGATCGTGGCCGGGTGGGCATGGCTGAGGCCCGACGCGCGGGCCGGGTTCTTGGAGGTTCCTGGGGCCGTGGGTGGGCAGGGACGGTGCCGTGGTTTAGCCCGGATCCACCGGTCGGTGATGGGAGTCGATGACCACTGCACTCGGCAGGATCCGACGGCCCTTCTTCCGGCGGACCTCGTCGCGGAGTGTGTCGTGGATCCGCTCGGCGGTGCCGTCTGCCTCCCATCGGGCGAAGTAGTCGTAGACGGTGGTGTGCGGCGGCAGGTCGTGCGGCAGATACCGCCATGGAATCCCGGTCCTGGCCACGTACAGGACCGCGCGCACGATCTCCCGCAGCTCGCGCTTGGCCGGCGCGATACTCACCGGTCGTGCAGGGAGCAACGGACCCACCAGAGCCCACTGTTCATCTGTCAGGTCCGAGGGATAACGACGACGATCGGTCACAAGACGATCAAACCGCAGCACCCACCCCCGCGCGGTACCCGATCATGAAAACGTGCGCGCTTCGCAGCACCCTCAGACACGGACAAAATCACTCCGGACCCGCTCTCAGAGGTGGTGGCCGGCCGTGACAGGGCTGTGGCGGGGGGCGAAAGCGCTGGTCAGCTCGTATCGCCAGGGCGAGGTTGCGCCAAGGTGCGCAGGTGAAGGCGACGGCCGCCGCGGGTGATGCGGACGGCAGCGTGCAGCAGCCGGTAGCGGAGCTTCTTCGGTTCGGCGACGGCCAGCTCGCCCTCCAGCAGACAACATCTTCTAACCTCGCTGTTTCGCTTGGGTTGACGAGGTGACGCCGTGGGGTCGAGCGAGGCGGTATCGGGCGGTGGGCATGGTGGGGACCCGGCGCGTTGGTCG
>NZ_JBSFDW010000061.1:0-27994 GCF_053594115.1 Streptomyces sp. NPDC001970 | reverse complement strand
CTGCCCGCCGGGAACCTCCTGGTCCGCTGCAACAACCGCCGCACCACCCGCTGCCCGGCCTGCGCCGAGACCTACCGCCGCGACACCTACCAACTGATCACCGCCGGACTCCGCGGCGGCAAAGGCACCCCCGAGCGCGTGGCCACCCACCCCCGGCTGTTCGCCACCTTCACCGCCCCCAGCTTCGGCCCCGTCCACAACCGCCCCACCAAGGGCCGCTGCCGCTGCGGCACCCAGCACGCCGAAGACGCCCCCGAACTGGGCACCCCGCTCGACCCCGAGACGTACGACTACGAAGCCGCGGTGCTGTGGAACGCGCACGCCTCCAAGATCTGGGCCCGCTTCTCCATCTTCCTGCGCCGCGAAGTCGCCAAGCGCGCCGGACTCACCCAACGCGCCTTCGCCGACTACGCCCGCGTCTCCTTCGCCAAGGTCGCCGAGTACCAGCGCCGCGGCGCCATCCACTTCCACGCCGTGATCCGCCTCGACGGCCCCGACGGCGGCGACACCCCGCCCCCGGCCTGGGCCACCGCCGAACTCCTCACCGACGCCATCCACGCCGCCGCCAAAGCCGCCAACGTGCCCGGCCCCGTCGTCGACGGACGCCCACATCGGTTCGCCTTCGGCACCCAGCTCGACATCCGGCCGATCCGCTCGGCTGACTTCGACGGCGGCACCGAACTGACCGAACGCGCCGTCGCCGCCTACATCGCCAAGTACGCCACCAAGGGCGCCGAGACCGCGACTGGCACCCTCGACCGCCCCATCAAGTTCCTCGCCGAACTCGGCCGCAAGTCCATCCCCGAGCACGCCCGCCGACTCATCCGCACCGCCTGGACCCTCGGCGCCCGCAAGGACCTGGAAGACCTCCGGCTCCGCGCCTGGGCCCACATGCTCGGCTTCCGCGGCCACTTCTCCACCAAGACCCGCCGCTATTCCACCACCCTCGGCGCCTTACGCACCGCCCGCGCCGAATGGCGCCGCCTCCAAGCCGCCCTCGCCCACGGCGACCAGAACCTCGTGCCGGCCGAACCCGCCGACGACGACACCACCCTCGTCCTCGCGCACTGGGCCTTCGCCGGAACCGGACTCACCCGCGGCGAGGAATGGCTCGCCGCCTCACTCACACCCAACACCACAGAACTGGAAGGAGAAGTGACACATGGCTGACCGGCTGCTCACCGTGGAGCAGGTCGCCCAAGTGCTCGGTACGACCGTTCGCTTCCCCCGGCGACTGATCGCTGAGCGGCGAATCGTCTTCGTGAAGGTGGGCCGGCATGTCCGAATCCCTGAGAGGGCGTTGACGGACTTCGTCGCAGCCAACACCGTCCAGCCGATCACCACGGGCCGCCGACACCTCGGGGCGGCGGCCTGATGGCGAGCCGAAAGGGCAAGCGTCGCCGGTTCGGCTCGGTGCGCAAGCTGCCGTCCGGCCGCTTCCAGGCGAGGTACCCGGGCCCGGATGGCTTGCTGCGTTCCGCCCCGGAGACCTTCCCGTCCCAGACCGACGCTGATCGTTGGCTGGTGCGCAAGGAAGCCGAGATCATCGATGGGCGCTGGCAGAATCCGGACGAGAAGATCATGTTCGGGGTCTACGCCGACGCCTGGTTCAAGGAGCGCGACTACGCCGCGACCACCCGCGAACGCAACGGCAGCGCGCTGCGCCTCCACATCCTGCCGACCTTCGCGAACGTGGTGCTGAGTGAGATCACGACCCCGCAGATCCGCCGCTGGCGTGCCGGGCTGCTGGAGTCCGGTGTCGGTGAGCCGACGGTCGTCAAGGCGTACCAAGTCCTCCGGGCCATCATGAACACCGCAGTGGACGACGAGGTGATCCGGCGCAACCCCTGCCGCATCAAGGGCGCGGGAGCGGCCAAGACAGCGGAGCGCCCATTCCTCAACGTTTCGGAGGTCTTCCAACTCGCCGATGCGGTGCCGGCGCGCTTCCGGGTGCTCATCCTCCTGGCGGCCTTCACCGGCCTGCGGTTCGGGGAGCTGGCCGGACTCCAGCGCCATGACGTCGACCTCCAACGGCGAACCGTCGCCGTGCGGCGCGCTCTGGCAGAGACACGGACGGACGGCATCGTCGTCAAGACGCCCAAGAGCGCGGCCGGTGTGCGCACCGTGGCCTTCCCGGCCACGCTGACGGCGGACCTCGCCTCTCATCTCGACGCGCACGCCGAGCCGGGCCGCGCCGGGCTGGTGTTCACCGGGGCACGGGGTGGGCAGCTTCGCCGGAACAACTTCCGCCGCCTGTGGCTGCGGGCCCTGGAGACGACCGGCCTGGGGGACGTGCACTTCCACGATCTGCGCCACACCGGGAACACCCTCGCCGCGACCGGCGGTGCCACGACACGTGAGCTGATGCAGCGGATGGGTCATTCCTCAGTGCGGGCCGCGCTGATCTACCAGCACCTGGTGAACGGCCGTGACCACGCCATCGCCGCGCACGTCGACGAGCAGATCAGGAAGGCCCGGCCGACGGAGTCCGAGGACGCATCTGGCACGTAAATGGCACGACGCCACTCCCCCACCGGGTTCGCTGGGGGAACGAACAAGGCCCAGGCTCCCGGTTCAGTACCGGTGACCTGGGCCTTCGTCGTGCTTCCCACTGGTGGGCGCGGACGGTTTCGAACCGCCGACATCTGCTTTGTAAGAGCAGCGCTCTACCCCTGAGCTACGCACCCGGAGTGAGGCAACAGCGTACATGGACCACCGGTGGGTGCCGCAAACCAGATCATGTGGGGGCCGGGGGTACCCGGGGGATAGCCCCACCATGGAGTGGGTGGGCGGCCGGATCGTGCGTGGGGGGCGGGGTTTCTAGGGTGGGGGAAACGTTGCAGTTCAGGGGCTGGGGGATCATCGTGGGCGCACTGAAGACTCGGACCCGCCGCATCCGCGGGCGTGTGCTCGGCGCCGCCGGTGGGGCCGTGATCGTCGCGGTCGCCGTCACCGGGTGTGCCGATGCGGATGCGGAGGGGGCCGTGGTCGAGCGGAAGACGTTCGCGTTCAGCGGGGACACGCTGACCATCGAAGCCGAGGACACCGCGATCGAGCTGGTGCCCGCGGATGTGAAGGCCGTCGAGGTGGAGCGGCGGGTCGACGGGTGGGTGTTCATGGGCGAGGGGCCCGATCCGGAGTGGGCGCTGAAGGACGGGACGCTGACGTTGCGGGTGAAGTGCAGCGCCGTCGCGAGTGACTGCGAGGCGCGGCACTCGGTGCGGGTGCCGCGCGGGGTCGCGGTCGATGTGCGCGACGACAACGGAAGTGTGACCGCGAGCGGGTTCGACACGGCGCTGACGATACGGGCGGACAACGGCACGGTGACCGTGCGGGACTCCAGCGGCCCGCTGGACCTGGTCGCCGACAACGGTGAGGTCACCGGGAAGCGCGTCGCCTCCAGGACCGTGACCGCCGGGTCGGACAACGGGTCGGTGGAGCTGGACTTCGCCGTCGTACCGGATCTGGTGGACGGCTCCAGTGCGAACGGCGCGATCACCGTCGAGGTGCCGGGCTCGAAGGCGTACAGGGTGACGGCGGTCGCCGAGAACGGCGAGACGTCGGTCGGCGTCACCCAGGACCCGAAGAGCCCGCACATCATCAAGGCGCACAGCGACAACGGAGAGGTTGTCGTACGAGCGAACTAACGGCCCCGTGTGTTCGTCCTTACCAGGTGGGAGAATGAACCGGGCAGGGCGGACACGGCACGGGAGAGGGATGTGACGGCGACACACGCGCGGCCGCACAGAGGAGCGAAAGCGAAATCAGGTGTCGCGCGGGGGCTGCGAGATCTTGTCGCCGTGGTCCTGCTGCCGTTGCCCTTGGTGGCCGCCGCGCTGCCGGGGGCCTTCGCCAGTGGGGGCGGCGGGGGGACGCGGCGCTGGTTCGGCGGCGGGCGCGGGGAGAGTCAGCGGGCCGATGCCCAGGCCGCGAAGGACGCGGCGGCCGCGGCTTTCTACGAGCTCGACACGGCCCAGCGCGATCTGCGGATCTCGATCGAGACGATCACGGCCGTGGACAGCTCGCCGGGCGCGCGCCGGGCAGTGGACGAGTTCGCCGCGCTGGGGAGGCGCATCGACGAGGTCAGCCACGGCTACATCACGGCGGTCGACGCGCACGACCTCGACCGGGACGGCCTCGACGCGTCGGTTGCGGCGCGGGCGCGCACGGAGCTGACGAAGGCGAAGGACGAGCTCGTACGGGTCAAGGGCGAGCTCGACCGGTTCGCGCAGGGGCTCGGGACGCTGCTCGACAAGGCGGAGACCCAGCTGGCCCGGCTCGCGCCCGCGGTCGAGCGCGCACGACAGGCGCTCCTTGCCGCGAGCAATGCTCTCGATTCGGTGCGGGGCTCCGGACTGCGGGCGGACGATCTCGCCGCCCGCCTCGCCGCCCTCGCCCCCGAGCTGACCAAGCTCAACGAAGGCGCCGGCCGGCACGGCGTCGCGGACACGCTGCAGCGCGCCGACCGGGTCGTACGGGAGGCCGAGGCCGTACGGACCGAGGCCGAGCGGCTCCCCGAGCGCGCCGCCGAGATCGACAAGCGGCTCGTTTCGCTGCGCACCCGCGCGCAGGCCCTGACCACCCGTGCGGACGGCGTCGAGCCCGTGCTCAGCGAGCTGCGCCGCCGCTTCACCGCCGCCTGCTGGCAGGATCTGCAGCCCGTCCCCGCTCAGGCCGCCGAGAACGTCCGCCGGGCCGAGGAGAAAATCAAGGAGGCGGGGAAGGCACGCGACGAGCAGCGCTGGCCGGACGCGACCGCCCTGCTCGGCACGGTCCGGGCGCTGCTGAACAGCACCGACGAGGCCGTCTCGGCCGCCGGCGACCGGCTGCGCCGGCTCGACGCCGTCGCGAAGGACCCGGAGCAGGAGATCCAGCGCACCCGGTTCGCGATCCGCGACGCCCAGCGCCTGGCCATGGCGGGCCGCAACACCCCGGACCCGCGCCACGCCCGGCCTTTGGACGACTCCGTCGCCCGACTGGAGCGCGCCATCGCCGGACTCGAGGGCCGCCACCCCGACTACTGGCACTTCCTGACGGAGACGGAAGCGGTACGGCAGGGCGTGGCGCGCGTCGTCGAGCAGATCCGCGAGGAGCGCGGCGCAGGCGCCTGACACGCGCCGTCGGCCCGGGCGGCCCCCCGCGCGCGCCGTCGGCCCGGGCGGCCCCATTTGTCGGGGCGTCGGCACGGGCGGATGCTGGTGTAGGTACGTACGCCTGTAAGGAGGCCACCGTGGCATCCACTCATGTACCGCGAACCGTGCACCACAAGAGCGGCATCCGCGTCGTGATGGACGAGCATCTGCCCGTCGATCACCGCCTCAACCAGGTCTACCGCGTCGGCGCCGGGATCATGGGGCTGATCCTGCTGGCCTTCGGGATCCTCGGCCTGACCAACAACCTCGGGTTCTTCGACACCGGCAACAACACCGTCGGCGGCCTCAACACCAACGGCGCGCTGAGCGTGCTGTCGATCTGCGTCGGGCTGCTGCTCTTCGTGGGCATGGTCATCGGAGGCAACTTCGCCTCCACGCTGAACATGGTCCTCGGCATCCTCTTCATCCTCAACGGCTTCATCGGCCTCGGCATGCTGGACACCGAGTACAACCTCCTCAACTTCCGGATCCAGAACGTGCTCTTCAGCTTCGTGGTCGGGGTCATGCTGATGTGGTTCGGGATGTACGGCAGGGTCGGCAGTGCCCTCCCCCACGACAATCCGTACTACCGGGCACGTCACCCCGAGGAGACGGCCGGCGCGGAACGTGCACGCCAGGGCTAATCTGTGCGCATGCCCCGATACGAGTACCGCTGCCGTTCCTGCAACGACACCTTCGAGGTGAGCCGGCCCATGGCCGAGTCCTCCGCCCCCACGGCCTGCCCGGCCGGCCACGAGGACACCGTGAAGCTGCTCTCGGCCGTCGCCGTCGGCGGTACGCGCACGCAGTCGGCACCCGCCCCGGCCACCGGCGGCGGCGGTGGCGGGTGCTGCGGGGGCGGCTGCTGCGGCTAGTCACGGCCAACCGTCGTAGCCGGCCGGCCACCTCCGGCCGGCACTTCCGACCGCCTGGTTCCGGTCGGCCGCCTCCGGCCTGCCGGTTCCTGCCCACCGGTTCCTGCCTAGCCCTTTTCGCGCAGGGTGGGGAGCCCGGCGGCGAGTGCCGCCAGTGAGCGCCCGAGGGTCGGCAGCAGCTCCGGGCAGGCCGCGGCGATGTCCGGTTCCTGGGCGTAGAGCTCCTTCATGACGGCTGGCGGCGTGGAGAGCGGGTAGAGCACGCCGGCGAGCGCGGCGGCCGCCGAGATCAGCTCCGCGCCCTCGCTCTCGTTCAGCTGGGGATGGGCGTCGGCGACCCGCGCACCGAGCCGGCCGACGACGGCGATCACGTCCCGCTTGAACGCGCGGGCCGCCTCCAGCGAGACGTTGTGCTCCAAGGTGAGGGCGGTCTGGCTGAGCAGATCGCAGAGGAACGGACGGTCGGCCAGGGTCTCCGCGACAGCGGCGACGACGCCGTCGCCCCCAGCACCTCCGGCACCCTTCGCACCCCCGGCACCCTCGGCGGTGACCGTTTCCCCGAGTCGCCGGGTGAGCGCGTGCTCCCAGTCCCTCCAGGCCTCCGCCGTGAGCTCCAGAAAGATCTCTTCGCGGGTCCCGAAGTAGCGCACCACATTGGATTTCGCGAGCCCCACGGCGTCGGCGACACTGCCCAGCGTCACCTTGCGCACCCCCGACTCCGTGCCGAGCGTGCGCGCCGCATCGAGAATCGCCTCGCGTCGCTGCTGCTTCTGCTCCGGCCGTCGGGCGCGGACAAATCCCACGTGATCCATGACGCTGACAGCATACGAGTGGCCTACGAGCACATAAAGGACCCATGTTCCCTTATTAAGAGGACGGCGTTCTGTTAGTTTGGCTCCTGTGAATGTTCTCCTCTTCGGCGCCTCCGGCATGATCGGCCAGGGCGTGCTGCGCGAATGCCTGCTCGACGACCGTGTCTCGTCCGTCATCGCGGTCGTGCGCCGGCCGCTCGGCTTCACCCACCCCAAGCTCCGCGAGATCGTCCACCAGGACTTCACCGACTTCTCGCCCCTGGCCGGGCAGTTCGAGTCCGTGGACGCGTGCTTCTTCTGCCTGGGGGTCTCCTCGGCGGGCAAGAGCGAGGAGGAGTACCGCAGGATCACGTACGACCACACCCTCGCCGCGGCCCGCGCGCTCCCCGCGAACCCGTCGCTGACCTTCGTCTACGTCTCGGGCGAAGGCACGGACAGCACGGAGAGCGGCCGCTCGATGTGGGCGCGCGTGAAGGGGCGGACGGAGAACGAACTCCTCGCGATGCCGTTCCACGCGTACATGTTCCGGCCCGGCTACATCCAGCCCATGCACGGGGCGACCTCGCGAACCCCCCTGTACCGATGGCTGTACGTCGGGGTCTCCTGGCTCTATCCGCTGCTGCGGCGGGTGTCGCCCGGGCATGTCACGACCACCGAGAACCTGGGCCGCGCGATGCTCGTGGTCGCGGGGCGCGGCGGCGCAGGCGAGCACGTCCTGTACAGCCCGGAGATCAACCGTGCGGCGGCCGAAGGACGCGGCTGAGAAAGGCTCAGGCCGTCGGACGGCACCGTCGGGGGCCCCACGGGCCGTCCGCGGCCAGGACGGCCTCGGCGCCGGTGCGGCGGACGAGTTCGTGGACCGCGGCGCCGCTCGGGCCCTCGGACGGCACCGTCGGGGCCCCACGGGCCGTCCTCAATCGCCGGAAGGGCTCACGATCTCCGGGGCCTGGGCAGGCGTCGGGACCGTAACAGTGGGCGTGGCGAGCGGGACCGCGGCCGTGAGCTCGGCGACCGGGACCGCGACCGTGAGCTCGGCGACCGGGACCGGGGCCGGGACCGTCGGCGTGGCGACCGGCACCCCACCAGCCACCGTCGCCGCCGTCACGGCGAAGCGCCGCAGGATCTCCTCGCCCGCCGCGACACCCCGTTCCGGGAGCACGGTGACGTGCGGGGCGGACCAGCCGGTGTCGGCGAGTTCGCCGTGTGAGGGGCGCCAGGCGTGGTCGGCGGTGAGGAGAAGATCGGCGTCGAGGAGGGAGTCCCCGGCGGCCAGGACGACCTCGGCGCCGGTGCGGCGGACGAGTTCGTGGACCGCGGCGCTCTTGGTGAGGGGCTTCGGAACGGCGTAGATCTTGCGGCCCTGGAGGGAGACCGTCCACCCCTTCGGCTCGGCCCACGCGGAGAGCTCCTCCACCCAGTCCTCCGGCAGCAGCGAGCGCTCGACGACGACATAGGCGAAGAGGTCCTCCGCGACCCGCTCCTTGAGCAGCCATGCCGGGTCGGCCACCGCGAGCATCCGGGCGCGGACCTCGGCGAGCGAGGCGCACTCGTCCGCGAGCCGGGCAGCGACCATCCGCCGCCAGTCGCGGTCGGACTCGCCGTCGACCAGCAGATGTCCGCCGTTCGCACAGATCGCGAACCGCGGGGGCGGGCCGGGCAGTTGGATCCTGCGGTACTGCTTGCGCGTCCGCGTGGTGGTCGGCACGAAGACGGCGGATCGGGCCAGGTCGTCGAGCAGCCCGGCGGCGGTCTCCGTCATGTAGGACAGCGGCTTGCTCTCGTGCACCTCGACGCAGAGCAGCCGCGGCGCCTGGACGTCGGGCATCTGCAGCTGAAGGGCCGCCGACGAGTAGATGAGCGTACGGTCGAGGTCGCTGGCGACGAGGGCGGTCACTGGGCAGCCACCGCCTTGCCGTCGGCGCCGGTCGCGCCGCGCGTGTACTGGGGATGGATCAGCCCGACGCACGTGTACGGAAGGTCGTCGATCTCCTCGACCGGTACGCCGCGCTGCTCGGCCAGCAGCCGTACGTGGTCGAGGTCGGCGCCCGCGCCCCGCTTGGCCAGGATCTTCCAGGGGACGCGGCGCAGCAGGACCCGGGTGGTCTCGCCGACGCCGGGCTTGACGAGGTTCACGTCGTGGATGCCGTACTCCTCGCTGATCCGCTCCACCGCGGCCCAGCCGGCCCACGTGGGCGCCCGGTCCGCCGACAGCAGCTCCTTGACCTCTGCGTCCACGGCGTCGGCGACCTCGTCGAAGCGAGCCGCGACGGTGTCGAGGAAATACCCGGAGACATCGGCCCCGGCCAGCTCGCGGTAATACTTCGCGCCGTGGAAGTCGTGTGGGCCGACCAGGTCCGTGCGCAGCACTGTGCGGGAGATCAGCCCGGAGACCGTGGAGTTGAGGCAGGCGGAGGGGATGAGGAAGTCCTCGCGGGTGCCGTACGTGCGGACGCAGCCACCCGGGTCGGCGAGGACCGCGATCTCGGGGTCGAAGCCGTCGAACTCGCCGAGTGCGGCGGCCAGTTCGCGAGTGATGGCGCCCTTGCCGGTCCAGCCGTCGACGAAGACGACATCGGCCGGGTCGTGGTGGGCGGCGAGCCAGCGCAGCGCGTTCTCGTCGATGCCGCGGCCGCGGACGATCGACACGGCGTAGTGCGGGAGGTCCAGGCCGCGGCGGTGCCGGGCCCAGCGGCGCATCAGTACGCCGACGGGAGTACCCGCGCGGGCCAGCGACACGAGCACGGGGCGCGCGGACCGCTCGGCGAGCACGGTCTCGGTGACGGTCCCGACCGCGCGGGCGATGCGGGCGGCCGAGGTGTCGAGCGCGGCGCGGAACACCTCCTGGTACTGGGCACTCGGCTGGTACTCGACCGGCAGCGACTCGGCGTAGTGCGCACCACCGCTCTGTATCGCCTCCTCGCGCTCCTCCGTGGGCGCTTCGAGCTCGACGTCCGAGAGGTCCTGGAGCAGCCAGCCGACCTCGTCGGGGGCGTAGGAGGAGAAGGCGGGTCCGCGCAGCGGCTCGGGCAACATCGGTTCCCTTTCGGGAGCGGGGGCGTAACTGGGGACGACGGCGAGCACGACGTGCGGTATGTGCTCGGCGAGCCGGGCCAGCAGCCCGGCGGGGGCGTGCAGTGCTTCGGTGTCGGCGGTGGAGTCGACGACGGCGACGACCGCGTCGAAGCCGGCGCCGGCCACGTTGTAGGCGTACCGCTCGCCGGGGCCGTCGGCCGGGTCGTCGTGGGCCGGGAAGACCAGTCGGCTGCGTATCGCATAACCGGGGTCGTCGACGGCGAGGACGGGCGAGCGGGTGGTCGTCGAGTACCGGATCTCGTCCGCTGCCGTTCCGGCCTCCTCCAGCGCCTGCGCGAGCCGCAGCGGTGCGTACATCAGCTCCTCGCAGCCGAGCACGAGCACCCGCCGCGCTGTGCCGCCGAGGGCCTCGGCGAGGCGCGCCGCCATGCCCGGCAGCGCCGCCTCCAGCTCGGCGCGGTGCGCAGGCGTGAAGCCGTGCCGACCGCCGTCGGGGACGCCGACGGGCCAGCCGAGGCGTACGCGGACGGCGGGTGGCACCGCGGCAGGGCCCACCGAAGGGACGGCATCCGGCGCGGCGGCAGCGGGCGCGACGGAAACCGTTGCGCCGGCGTCCGTCGCGCCGGCGTGCGGTTCTCCGCCCGCCGGGCCCGGGGCGGTGCCTGCGGCCGCGACGGCCGGTGGCGTGGCGGACTCCGCGGCCGAAGCCGCCGCCTCGTGCTCCGCGACCAGCGCCTGCCCCTTCTCCAGCACCCCCTCCGGCAGCCGCACCGTGCCTTCGGCCGTCGCCACCAGGTCGATCCGGGCGCCGATCTCCCGCGCGAAGTCCGCCAGGCGGCGCGTGTCGGCAGCCGAGCGCATGTCGACGAGGGCGACGACCACGTACCGCTCGCGGGGGTAGCGCTCGTGCAGGTCGCGGATGGTGTTCAGCACGGTGTTGCCGGTGGAGAACTCGTCGTCGACCAGGACCAGGGGGCCGGCCCCCGCGAGCAGCTTGGGGTCCTCGGGAAGGAGCAGATGGGAGGTGGCGTGGGAGTGGGACTCCTCGAAGCCGCCCGCCGGTGCGAGCCCGGCGACCGGGCGGCGCGTCGAGTGGAGGTAGGGCGCGAGACCGAGTCCGTCGGCGACCGAGTGGCCGAGGCCGGTCGCCGTCTCCGCGTACCCGAGGACCACCGCGCGCGCGGCCTCCTCGTCGCCGAGCAGCTCGCGCACCCGCACTCCGAGCGCGAACCCGTGTCCGTACACGGCTGCCGGGCTCTGCGGCACATGCTTGCCGAGCACCTGCGACACCAGCAGATGCGCACGCTTCGGATTGCGCCGCAGGGCCAGGCCCAGCAGGTCCTTCAGCCCGTCGTCGCCGACGAGCTCGACTCCCAGCCGCTGGGCGACCCAGCTACCCGACCACACCACAGGCGTTCCGTTCCCCTTCGTCTTCATCATCTTCGTCTTCGTCGTCTTCGTCGTGCGAGGCGTCTGCGTCATCAGCCGGCGAGCCCGGCGGTGAGCAGTTCCACGAATCCGACGTCCTCGCGCGCGACGCCGAACACCTCGGCGCGCTGGAGCGTGCGCTCCGCCCAGGCGCGATGAGGCTTCACTTCATTCATTTTGTTCGTGTACGCCGAGCGCATCACTCCCCCGCCTCCCCGCTCCGGGCGAAGGATGTCCTGCGCGTCACTGAACTCCTCATGACTGACGACCGACAGGGCGTGCACGGGCAGCACATGCGAGGGGTGGATACAGGTCTTGCCGAGCAGACCGTTGGCCCGGTCCATCTCGATCTCCCGCAGCAGCCCGTCCAGGTCGTGCTCGATCAGTGCAGTACGCAGTTTCTCGGCCCGCACCTCGAGGAACGGGCTGCGCCGCAGCTGGGGCTTGAACATGCGCTCCTGGAGCCGGAAGTACTCCCACACCGGGCCGGTGATGGTGAACCCGGTCCCGTCGGCGCGGCCGAGCACATTGACGACGTCCGCGATGACATTGGCGACGATCTGGACGTCGTAGGCCGTCATGTCGGGCGAGCGGCGCAGTCCGTACGCCGAGCAGAAGTCGGTGACACCGAGTCGCAGCGCGAGCACCCGGTCCCGGTACTCGTCGACCGTGCGCGCGATGCCCGCCAGCGTCTCGGCCCGGGTCTCCAGATGGAGCAGCTCGGGGGACTCGAGCACCGGCATGGCGTACAGCCGGCTGCCGCTCTCGGTCTCGGCCGCGCCGATAGCCTCCAGGAAGGCCGCGCCGCGCTCGTGCGTGAACTTCGGCAGTACGAATCCGGACAGCAGCCGGACCGTTTCGCCGAGGCGCCGCACGAGGTCCGGAATCTGGCCCGCCTCACGGACCCGGATGAAGAGCAGCGGCACCTCGGCGCCGCGCGCGTCGAGGTCGGCGAACTGGCGGACCAGGTTCTCCTCGCCGTCCTGGACCTCGGCGTCGTCGATGGAATCCTCCAGGCACAGCACCATGGAGACCACCCCGCGGGCCCCCTGCTTCAGGACGTCGTCCGCGAGCCGGGGCCGCGTCGCGGGGCTGTAGAGCGTGGCCCCGAGAGCGGCGGAAAGCATGCGTGCAGGAGAGCCGGCATCGAACTCGCACGGCTCCTTGTGGAACAGTTCCTTACGTGCAGTGGCCGGGATATGCCCGAAATGACGCATGTAGATCCCCCGTACTGCCGTCGCGGCCCGGTCATTGAGGTGGCCGGTAATAGTACGTAGGTGCAGGTGTCAAGAGTTCCCCAAGTGCATGAAATCCAGGTAACTCGTCCGGTTCCGGCCCCCGAGTCAGGCTGCCCGCGCCCGGGCTGGTGCATGCCCTCCCTCCCCCGCGTTGTCCGCGCGGGGGCGGGGAAGGCAGGATGACGGGCATGACGCACGCGATGCTGAAGGGCTCCAACGTCCCGCTCGGAGCGACGGCGATACGGGCCGTACTGCGCTGGTCACCCGGTCCGGCAGTACCGGACGTGGACGCCTCCGCCCTGCTGCTCGGCACCGACGGCCGCGTGCGCTCGGACGAGGACTTCGTCTTCTACAACCAGCCCCGCCACCCCTCCGGGCTGGTGCGGCTGCTGCCGAAGAAGCGTGAGGCCGAGGGGCTCACCGACACCGTGCAGGCGGACGTCGGCTCGCTGGATCCGTCGGTCGACCAGGTGGTGCTCGCGGCGTCGTCCGACGGCGGCAGCTTCGCCGAGGTACGGGACCTGCGGATCATGCTGTACGACGCCGGGGCGGCGGACGGCGAACCGCTGGCGGTGTTCGAGGTACGGCCGGAGACCGGTGAGGAGACCGCGATCATCTGCGGTGAGCTGTACCGGCGTGGGGACGGCTGGAAGTTCCGTGCCGTGGGGCAGGGCTATCCGTCCGGGCTGATCGGCCTGGCCACCGCGTTCGGCATCTCGGTGGACGAGACCGAGCCGGAGGCGCAGCAGGAGCCGTCCGTACCGGCACAGCCGCAGCCCCAGGCCCAGAACCAGCCCCGGACGCAGGCCCAGGACCCGTCGCAGCAGGCGCCCGCACCGACGTTCCCCGCGCCGGCGTCGCCCGCGTACGGCTATCCGCAGCAGACCTCGCCCCAGCCCGCACCGCAGCCCACGTACGGCTACCCCCACCCGGCGTCACCGCAGCCCTCGACGAAGCCCGCGTACGGCTATCCGCAGCCTGCCGCCGCTGCCGCCCCGGCGCCGGACCCGAATTTCCGGCTGCCTCCGATGGGCCCGCAGTTCATCCGCCAGTGACCGGCGGCCGCAGGGCAGGAACGGGGACCGGGACGCGGACGGAAACGGGGACGCGGACGGGGACGGGGCAAGAAACGACGGCGGCGGCTCAGGCCTTGGTCTTGTAGCCGCGCCCCCACTGCAGTCCCCAGCCGTACAGCCGGTCCAGTTCCGCCTGGAAGCCGTACACGAACTTCACCTCGCGGCGCACGACCAGCTCGCCCTTGACGTTCTCCACGGTGAACACCGCGCACGAGCGTGCCTGCGGGGCACGCTCGTCCAGCTCGATCTCCACGCGCGGCCCGTTGCTCGGGTACAGCGTGACCTTCGCGTGCGTGCGGTCGAAGGCCGGCGTCCGGTCGTAGATGTAGACGAAGAACAGCAGCCGCTTGATCGACTCACGGTGGTCGAGATTGACGAAGAGCGTCTCACCGGAGGGCGCGCCGAAGCGGTCGTCGCCGCTGAGCCTGACGTACGGCGGCTCGTTCAGGCTGCCGAAGAAGCTGCCGAGCGGCTGCACCACACCCTTGCTGCCGTCCATCAGCTCGTAGAGGCAGCCCAGGTCGAGGTCCACGTTGACGACGCCCTGGGTGTGCGCCTGGACGACCTCGGGCTTGAAGAGCTTCGAGGGGTTCCGCAGCAGTCGGCCGCTCTGCTTGGACCGGCCCTCGATGTCGGAGGTCCGCATCCGCCACGACAGATTGACCCGGAGGTTGCCGGTGGCGGCGCCCTGCTTGGTGAGCGACACCTGCGGGTGCCGCTTGGTCAGCTGAATGGAGTTGGTCGAAGCACTCCCCGAGTCGAACTGCGCCGCCGCCCTGCCACGCCACCAACCGTCCCAGAAGGCCATGTCCCACCCCTGACTGTGCCCGGCCGGTTTTCCCCCGCCGGTCCCGTTGCCTCGCACCGACCCGCAGCCCTGCAGTCCTGCAAGGCCCCGGAACACCGCGCGGGGCGGCCCGGAGGCCGGTGTGCCTCCTGGCCGCCCCGCTGAGAGCGTTCCTCAAACCCTACGGCGTCACACTTACTCCGCCGCGAGCGCCTTCTCCTCGGCCTCCTCCGCCGCGAGACGCCTGTTGCGCCTCACGGAGGAGAGGAAGGACCAGGCGATCAGCAGGACGCCGACGAGGCCGGTGATGATCTCGCTGATCTCGTGCTCGATGGTGATGAGCAGGATGACGGCGAGCGCACCGATCGCGTAGTGCGCGCCGTGCTCCAGGTAGACGTAGTCGTCGAGGGTTCCCTGGCGGACCAGGTAGACCGTGAGCGACCGGACGTACATGGCGCCGATGCCGAGGCCGAGCGCCATCCAGAAGATTTGGTTGGTGATCGCGAAGGCGCCGATGACGCCGTCGAAGGAGAACGACGCGTCGAGCACCTCCAGGTACAGGAACAGGAAGAACGCCGCCTTGCCGGCGAGGCCCACCACCGAGACCTGCTTGCCCTCGGCCTTGGCCTTCTCCTCCTCCTCGTGCTCGCGCTCCTCGTCTTCCTCCAGCTTGTTCTCGAAGTAGCCGGAGAGGCCGCCCACGATCAGATACGTGATCAGACCGGCGACACCCGCCAGCAGCACCGTGGCGGACTTGTCCGCGTAGCCGGAGCTGGTGTGGGCGTGGGTCGCGAAGGTCATCGCGCTGACCAGCAGGGCGATCAGGGCGATGCAGACCGACAGCATGTCGACCTTGCCGAGCTTGGCGAGCGGGCGCTCAAGCCAGCCGAGCCACTTGATGTCCCGGTCCTCGAAGATGAAGTCGAGGAAGATCATCAACAGGAACATGCCACCGAATGCCGCGATGGCCGGGTGGGCGTCGGTGACCAGGGCCTCGTACTGCGCCGGATTGTCCATCGCGAGTTGGACGGCCTCGATGGGCCCCACCTTGGCGCTGATGGCGACGATGGCGACGGGGAAGACCAGCCGCATACCGAAGACGGCGATGAGGATGCCGACCGTGAGGAAGATCTTCTGCCAGAAGGCATTCATCTTCTTCAGGATTCCGGCGTTGACCACCGCGTTGTCGAACGAGAGCGAGATCTCGAGGATCGACAGGATCAGGACGACGCCGAATGCCTCCCACCCCCACTGCCAGGCGGCGAATGCGAGGCCGAGCGCCGTAATGGCGAACGACCAGCCGAAAGTTCTCAGAACCACTGCCTATCCCATCGATTTGTACGGGACCCCGCTACTCCGGGCCTCCCCCGTGCCGCACACAAGCGGCTTTTTACGAAACGTTGACCCCGAAGTCTAGAGCGATGCCCCGGAGCCCCGACGCATACCCCTGCCCCACGGCCCGGAACTTCCACTCGCCCCCGTACCGGTACAGCTCGCCGAAGATCATCGCGGTCTCCGTGGACGCGTCCTCGCTCAGGTCGTAGCGCGCGAGCTCCTGGCCGTCGGCCTGATTGACGACGCGGATGAACGCGTTGCTGACCTGGCCGAAGGTCTGGCCGCGATTGTCGGCCTCATGGATCGAGACCGGAAAGATGATCTTGTCGCAGTGCGCCGGCACCGTGGGGAGGTCGACGATCAGCGACTCGTCGTCCCCTTCACCCTCACCCGTGAGGTTGTCACCGGTGTGCGTGACCGAACCGTCCGGACTCGTCAGGTTGTTGTAGAAAATGAACCATTCGTCGCCGAGCACCCGCCCCGACTGGCAGAGCAGCGCGCTGGCGTCGAGGTCGAAGGGTGCCCCGGTGGTGGAACGCGCGTCCCAGCCGAGCCCGACGAGGACCTGGGTGAGGTTCGGTGCGGCCTTGGAGAGGGAGACATTGCCTCCCTTGGCGAGCGTGACGCCCATGACGGTGAGTCCTCCCCTGTGGATGTACGGAACTACAGGCGCGTCCGGCGCCGCACGGATGGTGTGCGGCGCCGGCTGCAAACTCCCGGGGACCGACCCCCGGACCCATGCGCTGTGCCGTCCCGGCGGCCCACCCGGACCCGCCACGGTGACGGCGTGTGCGACTGGCTCAGACGTTGACGCCGAAGTCCTGCGCGATGCCGCGCAGACCCGAGGCGTAGCCCTGTCCGATGGCGCGGAACTTCCACTCCGCCCCGTTGCGGTACAGCTCGCCGAAGACCATGGCGGTCTCGGTCGAGGCGTCCTCGCTCAGGTCGTAGCGGGCGAGCTCCGCGCCGTCCGCCTGGTTCACGACGCGGATGAACGCGTTGCGCACCTGGCCGAAGGACTGCTGACGGGTCTCGGCGTCGTAGATGGAGACCGGGAACACGATCTTCTGGACGTCGGCCGGCACGCCGATCAGATTGATCTTGATCTGCTCGTCGTCGCCCTCGCCCTCACCGGTGAGGTTGTCCCCGGTGTGCTCGACCGAGCCGTCGGGGCTCTTGAGGTTGTTGAAGAAGACGAAGTTCCCGTCGAGGGCGACCTTGCCCTCGGCGTTCGTCAGCAGGGCGCTGGCGTCGAGGTCGAAGTCGGTGCCGGTGGTGGTACGGATATCCCAACCCAGACCGACGGTGACCGCGGTCAGGTTGGGGGCGGCCTTGGTCAGCGAGACGTTGCCGCCCTTGCTGAGGCTGACTCCCACGAGTCCTCCCAAGTGGTTTTCAGGGGCAGCGCCCCCGTCGTGGTGCGTTGGCATCGGATCAACGTCTGGATCCTAGTGACGGGTTCCCTGCGGAAACAGACACATCGACCGATGAAGTCAGAGGGTGTCGAGCGCCTTGACGTAGTCGTTGAGGTCCCGGGCGTCCGGCAGGTCGTTGACGACGCTCCAGCGCACCACGCCCTCCTTGTCGATGACGAAGGTGCCGCGCACCGCGCAGCCCTTGTCCTCGGCGAAGACGCCGTACGCCCGCGAGACCTCGCCGTGCGGCCAGAAGTCAGACAGCAGGGGGTACTCGAGGCCCTCCTGCTCGGCGAAGACCCGCAGGGTGTGGATGGAGTCGTTGGAGACGGCGAGCAGCTGGGTGTCGTCGTTGACGAACTTCGGCAGCTCGTCACGGAGTGCGCACAGCTCTCCGGTGCACACGCCGGTGAAGGCGAACGGGTAGAAGAGCAGCACCACGTTCTTCTCGCCGCGGAACTCGGACAGGGTCACGGCCCGCCCGTGGTTGTCCTTGAGCTCGAAGTCCGGGGCCTTGGTGCCGACCTCGATCGCCATGTGCATTTCATCCCTTCAGGGCTGCGGACCAGTCGGCCCCAGCCTACGCACAGGGCCCCCGCCGACCGTCGTCGGCGGGGGCCCCGGGACAGCTGGTGCTCAGCGCTTGGACTTCGCCGCCTTGGGCGTGACCAGCCTGCTGCCGGTCCAGTCCTTGCCGGCGTTGATGCTCTTGGTCTGCGACAGGCCCGCGGTCTGGGCGGCCTCGTTGATGTCGCTGGGCTCGACATAGCCGTCACGGCCGGTCTTCGGCGTCATCAGCCAGACCGTGCCGCCGTCATCGACCAGGCCGATGGCGTCCACCAGAACGTCCGTAAGGTCTCCGTCCTCGTCGCGGAACCAGAGCAGGACGACGTCCGCGACGTCGTCGTAGTCCTCGTCGACGATCTCCTGGCCGGTGACGGCCTCGATGGCCTCACGGAGCTCCAGCTCGACGTCGTCGTCATAGCCGATCTCCTGGACCACCTGTCCGGGCTCGAACCCCAGCCTTGCAGCCGGGTTGGTCCGCTCCTCCGCGTGGTCCGCGGTCGCGCTCACGGCTTGCCTCCTGATCTTGTTTCGGAAAATGCTTCAGCCGCGCGCGTACGCGAGGCATTGGCCGTAGTCCACACGGGCGGGACGGATCGCGCAAGTACCCGGCCGCCGAGACCGCCGAAACGGTGACGTTTACGGCCGTCCTGCCCGCAACTCCAGGCAGTTCTGCGTCCGGGGCGGCGAATCGCCCCAGCCCCTTCGCCACCTTTGTACGCTTCGGTGGCGCCGGTCCGCCAATCGGGGGCAGTTGGTTACCCATCGGTAGAGATGACGTAATTGCTCCCGGGGTACACGATGGGGAGCGGCGTACACCACCAACCGAAGAGCGAAGGAACAGCGTGGCTTCCGGATCCGATCGCAACCCGATCATCATTGGCGGCCTGCCGAGCCAGGTCCCGGATTTCGATCCGGAGGAGACACGGGAGTGGCTCGACTCCCTCGACGCCGCCGTCGACGAGCGCGGCCGTGAGCGTGCCCGCTATCTCATGCTGCGCCTGATCGAGCGCGCCCGCGAGAAGCGCGTGGCCGTGCCCGAGATGCGCAGCACGGACTACGTGAACACGATCGCGACCAGGGACGAGCCGTTCTTCCCCGGCAACGAGGAGATCGAGCGCAAGATCCTCAACGCGACCCGCTGGAACGCCGCGGTGATGGTCTCCCGCGCCCAGCGCCCCGGCATCGGCGTCGGCGGCCACATCGCCACCTTCGCCTCCTCCGCCTCGCTGTACGACGTGGGCTTCAACCACTTCTTCCGGGGCAAGGACGAGGGCGACGGCGGCGACCAGATCTTCTTCCAGGGCCACGCGTCGCCCGGTGTCTACGCCCGCGCGTTCATGCTGGACCGACTGAGCGAGGCGCAGCTCGACGCCTTCCGCCAAGAAAAGTCGAAGTACCCGAACGGGCTGTCGTCGTACCCCCACCCGCGGCTGATGCCGAACTTCTGGGAGTTCCCGACCGTGTCGATGGGCCTCGGCCCGATCGGCGCGATCTACCAGGCGCGGATCAACCGCTACATGGAGGCGCGCGGGATCGCCGACACCTCCAAGTCGCACGTGTGGGCGTTCCTCGGCGACGGCGAGATGGACGAGCCCGAGTCGCTCGGCCAGCTGTCCATCGCCGCCCGGGAGGGCCTGGACAATCTGACCTTCGTGGTGAACTGCAATCTGCAGCGCCTCGACGGTCCGGTGCGCGGCAACGGCAAGATCATCCAGGAGCTGGAGTCGATCTTCCGCGGTGCCGGCTGGAACGTCATCAAGCTGATCTGGGACCGCACCTGGGACCCGCTGCTCGCGCAGGACCGCGACGGCATCCTGGTCAACAAGCTGAACACGACGCCGGACGGCCAGTTCCAGACGTACGCCACGGAGACCGGTGCGTACATCCGTCGGCACTTCTTCGGCGACGACCACCGGCTGCGGGCCATGGTCGAGAACATGACCGACGACCAGATCCTGCACCTGGGCCGCGGCGGCCACGACCACCGGAAGATCTTCGCGGCCTACTCGGCGGCCCGCGCCCACAAGGGCCAGCCGACCGTGATCCTCGCCCAGACGGTCAAGGGCTGGACGCTCGGCCCGAACTTCGAGGGCCGCAACGCGACCCACCAGATGAAGAAGCTGACGGTCGACGACCTCAAGGGCTTCCGCGACCGGCTGCACCTCCCGATCAGCGACCAGGAACTGGAGTCCGGCCTGCCGCCGTACTACCACCCGGGCCGCGACTCGGAGGAGCTCCAGTACATGCACGACCGCCGCAAGTCCCTGGGCGGATACGTCCCGACCCGGGTCGTACGGTCGAAGCCGCTGGTCCTGCCGGACGACAAGACGTACGCGGCCGTGAAGAAGGGGTCCGGCCAGCAGTCCATCGCCACCACCATGGCGTTCGTGCGGCTGCTGAAGGACCTCATGCGGGACAAGGAGATCGGCCGGCGCTTCGTGCTGATCGCGCCGGACGAGTACCGCACCTTCGGCATGGACTCGTTCTTCCCGAGTGCGAAGATCTACAACCCGCTGGGCCAGCAGTACGAGGCCGTGGACCGTGAGCTGCTCCTCGCGTACAAGGAGTCCCCGACCGGCCAGATGCTGCACGACGGCATCTCGGAGGCGGGCTGCACGGCGTCGCTGATCGCCGCGGGCTCGGCGTACGCGACGCACGGCGAGCCGCTCATCCCGGTCTACGTCTTCTACTCGATGTTCGGTTTCCAGCGGACCGGCGACCAGTTCTGGCAGATGGCCGACCAGCTCTCCCGCGGATTCGTCCTGGGCGCGACGGCGGGACGCACGACGCTGACCGGTGAGGGTCTGCAGCACGCGGACGGCCACTCCCAGCTGCTGGCCTCCACGAACCCGGGCTGCGTCGCGTACGACCCGGCCTTCGGCTTCGAGATCGCGCACATCGTCAAGGACGGTCTGCGGCGGATGTACGGCTCCGACGGCGAACACCCGCACGGCGAGGACGTCTTCTACTACCTGACCGTCTACAACGAGCCGATCCAGCACCCCGCGGAGCCCGCGCACGTGGACGTGGACGGCATCCTCAAGGGCATCCACCGCTACAAGGCGGGCGAGGCGGGCGAGCTCCCGGCGCAGATCATGGCGTCCGGTGTCGCGGTGCCGTGGGCCGTCGAGGCGCAGCGGATCCTCGCCGAGGAGTGGAACGTCCGGGCCGATGTGTGGTCGGCGACGTCCTGGAACGAGCTGCGGCGCGAGGCCGTGGCGGTCGAGGAGCACAACCTGCTCCATCCGGAGGAGGAGCAGCGCGTCCCGTACGTGACGCAGAAGCTCAGCGACGCGGAGGGCCCGTTCGTGGCCGTCTCCGACTGGATGCGGTCGGTGCCGGACCAGATCTCCCGCTGGGTGCCGGGCCGCTACACCTCGCTGGGCGCCGACGGCTTCGGCTTCGCGGACACGCGCGGCGCGGCCCGCCGGTACTTCCACATCGACGCGCAGTCGATCGTGCTGGCGGTGCTCACCGAGCTGGCCAGGGACGGCAGGGTCGACCGCTCGGTGCTGAAGCAGGCGGTGGACCGCTACCAGCTGCTCGACGTCGCGGCGGCCGACCCGGGCGCGGCTGGCGGCGACGCGTAGGGGTTTTCGCGGGGGGACTTCGTCCCCCCGCACCCCGTGGGGGGACGAAGCGCCCCAGGACCCGTACCGGCAGGTGCGGGTCCTCTTTACGGCCCTTCGTCCCCCCGCACCCCGTGGGGGGACGAAGCGCCCCAGGACCCGTACCGGCAGGTGCGGGTCCTCTTTACGGCCCGCATGCCTACGATGCCGGGCATGAAGGAACGAACCGCGCAGATGCGCTGGGAGGCCCGTACCCAGGGGCCGCTGCTGTGGCTCGCCGTCGCGTTCGGCATCGCCTACGCCGTGCCGATCGTGGCGCCGGACGCCCAGCGGTGGGTGCATCAGTTCTGCACGGTCGTGGAGTGGGTGGTGTGGGGCGCGTTCGCCTGCGACTACGTCGTACGGCTGGCGCTGGCGCCGTACAAGTGGCTGTTCGTCCGCAAGCACCCGCTGGATGTGCTCGCGGTGCTCCTGCCGCTGGTGCAGCCGCTGCGGCTGCTGCGGGTGGTCGCCACGCTGCTGCTGGTCGGGCGGCGCGCCCACATGGCCCCGCAGATCACGCTGACCACGTATGTGGCGGGCGCGGTCGTCGGCCTGATGATGTTCGGCTCGCTGGCGGTGCTGCACGTCGAACGGGACGCTCCCGACGGGAACATCAGGACGCTGGGCGACGCCGTGTGGTGGTCGTTCACCACGATGACGACGGTCGGATACGGGGACCACGCCCCGACGACGGGGCTGGGGCGGGTGCTCGCGGTCGGGCTGATGCTGTCCGGTATCGCCCTGCTCGGTGTGGTGACCGCGAACATCGCGGCGTGGTTCATCGCCCGCTTCGAGAGGGACGACGCCGAGGAGCGCCGGCAGACGGCGCTCCTCGAGGCCCTGACCACGGAGGTCAGGGAGCTGCGGGCCGAGCTGGCGCGACTGTCCGGCACCACGCCTCCCGTGGCCGGGCTCCCGGCGCAGGGCCCCGGCCCGGACCGGGCTAGTTCTCCCACACCTTGAACGCCCGCACCTTGTACGGGGACTGCGGCACCCAGGTGCCGCTGCCCGGGTACGTCTCGAACTCGCCGGTCTCGGCGCACTCCGCCGACTGGTACGTGGTGACGGGGCGTCCGGTGCGGTTGGCGAGGGACTGGGCCGTGGTGCCTGCGGGGAGCGGTACGCAGGAGTCGATCTCGAGCCCGGACAGCTCATAGGGCTGCACGGTCCCCTCGAAGCCGGGCTTCGGCCACAGACACAGCTCCCCTGGACCGCAGGCGCCGAGCACGGGCCGGGGCAGACCGGTGGCAGTGGCGGTGGCAGTGGCGGTGGCAGTGGCGGTGGCGGTGGCGTTGACGTTGGCGTTGGCGTTGGCGTTGGCAGTGCCGGTAGGAGCCAGAAGGGCGGTCGCGGCCAGGGCGGCGGCGAGGACGGTCGTACGCATGACGGATCAACCCCCGTGTCGTTATGGATCACTTGGCCGCAGCCTGGCCTGCACCGACACGGGTACGGAAGAGCCGCAGGGGCGGATCACCCTGATAGGCGACAGCCCCGCCGGAACCTCCCCCATGGCCTTCGGCATGGGAGGGGCCCCCACGGCGGGGCTGTCGTACGTCGGAAGCCGACGCCACACGACGGCGTCAGATGTGGGCCGCGCCCGCACCTGCCTCGGCGTTGGCGCCGCGCTTGGTGAAGAGCGCCACGCCGGCGGCGAGCACCGCGACGATGCCGGCGACCGTGAAGGCCATGTGCATCCCCGACATGAAGGTCTCCTGCGCAACGCCGGTGATCTGTGCCACGACCGGCTGCGGGGTCTCGGGGGTGACCGGGGCGATACCGACCTCGACGGCCTCCTTCGCCATGCCCAGCTGCTCGGGCGTCAGCGGCGGAAGCTTCGCGTCCGCCCAGTTCCCGGCCAGATCCGAGCTGACCTTGGCCGACATGACCGCGCCCAGCACGGCCGTACCGAGGCTGCCGCCGACCTGCATGGCGGCCTGCTGCAGGCCACCCGCGACACCGGACAGCTCCAGCGGCGAGTTGCCCACGATGACCTCGGTGGCGCCGACCATGACCGGGGCCAGGCCGAGGCCGAGGAGGGCCAGCCAGACGGACATCGGCAGCGTGCCGGTGTCCGTCGAAAGAGTGGTCATCCCGAACATCGCGACCGCCGTGCACACCATGCCGCCGACCAGCGGGATACGCGGGCCGAACTTGGTGATGAGCGCTCCGGCGAGCGGCGACGAGACGATCATCATCGCCGTGAGCGGCAGCAGATGCAGACCACTGTCGATGGCGCTCATGCCGTGCACGTTCGCCAGGTAGAAGGTGACGAAGAACAGGCCGCCCATGAAGGCGAAGGCCATCAGCACCATCAGCACCGTGCCCGCCGAGACCGGGACGGAGCGGAACAGCCGCAGCGGGATGAGCGGCTCCCTGACCTTGGTCTCCCAGACGGCGAACACCACGAAGAGGACCAGGGCCCCCGCCAGCCACCCCAGCGTGTTCGCCGAGCCCCAGCCCCACTCGCCGGCCTTGATCAGCGGCCAGATGAGGGCGAACATCGCGCCGGAGAGCAGCGCGATGCCGGGGATGTCGAACGACTTCGGCGCGTTCTCGGCACGGTGGTCCTTGAGGATGACCAGACCGAGGACCAGGGCGAGGACGCCCACCGGCACATTGATGAAGAAGACGGACTGCCAGCTGACGTGCTCGACGAGCACCCCGCCGAGGATCGGGCCACCGGCCGTCGAGGCACCGATGACCATGCCCCAGATGCCGATCGCCATGTTCAGCTTCTCGGCGGGGAAGGTGGCGCGCAGCAGGCCGAGCGCGGCCGGCATCAGCAGGGCGCCGAAGAGGCCCTGGAGCACCCGGAAGACGATCACGAGCGCGATGGAGTCGGAGAGGCCGATGGCCCCGGAGGCCGCCGCGAAGCCCGCGACGCCGATGAGGAAGGTCTGGCGGTGGCCGAAGCGGTCACCGAGCTTGCCTGCGGTGATCAGCGCGACGGCGAGCGCCAGCAGATAGCCGTTGGTGATCCACTGGACGTCGGCGAGCGAGGCGCCCATGTCCTTCTGGATCGCCGGGTTGGCAATGGCGACGATCGTGCCGTCCAGCGCGACCATCATCACGCCGATGGCCACGGAGAAGAGCGTCAGCCAGGGGTGGCCGCGAAGCCCCTTGGCCGGCGCAGGTGCGGGAAGACGGTCCGCCGGCGCCTTGTCGACGGTGGTCTGACTAGTCATGCGCTCGACATTAAAGTCAGCGACTGACAGTTGACAAAGCATTTCATGAGTCGGTAACTGTCATGTCGCTCACATGTACGCTGAGCTGGGGGGTAGCGACGAAAAAGACGGCGGAGAGCAGGCCGAACAGGTGACGGGAACCGGTGGGACCGGACTACGTGAGCTGAAGAAGCAGCGCACCCGCGACGCCCTGCTGCGGGCCGCGCTCGAGCTCTTCACGACGCAGGGGTACGAGCACACGACGGTCGACGAGATCGCCGACGCCGTCGAGGTCTCCCAGCGCACCTTCTTCCGCTACTTCGCCAGCAAGGAAGAAGCGGCCTTCGCCGTCCAGGAACTCGTCGAGTCCCACTTCGTCTCGGAGCTGCGGCAACGGCCCGCCGACGAGGGACCGTTCGACGCGATGCGCAGAGCGGCGCTCGCCGCCTGGGACACCATCGGCGAGGTCATCGAAGAGGTCGTTCCGGTCGAGCTCTACATGCGGACGTACCAGATGATCGAGTCGACACCCGCGCTGCTCGCCGTCCATCTGCGCCGCTCCGCCGAACTGGACGAGCAGGTCGCCCGGCTGATCGCCGACCGCGAGGGCCTCGACGTGGACGCCGACCCCCGGCCACGGGTCGCCGTGGCCGCCTTCGCCGGGGTGATGCGGGTGACGGGCAGGCTCTGGGGGCAGGGCGAGGACGCGAGCATGGACACCATCCGGGAACTGACCGAGAGCTATCTCGACCATCTCGGCCCTGCGCTCGCGACGGACTGGCGCACGCCGGAAGCGGCAGAGGCTGCGGGCCCGGCCGGGGTCGCGGGCTCGGGCTCGGGCTCGGACTCGGACTCGGACTCGGACTCGGCAACCACGGCCTCGGGCGCGGACTCAGCAGGCTCAGGCTCAGCAGGCTCGGACTCGGACTCGGACTCGGCAACCACGGCCTCGGGCGCGGACTCAGCAGGCTCAGGCTCAGCAGGCTCGGACTCGGACTCGGACTCGGCAACCACGGCCTCGGGCGCGGACTCAGCAGGCTCAGGCTCAGCAGGCTCGGACTCGGACTCGGACTCGGACTCGGACTCGGCAGGCTCGGGCTCGGCCGGGGCTGCAGGCTCCGACACCGGCGGCGGCGCGGCGGGGGCGGTGGCTTCGGCCGCCCGCCCGGCGGAGCGTACGACCGGCGCGCACGGAAAGTAGCGCGCGCCCGTCTCCCTCCCTCGAACGCGTGATCTCCCTCACGGTCTTCGCGGCCGCCATCGGGCGCCCCCTACGCTGTCCCCTCAGTGACTGCTTTCGACTCCTCACCCACCCTCAACGTGTGGCGCGCCCTGCTCGCTCTCGCCGTCGTGTTCGTGCTGCTCGCGACCACCGGCTGGACCGCCGTACGACATCAGCGGGATCCCGGCGAGCCCAGGGAAGCCGCTCTCGCCGCGTGGGAGAAGGACCGGATCGGCACGCGGGCGCTGCCCGACCCGGAGTCGCCGCCCGCCCTGCTGGCCGGATTCTTTGCCTCCATCGGCGCGATGCGCGCGGCCGGGCTGGCGGAGCGCCACCCTCTCGTCGTGGGCAACCTCAACGGCGCCCCGGTCACCCTGCGCTACCGCGCCAACCGGATCGCCCTCACCCAGGCGCGCCAGGTGGAGGCGTGGCGGATGGGCGACACCCGGCTCTCCGAGGACGGCAGGCGCGAGGCGGGCCGCCGGATGCACCGGTTCGAGTCGCTGCTGCGCCCCGGCCGGCAGATCCTCGCCTTCGACCCGACCGGCAAGGGCCGTGCCGCCGAGGTGCTCGGTGATCTCGACCGCGCCCAGCGGGTGTCGGTGATCGTGCCCGGAGTCGACACCACTCTTCTGACCTTCGAGCGGACCGAGCGCAAGTTCACGGCTCCGGCGGGGATGGCCGAGTCGCTGTACGCGGCCGAGCGGGCCGCGGCGCCTCGTACCCGCTCTGCCGTCATCGCCTGGGCCGACTACACCTCGCCTGCCGGAGTGGGCCTCGACGCCTCGACCGGAAGGCTGGCCGCGAGCGGGGCCGAGCGGCTGGTGGACATGACCGGCGCGCTGCCGGGCGCCGCCCGGGTGTCGCTCTTCTGCCACAGCTACGGCTCCGTGGTGTGCGGGGTCGCCGCCCGCGAACTGCCCGACCGGGTCGGCGACCTGGCCGTCGCCGGCAGCCCCGGCATGCGGGCGGAGAGCGCGGCGCAGCTGAGGACGGACGCCCGGGTGTGGGCGATGCGGGACGGCGACGACTGGATCCAGGACGTCCCGTACCTGGAGGTCGGTGGACTCGGACACGGCGCCGATCCGATGACCCCCGCCTTCGGCGCGCGGGTGCTCTCGGCGGCCGGAGCGGTCGGCCACACCGGCTATTTCGCCCCGGGCACGGAGAGCCTCCGGAACTTCGCCGAGATAGGCGTCGGTTCGTACCGCACGGTGAGCTGTGCGGACGGGAACGGCGCGTGCCGCACCGGAATTGACGGTACGGAAGCCGCCTGAGCCGCCTGGCGCGCGAAGGTCCGGTCGACGTCGCGGTCGGCCTCGCGGTCGCGGGGGTGTGCGCGGCGCGCGGCGTCGGGGATACCTCCGGCAGGCGACGCGCGGGCGCACGCCGCTTACGATGAGGCGCATGGGTGATGTTCTGGCCGGAATTCATGCCACCTGGGAGTTCGCACCAGACTGCGTAATCATCCGCTTCACACGGGGGACCCGCGGCACGCCGAAGCTGTTCCAGGCGCTGGGCGAACGGCGCATTCCCCTCGAAGCGCTGGAGTCGGTGACCCTCTCCCCGGGCAAACGCGCCACGGTCGTGCTGCACGCGGTGCCGAGACCGGGCGCCGATCCGCTGATGGACGCGGCCGCGGGCCAGTTGAAGGAGGGCTGCGACCCGTACCGGCTCGTGCTGCCCGCGGAGCGCGAGACGCTCGCGGAGTACTACGCGGACGAGCTGCGCGCGGCCCTGCCCGTCGAGGACGGGGGTCCCGTGACGTCGTACCTCGTCCCGTCGTTCGCGGCGCCGCTGCAGTTCAAGGCGTACGACGGAAAAGCGACGTTCGACGGGGGCAAGGTGTCGTTCCGCTGGTTCTGGACGGGCGCCTCCTCCGCGAAGTGGAAGGCCGGCGACCAGACGTTCGCGGTCTCCGACCTGGTCGGCGTCGAGTGGCGCTCCCCCGATGTCCTCGACGGCTATCTGCGCCTGCTGCCCCGTGCCGGATCGTCCCGTGCACAGGCCGACCAGGACCCGGCCGCGGTCGTCTTCGGCCTCGGCTACGGCCCCGTGCACGAGTCCCTCCCCTTCGCTGCGGCCGTCCTGGAGGCGATCCGCGGCACCTCCCCGGCCCTGGCCCCCGCCCCGTCCCCGGCGGAGATGCCGGCGAGGGGCCCGAGCGATCCGGCGGCGGTCGCGGAGCGAATACGGCACCTCGGGGAGCTGCACAGTGCGGGGCTGGTGACGGACGAGGAGTTCCGTGCGAAGAAGGCGGAGCTGCTGGCGGAGCTGTAGGGGGAGCTGTAGGGGGAGC
>NZ_JBSFDW010000060.1:0-28265 GCF_053594115.1 Streptomyces sp. NPDC001970 | reverse complement strand
GCCAGCTCGACGCGGAGACCGGCCTCGCGGTGATGGAACTGCTGCGCGCCGTGGTCCACAGCGAGGGCGTGACCGCCCTGGTCGCCACGCACGACGCCCAGCTGCTCGGCCTCGCCGACCGGGTGCTCGAACTGAGCGACGGCGAGATCACCGAAGAGTGATGCCGTGGCTTTGAGCTCGGAGGATCATGGACGGGTTTCAAGGATCCTCGTCATGTGATGCTTTCTCCTTGATAACATGGTGTTGTGACAGCGGATGAGAGTGTGGTTGGAGTCGTGGAAAGCGACCCTTTGGACAGGCTGGGATTTCTGCTGGCCCGGCATGGCGCCTTCGCGCACAGTCGTGTCCACCACGCCCTCGCGTCCTGCGGATTGACGCCCAGGCAGGGCACGACGCTGATGCTCGTGGGCACGTCCGGACACATGGCCCAGCAGGCTCTCGCGGCCGCGCTCGAGGTGGACCCCAGCATCATGGTCGGGATTCTGAACGAGCTGGAGTCCGCTCAGCTCGTGGAACGTCGCCGTGACCCGTCCGACCGCCGTCGCCACATCGTTGCGATCACGGACGAGGGCAACCGCGTCCTTGCCAAGGCTCAAGCGGCCGTGTCCGATGTGGAGCAGGGGCTGTTCGCCGACTTCGCTCCGGAGGAGATTGCGGCGCTGCGCAGTCTTCTGGCCCGGGTTCGTACGTCTTCGGGTGACGCTGTCCACTTCGGGTGAGGAGTGCGGGCGGTGAGCGGACGCGCAGAGTCGGCGGGTTGGCCCCGGTCTCGATCGGTCGCGGGTCCGCCGTGACCGCCTCGATGAAGCGGACCTGAGGGTGGGGTGCCGCAGCACCCCACCACTCGCTGTGAGTGGCACGCTCTGCCGCGCCTACCTCTCCGAGACGACCTTCGGGTTACTCCGGACGCGAAGACATCGTTGGGTGCGGACGCGAAGACACCGTTGCGTGCGGGAAACGGTCACCGCAGGACGCGAGCGATCACCGGGCGAGTGTGTGCGGCCGACTGGCCGGGATACGAGCCGACCTTCGCCAGGGCATCCGAGAACCCGCGCTGCGGCATCATCGGCTTGAGATGCTGCTTCCGCGCCAGGAGCCGATGGGTGGGGGAGCTGCCGACAGTGGGAGAGCCGCCGGTCATGGCCCGTCGATCAGGGAAGGCCTCCGCCAGAGGGCCACGGTAAGGCGCTCCCAGCAGATGTCGGCGACGCGACGGTGCCGCACGGCCGACGCATCGTGGATGCGGTCGCGCACGCGCTCGACAGCGTGCGCCCGCTCGGCCGCGTCGACGATCCACAGGTGCTGACCACTGACGGTCTGCCCGGCGGTGAGGCGGACGGTCGGAACGGTGACCACCCACAGAGGGGACGGAAGAGTGCGGGGCTCCGGGCCGGGTCTGTGTGCCGAGGATGAACGACTTGGCCATGGTGCATGCTCCTGAAACAGAGTTCTCGGTCTTGCGGGCCATGGAGGTTCCTCCAGCGGCGGTTCCGCGCAGGCGGCCTGCGCGGACGTCCGCGGGTGCCGGCGGTCAGGGCGATCGGGGGCGCAGGACACCGTCGGGGTCGTAGCGCGCCCAGAGTTCGCTGACGCGGGCTCCGGTCGGCCCCGGGTAGGCGCGTGCGAAGGTCTTCTCGTCGGGGGCGCTTTCGAAGTTCACGTAGGCGCCGTCGGTATGTCCGACGAGCGGGTCCAAGGCCGCGGTGAGGGTCGCACGGCCGTCGGGCGGGAACGCCGTCGCGATCACCAGCGTCTGCTGATGGCGGTGGGCGTACGCGGTCGCTGACGGGTCGACGTCGTTGACGGCGCCGCCGATCGACCGCATCTGAATCATGACCGGGCGGGGGCCGGCCGACGCCACGACCAGGGCGCGGGCCGCTTCGGGGGGCATGTCCGGGAGCAGGCCGTTGGTCGTGGTGGACGGCATCTGCCCGGTGTTGGCATGCAGATGTGCGGTCGGGACCAGAGCGGTGTAGGGGACGATGCGGGTCTGCTGGTCCAGCAACTCACCGACGCCCAGGAGCGGTTCGACTGCCGCGCGGATGAGGGACGGGCTGTCCGAGGCCACGACGGCCGTGACGAACGCGGCGGTGGAAGGGCCCCGGGAGGACAGCGTCACCGCCGTCGACAACTCCCTCGGGGCCTGCGCCACCACGTTGGCCCAGCCCCGCAGGGCGGCACCGGCCGGGTCCACGCCGATGACGAGTTGCGCCAGCCCGACGGCGCCCAGCTCGATCGCCTCGATCTCGAACGCCACGGCGATGCCGGCCCCCGCGCCGGCCCCGCGCATCGCCCACAGCAGGTCCGGCTCGTTCAGCGGGTCGATGCGGATGAAAGAGCCGTCAGCCAGGACCACCTCGACTGCGCGTATGTGGTCGACGGTGAGCCCGTAGTGCCGCACCAGCCAGCCGATGCCGCCACCCGTGGCGAGGCCGCCTACGCCGACGTTGCCGTGGTCGCCCGAGCTGATGGCGAGGCCGTGGGGTGCGAGGGCCTGCGCGACACGACCCCACCGGGCGCCCGCCTCCACGCGCACGAGGCGCGCGCCGCGGTCGAGGACGTCGACCCGGTGCATCGCGCTCAGGTCGATGACGAGTCCGCCGTTGTTCGTCGAGCGTCCGGAGAGCCCGTGACCGCCGCTGCGGACCGCGACGGGCAGGCCCTGTTCCCGGGCGAGGCGCAGTGCCGCGGCGATGTCGCCGGCCGACTCGGGAAGCACCACCGCGGCCGGGCGGGCCACGGTGGTGTACGTCGAGCGAAAGAGGCGGTAGCGGCGGTCGCCGGGCGTGACCACCTTGCCGGTGAGCTCGGCCGGCACGACGGAGGGCAGGCTGGTCATCGACCGCTCCGCAGGGCCTCGACGCGCTCGCGCACAGCGGGGACGACCTCGTCGGCGAAGAGCGCCAGTTGCTTCTCACGTTCGATGACGGGCCAGAAGACAAACGTGTCGAACCCGAGGTCCACCGCCCAGCCGGCGAGCGTGTCCACCCACGCCGGAACGTCTCCGACGAGTCCCTGCCCGCCCCGGTGGTCTCCGATGACGCCGATCACGTTGTAGATCCGGCGAATTGTCTCGGGGGCGCGCCCTGCGGCCACGGCCGCTTCGTCGATGATCTGCTGACGCGACGGAACCTCCTCCGGGGGCACGTAGATGTTCAGCGGTGAGATCCAGCCGTCGGCCGCCCGGCCGGTGACCGCGAGCATCTTCGGCTTCTGGGCGCCGAGCCAGAGCTCGACGCGCTTCGGAGGGACCGGACCGGCGCGATAGCCCTCGACGACGTGGTGAGGGCTGTGCAGCCGCACCGCTCCACCGGCCAATGCCTCGCGCATGAGGGTGAGGGACTCCTCGGTGAAGGCGACCATCCGGCCACCGCGTCGCGGCACCGCGCCCATCGAAGCGATGGCGTCCGCGAAGGCGCCGCCGCCGACACCGAGCTCGATGCGGCCGCCGGTGAGCACACTGAGCGAAGCTGCGGCCTTGGCGAGCATGGTGGGCGGGCGGAGTTGCAGATCAGCGACATCGGTGAAGAACGAGATGCGGTCCGTGTACGCGGCCAGGTAGCTGATCAGCGTCCATGTGTCGAGGTGCCCCGGCTGGTACGGATGGTCCTGGACGGCCAGATAGTCCAGTCCGCCCGCCTCGGCCAGATGCGCGAGGCGCCTGGTCGTATCGGGCGCATCCGCCGTGGGATCAAGGCTCAACCCAAAGGTGATCGGGTGTCCGTAGTCGGTCATGCACTCAACAGTGCGGCGGCTGTCCCTTCGCACCAAGGCGCGCATTAGATACTAATCATGGATAAGTAGCTTCCCTGGCAGCCAGTGGGCCGTGCTGGATGCCCGGACGCGGTGGTTCCGCCCGGCCCCGCGACATGCATCACAAACGTCCGGCGCCGTGAGGGTCGCGGAAGACGCCGTTCTTCCTGGACAACGCCTCTTTCGGTACGTGCGGTCACCGATTGCTCGCGGTGGGCAAGGTGGGGAGCTGTGCCTATGGTCGTTTCCCTGGCCGTCCGATTGGGCGGCTTTTGTCCTTGCAGTCGACCGAAAGGCAGGCGAGCGGAACCTTGCCGGGCGCCACCACCCTCGCACCGAACCAGACCACGGCCCCCATCCAGAGCCGGGGCACCGCAGCGGACGTCACCGTCACCGACCCGGCGCTCGTCAAGCGCGCCGTGAAGGCGGCCGCGCTCGGCAACGCGATGGAGTGGTTCGACTTCGGCGTCTACAGCTACATCGCCGTGACGCTGGGCAAGGTCTTCTTCCCGTCGGGCAACCCCACCGCCCAACTGCTCTCCACCTTCGGCGCCTTCGCCGCGGCCTTCCTCGTCCGCCCGCTCGGCGGCATGGTCTTCGGCCCGCTGGGTGACCGCATCGGCCGCCAGAAGGTCCTCGCCCTCACCATGATCATGATGGCCGCCGGCACCTTCGCCATCGGCCTGATCCCTTCGTACGCGGCGATCGGCGTGGGCGCGCCGATCCTGCTGCTCGCGGCCCGGCTGGTGCAGGGCTTCTCGACGGGCGGCGAGTACGCGGGCGCGACGACGTTCATCGCCGAGTACGCGCCCGACAGGAAGCGCGGCTTCTTCGGCAGCTGGCTGGAGTTCGGCACGCTCGCCGGCTACATCGCCGGTGCGGGTCTCGTCACCCTGATGACCGCAGTGCTGTCGTCCGACGATCTGCTGTCCTGGGGCTGGCGCATCCCGTTCCTGATCGCCGGCCCGATGGGCGTCATCGGCCTCTATCTGCGGACGAAGCTGGAGGAGACCCCGGCGTTCGCCGCCGAGCTGGAGAAGGCGGCGCGGCAGGAGCGCGAGCGGCCGAAGGCCCCGCTGCGGGACATGGTCACGGGGCAGTGGAAGGCGCTGCTGCTGTGCATGGGCCTAGTCCTGATCTTCAACGTCACGGACTACATGCTCCTGTCCTACATGCCGAGCTATCTGACGAGTGAGCTGAAGTACGACGAGACCCACGGCCTGCTGGTGGTGCTCGGTGTCATGGCGCTGATGATGATCGTGCAGCCGTTCGCGGGCGCGCTGTCGGACCGTGTCGGCCGCCGCCCGGTGATCGCCGCGGGCTGCGTGGGCTTCTTCTTCCTCTCCATACCCGCGCTGCTGCTGATCCGCCAGGGCAGCCTGTTCGCCATCGCCCTCGGCATGGGCGCGCTGGGCCTGCTCCTGGTCTGCTTCACCGCGGCGATGCCCTCGGCCCTCCCGGCCCTCTTCCCCACCCGCGTCCGCTACGGCTCCCTGTCCATCGGCTTCAACGTCTCGGTCTCGCTCTTCGGTGGTACGACGCCGCTGGTGGTCACGGCCCTCATCGGCGCCACGGGCAACGTGATGATGCCCGCGTACTACATGATGGCCGCGGCGATCATCGGCGGCGCGGCGGTGTGGTTCATGGCGGAGTCCGCCGGGCGGCCGCTGCCGGGGTCCGCTCCGGCCGTGGAGACGGAGGCGGAGGCGCGGGCCCTTCGGGGCGCGTAGCCCTGCGGGCCCGTGGCACCGCCGACAGGGCGCACCCCTGCGGTCGGCCGACAGCGCTGCGCCGTCCCACGACGCCGGGCGTTCTCCAACGCCCCGCGCGTGGCAGAAGATGAGGTCGGGACGGCCGCGGACGCCGCCGGCTTCGAAGCGTCGGTGCGCCTCGGCTGCCCGGACTTCGGGATTCCTCCGAAACCCGCAGTGAGAGCTTCCCCGGCTCCGCCAACAGGCGCGGAGGGCATCCGGCTTGTCGCCGGCGTAGCCGACGCGACACCTCACCAGGCGGGCTTACCGGGCCGGCCCTGGAGGCGCGCTCTCTGCATCGCGGCAAGCCGCCGCACCACACCGATGCACAGCACTCCTGCGACGACATACAGGGCGGCCCCGGCCATCTCCGTCGACAGCGGACCCCGCGACGCGGAGGGATGGGCGACGAGCTGCGCCGCCACGAAGAGCAGCCACCACGAGGTCAGCAGCACGCCGGTGCGGCGCGGGCGATCGGGCGGAGAGCTGGCGGCCCAGATGTCATTGATGATCCGCTTGGGCAGGAAAAAACAGGCGACCGGAACCAGCCACGCGCCTGTGGTCCAGCCGCGCTTCATCCGGTGTCCGCCGGGCGCCAGCGCCTCCGCGTTCACCCGCATCTGCCACAGCCAGCGCAGGAAGACGATTCCGGTCAGCAGGAAGGCGCACAACCTCATGCCGGTGAGGGTGCCGACCCATATCTCCCTCTCGAAGGCGGCATACGAACCGTCGGCCGCGCCGTAGAGACGCAGCTGCGCGATGAGCAACGCGGCATTCACCAGCACGCAGGCTCCGAGCGCAGCCACGACCACGATCGTCATCGCCTTCGGTACGAAGAGCGGCTCGCCCTTGGCCAATGGCGCGGGCGGGGATATGGCGATGGTGTCGTCGTGATCCACAGGGCCGCAAACTACTGCCGACCTCGGCATTCAGTCCAGCTTGGACGCCCTCCTCACGCAGGCCCGAGCTCGGCCTTACAGAAGGGGGCCGGTGACTGTCACGGCCCGGGTGGCCGAGGAGCACGACGTCGCCTTCGATCCTCGTGAGGGCGCTGCGCCTGTGATCGGAGTCGATCTCGACTCCGCGCAGCGGGTCGCGACGGCGGTCACCGGGCCGCGAGGTGCAGGGCCGGAGTGGCGGCCGCGACGATCGCCCCGACGAGAGCGGGCAGGGCTTCGGCGAAGGGGTCTTCGACGCGCAGATGTGAGGCGACGCCGCCGAGCATCAGGACGACGAGTCCGCCGGCCACAGCGACCCCCAGCCCTCGCAGAAAGCAACGGTTTGTCAATATCTATCATAGATTGTGATCAATGATTCTCTTGCTTGGATGATTAGCGGTCTGATAGTATGCATGCGTGGCAATGGAAGAAGACGCAACTGATGTGGTCGAGAACGACCCTCTGGACCGGCTCGGCTTCCTGTTGGCCCGGCACGGTGCCATCGCCAGCAGTCGCGTCGGCCACGCCTTCGACTCCTGCGGGCTGGCACCCAGGCAGGGCGCGACGCTGATGCTGCTGGGCAAGTCGGGACACATGGCTCAGCAGGCTCTCGCGGCGGCGCTCGAGGTGGATCCCAGCGTCATGGTCGGGATCCTCAACGAGCTGGAATCCGCCCGCTTTGTGGAGCGCCGCCGCGACCCGTCCGACCGTCGTCGCCACATCGTGGCCATCACCGACGAAGGCCGCGGTGTACTGGCCAAGACCCAGGAAGCGGTCGCCGACGTGGAACAGGGGCTGTTCGCCGACCTCTCTGCGGAGGAGATCGCGGTGCTTCGGCAGCTGCTGGCCCGGGTCCACACGTCTCGGGGCGACTCGGTCTGTTCCGAGAAGTGACCCACCGGCTGGTCGCCTCATCGACCTGCCGGAAAGGGGCACGGACGCGACCTCAAGCCGACGGCTCCGGGGTGTCCTGCAGGGAAAGGCGCGGGCGGACCGCGCCTCCCGCGGGGTGAGTTCGCTGTCGGCCTCGGCGGTACGGCAGAGGTAGGCGCGATAGGGCAACAGGGTCACCCGCCCCGGTGGTGATCGCACCCGTCGGGCCCAGGTGCGAGCCCCCGGATCTCGTGGCGTACGGCCGTGGGGAGGCCGAATCGGTCGGGATTCAGGACGATGGCGGGGTGAGCGAAGGCGCGACGACCCACGGCTTCTCCGGCCGGACCGCGAGGAGCGGCGACTCGGGGTCACCGCTTCAGGACTTCCTGCGCACGGAGACCGCCGGCGCCGCTGTGCTCATGGCCGCGGCGCTGGCCGCTCTCGCGTGGGTGAATCTGGCACCCGCGGCGTACGAGGCGCTGTGGCGCACGGAGCTGTCCGTGCAGGTCGGGCGGTACGGCGTCGGTCTCGGACTGCGGGAGTGGGTCAACAGCGGGCTCATGGCGCTGTTCTTCTTCGTGGTCGGACTCGAGGCGCGGCGTGAGTTCGACATGGGAGAGCTCCGCGAGCGCAAGCGTGTGACCCTGCCGCTGGTGGCGGGGCTCGGCGGCATGCTCGTACCCGCGAGCCTCTATCTCGCCGTCAACGCGGGGGAGCCGTCGGCGTACGGCTGGGGGGCCGCCATCTCCACGGACACCGCGTTCGCTCTCGGCATGCTCGCCATGTTCGGCAAGCGCATGCCACCGGGGCTGCGCGTGTTCATTCTGACCCTGTCCGTCGTCGACGACTTCGTGGCCCTGGCCGTCGTCGCCGGCGTGTACAGCGGTCGCCTTTCGACGCCCGCTCTGGCGTGCGCGGCCGCGGTGTTCGCCGTGGTGCTGATGGTGCGCGCGGCCGAAGTGCGGCGGGGAGCGGTGTACATGCTGCTCGCGGTGGTGCTCTGGGTCGCCCTGCTGGCATCGGGAGTCGACCCGGTCGTCACCGGACTCGCGATGGGGCTGATCACCCCTGCGTATCCGGCGCCACGCAGCGAACTCGAGCGGGCCAGCGACCTGTTCCGCTTCTTCCGTGAGCAGCCCACCCCGGATCTCGAACGGACCGTGCGGCGCGGAATGGCCTCGGCGATCTCCCCCAACGAACGTCTGCAACGGCAGTACCACCCGTGGACCAGCTTTGTCATCGCCCCGCTGTTCGCGTTCGCCAACGCCGGGATCGAGCTCAGCGGTGAACAGCTCTCACGCGCCTTCACCTCTCCTGTCACCCTCGGAGTTCTGATCGGCCTCGTGCTCGGCAAGCCCGTCGGCATCCTGGGCGCCTCGGCGTTGACGACGATGCTGAGCCGAGGACGGCTGCGGCCTCCCGCGGGCTGGGGCGCCGTCGCGGTCGGAGGCACCCTCGGGGGAGCCGCCTTCACGGTGTCCCTGCTGATCGCGGCACTCGCCTTCGACGGCCCACGGCTGGCCGAGGCGAAGATCGGCGTGCTCAGCGCGGTTGTCTGCTCGTTCGTCCTCAGCCGCCTGCTGGCCCGGCTGATCGCGCACCTTCCGCGACCGCTGCGTCTGAGCGTGCTGCTCGGTCGCGCCGAGGCCATCGTCGATCTCGCGGTACCCGTCGATCCGATGCGCGACCATCTACGCGGCCCACTCGAGGCCCCGGTCACCGTCGTCGAGTACGGCGACTTCGAATGTCCCTACTGCGGGCAGGCCGAGCCGGTGATCCGGGCGCTGCTCGGCGACGCCGGGGACATCCGCTATGTGTGGCGTCATCTGCCGCTCACCGATGTCCACCCCCATGCGCAGTTCGCCGCGGAGGCGGCCGAGGCGGCCGCCGCACAGAACCGTTTCTGGGAGATGTACGACCTGCTGCTCGACCACCAGGGAGCCCTGCGAACCCCCGACCTCCTCCGGTACGCGGATGAAGTGGGTTTGGACACCGGACGATTCCGGCGCGATCTGCTCGACCACAGGAGCGCAGCTCGGGTCGCTGAGGACGTCGAGTCGGCGGACCTCAGCGGGGTGTCCGGGACGCCGACCTTCTTCGTCAACGGACGCAGGCACCACGGCGCCTACGACATCGCCGGGCTCAAGGCCGCCGTGCGGGAAGCACGGGCACGGGCAGCCATGACCGACTGATGCGTGCACGCACAGCCGTGGGGGCGGTATCCGCTCCCTGCGCTCCCCAATGGCGCTGGGGGATACCGCCCCGGCGGACACGGCGACTGCCGTATCCGGTGGCCGCGACCACGCCGTTGTGTGCGGCCCCCTGCACTTCGTGCCCCTGACACGGTGCAGGTGTCTGCAAGCTCTCCCGCCCGGCCGCCTCATCACCTCGGGCTGCGCGGCCCGCGGGATGGTCAGAGCGTGAATTCCTGCGCCAGCACCCGCGCCCGCTTCTCGGCGCCGGCGTGAGCGTTGGCCCGGTTCATGTCGGCGATGTCGCGCAGGGCGGCCATGCCGGGGGAGTGGTGCGCCATGGTCAGTTCGATCTGGATGGTGTGCACGTCCAGCCCGAGTGACTCGGTGAGCACCTTCTCCAGGTACGGCGTGGCGAAGTCCCATCCCTCACGGGGAGTGCCGGGCCCGTAGCCGCCGCCCGCACTGACGATCACGGTGGCCGGACGGCCCTTGACGGTTTCGGGCTCGTCCCCGAACACGGTGGTGCGTCCGGCGATCACGATCTGGTCCAGCCACGCCTTGAAGGTCGAGGGGACGCTCCAGTTGTACATCGGCACGCTGAACAGGTACGTGTCCGCGGCGCGCAGCTGGGCCACGAGGCGGTCCTGCAGCGCCGCGGCGGCCGACTCCTCCGTGGAACGGTCGGCGGAGGTCTTCGCGCGGGCGGCGATTCCGGCGGACGTGAGGTGCGGCACCGGGTTGAGCGCGAGGTCGAGGTGGGTCACCGTGCCCGACTCGTGCTCCTGTTCCCACGCTTTGCGGAAAGTGGCAGCCACTTCCCGGGAGACGGATCCGGCAGGTGCCGCCGAGGAGTCGATGTGAAGCAGATGGGCCATGGTCGTGCGGTTTCCGTTCCGTCGGCTGTCTGAAGGTCGCTGTGTTCTCGCCCGAGCGACCGATCACTTGTCGTGAGTGCTGGTCACGGCCGGCTTCGCCGAAGCGCTGGGCCGCGTCGTCGAACCTCGGCGTACCCCGGCCTGAGCAGCGCTTGGGGGTGCCGGCCGAGGCGCCGACGAGATTGAATGTACACGATGGTTGTCTCCAGTCAATTATTTCTCGAACGTGATCATCTTTTCGTGTGGATGGTTTGCGGGTCGGTCTTGTTCGTCACTGAGGCGTCTCGCACCCACCACCCCCTCGGCAGCAGCCGTTGCCGGTTCCCGCCGTGAGGCGACCGGACGGCTGATGAGGAGTAAGTACCTAACCCCCGGATTGCCACCGAGGCCTCGGGGGCGTGACGATCGCCATCTCGCGGCACACCCGCGAGCCACCAGGCAGGGCGCTCTGCGGCCCCCTCTCTGAAGCGACGGGACCGAAGGCCGGAGAGCGAGTCCGGTGTCCGGACCCGTCGCGCGCCATACCGGGTGACGATCCCCGCGCCTGTCCAGCGCTTCCATCTGTTACGGGGAGAACAAGTGACCGCCGCGGACCGTGAGACCGATGCGCGAAACGCGACGACGACAGCGGATGCCGGGGAGGAACCTGGTGGCACGGGCGGTTGCCCTGAAGCCGTTTCTGCAGGGCCAGGCAGTGCGCGGTGAGTCGGACCGCGTCGTGCCGGTGGAGGTTGTCGACGCGCTCGCCGAGGCGGGCGTGTTCCGGCTCCTGACGCCGAGGCGGCCTCTCGCGCCGCGACGAGCAGGCCCAGGCTCGAGACCTCCTGGCCCGGCTCGGAGACCGGGAACGCGAAGTGGCCGTCGCCATCGCCCACGGCATGACGAACGCGGAAATCGCCACGTCCTGCTACATGAGCCTGCCGACGGTGAAAGCACACGTCTCCCACATCCTCACCAAGCTCGACCTGAACAACCGTGTCCAGATCGCCCTGCTCGATTACCGGGCAGGCATCCTCTGACCGGTGCTCGCCGTCGCCTCCCCTCGCGATCGTGCGCGGCTGACGGGTCAGGACGAGCTGCGGCGCACCACGAGTTGTCGACCGCGACGAAGGAGATCAGCGCGGACAGGACCAGGAAGCCGACGGCCCACCAGTACACGGCCCACCAGTACACGGCTCACTGGTACGCCGAGGGCAGCCCGGTTCCGGTTCATTCGCCGAGAAGCATCCGCTCGAACGGCGTCGGGTTTTCGTACGGGTCGTCGACGGTCGGCACGTCCCGCCGGTCCACCTCGCGCGCGAGTTCCCCGGCCGCTCGTCGGATCCGGCTCGCGATCACCTCTTGCGGGCTCCCGACCAGAACCGCGGTCTGCGCCATCGTGTCCTCCAGCGACGGACCGTGTCCGTACGCCTGCGAGTTGTCGTAGTAGGGCCGGAACTCGCGGATCGCCTCCTGCGAGTTCTTCCGCACGAACAGGTGTGCCGCCAGGCCGACGATTGCCTGGTCGGCAGGGCCGTGTCCGTAGTGCTCGCCGGTAGAGCCCGACCAGCCGCTGGATGTGTTCCTTCGGCCAGAAGAGGTTGTTGTGGAAAAAGCCGTCGCCGTAGTACGCGGCCTGTTCGGCGATCTCCGGGTTGCGGATCGAGGCGTGCCAGACGAACGGCGGGGTGCCGTCCAGTGGGCGCGGGGTCGAGGTGAACGACTGCAGCGGGGTACGGAACGTGCCCTCCCAGTCGACGACGTCCTCGCGCCACAGCCGACGCAGCAGAGTGTAGTTCTCCACCGCCAGCGCTATGCCGTTGCGTATGTCCTGGCCGAACCAGGGGTAGACGGGTCCGGTGTTGCCCCGGCCCATCATCAGGTCGACCCGGCCGTCCGCGAGGTGCTGCAGCATCGCGTAGTCCTCGGCGATCTTCACCGGGTCGTTCGTGTTGATGGTCGACGTGGACAGCGGAATCCGGTCCGTCTGCGCCGCGACATACCCGAGCAGCGTGGTTGGCGAGGACGGGATGAACGGCGCGTTGTGGTGCTCGCCGATCGCGAAAACGGGGATGTCCGCCACCGCTTGGCTGGCCGAGCCGACCACCTTGTCCATCCGGCTGTCCTTCACATCGTGCAGGGCAGCGTGGTGTCGTGCCGCGCTGCCACCCTTGGTTCCGTTGGGGGCACGGGCGCCCCGGTGGCACCTCGTGGGTGCCACCGGGGCGCCGTGCCCTGCCCCTGCAGGGGTGTCGCAGGGGGTGCGCACCGGGTTGCGCAGCTGTCCCAGTGCTTCGATCTCCACGGTGACCACGTCCGAAGGAGCCCGCGTCATCCCGCCCGTCACGCCGTGGCCGGCGTTGCTTACGGCGCCTCGATCGGGGACGTGCGGGTGGTCATGGGTCAACGGTGTGGCCGGTGACGCCGCTGGCCCAACGCAGCATTAGTCACTAACATTGAGTAAGTGAAGTCCGGAACGAAAGATTCGTCATCCGTGGTACGCGAGCGCCACGTCGTCCACGACAGCGCCTGCCCCGACCTCCAGGGCGCACTCGAACTCGTCGGACGCCGCTGGACGGGCGGGATCCTGGCAGCCGCCGGGCACGGGGCCCGGCGCTTCGGTGAATACCGGGCCATGGTCAGCGGCATCTCCGACCGCCTTCTCTCGCAGCGCCTCAAGGAGCTCGAGGCCGAAGGCCTGATCGAACGTACGGTGGTTCCGACCACGCCCGTGCAGATCCGCTACAGCCTGGCTCCTGACGGCCAGGCGCTCGTGGAAGCCCTGCAGCCCCTGGCGCAGTGGAGTGCTCGGCGCTCGGCCTCGGTGGGCGCGGCACCCGCTCGGCGGCTCGGTGCCTGATCCTCGGTGTCTGATCCTGGGCGCATGATCCGCCTGCGTGAGCGGCGCCTGCGCGCCTGCTGCCGCAAGGGCTGGAGATCGCCGGCCTCGCGGCGGTGCCGCTTGCCAGGAGTTTCGCGGGATGCCCGTGAGGGGACCGCGGCGAGTTCCGTGCACGATGACGTTGCCGCGTTCATGGGCTTGTCCGCCGGTGTCGCGGCACCCCGCGCAGGCCGCGCCGCCGTTCGCGGCCTGCAGCGCGATGCGCCGAGGCGCCGCTGCCGAGGATGGGGGCGTGCAACTGCCCCGAGACGGTGCCCCCGAGAAGGTGCCCCCGAGGCGGTGAAGCAGCTTCGGGTGCACAGTCGTTGGGCGGGACCCTGGCGCGTAGGCGTGAGGGCCCGCCCGTTCAGGCGTCCGGGAATCCGCCCTCGAAGGGCGCGAGTCGCTGCGAGGGCGCGGTGGGCCGCGGCGCCGACTGGCGTGACCGGCCGGTCCTGTGGTGCGCGCGGGAACTCCAGCAAGCCGGCAGCGGTCTGGGGGCAGTGTGCAGTGTGCAGTGTGCAGTGTGGGCAGGACACTGCCGAGCCGTCTTCGTGCCCGTCGCGCCGAGGCTGTCGCAGGACTACTGTGCGGCCGTCCGCGGCACGATCATTCGGGACGTGTCGACCAGCGCGAGGCCGACGAGGCCCAGCGCGGGAAGCACCGTCAGCTGCCACAGGCCCGGCGCCGTTCCAGCCGAGCTCCGCCACCAGCTGGGCGAACAGGAGTCCGGAGAACGCCGCTGCCACGTAGTAGGTCAGCATGAACAGCCCGGCGCCCCGCCCGACGTGCTCGGGTTGCACGGCACGCTGCGCGGAGCCGGTACGTAGGACAGCGGGACGGAGCTGGGCAACGTCACCGGGATGAGCCATACACCGGCAAAGCCGGCCGCATGGCGGGCCTCGACCCAGACGGTGGTGCCGACAATGACCGCGGCGTAGCCACCGGCCAGGACCAAAGCGGTGTTTCCCGGCGTACGAAGCTGCTGCCTGCCCTGTCCCGCATGGGACGCCTTTCCCCCTGACAGGGGCTGCTTCCGCCCCAATACGGCCAGGTATGCGCCGCTTCACGGATGGGGGCGCCTGTGCGCATACTCAACCCCGATTGCGTACTCCTCGGGAAGCGCAGACGCCTCGGGGCAGGAAGAGACTCTCTCTGTGGAAGATCGCGTCAGTGACGGGTGAGGAGGCCTCTTTCAGGCCTTCCATCAGGTGGCCGTGACCTGTGGAAATGGCGCGGGCATATGCGAAGGGATGTTCACCGTCGTTCTGACGGACTGCAGCGACCTCGATGAGTGACCATGGAAGGTGAGGCTGCCGTAGGAGCGCGGCGGCAGGTTCTTCGTCTGCTGGTGGTACCGCGTCACACCAGCGTGAGTCTGCTGCAATGGTGAAGATGGTTGCGGTCGGCACGACGTTGCTCCGTGGGCCGATCTCTCTGGGTGAGGCCCAGGCGGTCAGACTGGGGTAAGGAGGACACGATGTCGGACCAGGCAAGAGGCGACGACGTCTACCAGCCGGTGCATTCCGATGCGAAGAACCCGCCTGTCGACGATCTCGACCTGGAGAACGTGCTGGACGAGAAGGACCTGGACGACATCCTCGACGAGGGCTATTCGCCGCCCGAGCGGCCGCTGGCCGTCGAGAGATTCGGCACCACGGGCGAGGAACAGATGCAGGGCGCACCGTTGGAGCAGCGACTCGCTCAGGAGGTGCCGGACGTGGAGCCGCCCGAGGGGGACGGCATCGGTGATCTGCCCTGCGACGGCGAACCCGTGGACAAGGAGGCCGGGGAGGCCCGCACCGGCAGGCTCCTTCCGGAGGTCGACGCCATGGGCCGCGAAATTGACTTGGTCGCTCACGACGTCGGCATCGACGGTGGGGCGGCATCCGCGGAGGAGGCGGCCATGCACACCATCCCGGACGAGGAGGAGAGCGAGGTGGAGGACCTCCAGTAACCGCCTCCGCGAACACGGCGCCCCGTCCCAGGCGGGAAGGTCGCCGGGAAGCCGAACCCGGGTGGGACGCGCCTGCGCAGGTTCAGCCGTGCGCGCGCAGTGCCCCTGCCGGCCACTGGTGGTCCGATGTCATCGACGGTCGCGGCTGCTCGCCGCGGACGAGCGCCGACAGCTCCCCGTAGCGTTCCGCCTGCGCGTCCATGGCCACCTCGATACGTTCCGGCACTGCGGAGCGTGGGGGCGCGCCAACACCGGTGCCGAGAAGTTCGTCGTGGACCTGTGCGCCCTCGGCCGGCTCGGCAGCGACGCCGTGCTCACGAGCGTGGCCGACGAGCACGGCGACCTTCTTGGCGAAGAACATGAAAGCGCCGGCCTGTCGACCGGACCCGGGGTCGCCTGAGCGCGTCCCGTGGCGTTGCGTTCCGCCCTACGGCGCATACGGCGGCGGAAGTCCCGGTCGGCCACCAGTTCCGGGAGCTCGATCCACGCGTCCACCTGCTCCGGCGCGGGGGCGTCGGGCAGCTCCGGTGCGGTGTCGCGCAACCGCCCACGCAGGTGCGGATCGGCGTCGAGGAGACCTCGTCCGCGAAGTCCTCGATGATTGCCCTCCGCTCCTGGTCGGAGGGCCTGGCCAGTTTGTTCATCAGTTCCGTCTCCTCGGCATCGGACTGCCGTCCGGCCACCGTACTCACCACGGCCCTGCTCAGCCGCAGGGCCCGGATCCGGGCATCCGGTGCGCGCGGGACTTCCGTGGCGCCACGGGCGCGACGTGCCACAGGCGCGCGGGCCTGTGGACGTGCGTCGTGACGCGCCTGTGACAGTCGGCGGACACCGCCATGAAGTCACGGAGGCAGCCTTTTCAAAAGAGGGCAAAACGCACTATTCGGGCATTTGCTCCCTGCTTCCGAGGACGTGAGCAGCGATGACCGGGCCGATCCGTCGGAGGAAATCCCATGAGCCTCGCACTCGCCACGCCGCACGCCGAAGCCCCCGCACCCGCACCGGCCCTGGCTCCGCGCGAGCAGGAGACGCTGCGCCATATCGCCGCCGGGCGCACCTACGTGCAGACGGCCCGCCACATGGGGCTTTCCAAGCACACGGTCGACGCCTATCTCCGCCGCATCCGGGCCAAGCTCGACATCAACACCACGGCGGAACTCACGCGCCTGGCCATCTCCCTCGGCCTGTGACCACCTTCCCGCCCGCGCGGAGCACCGTCGGACAGACCGCGGATCGCGGCCGAGCCAGTCAGCTCCTCGGTCCAGCAGGGCACCTCGTGAGACCGAGCCTCCGAGTTGGCGTGTGAGTATGCGCGTGATGAGCGTGTGAGTGGTGAGCGTGTGAGCCGGCCCGGCTGAGCGTCGGGGGCGGCCCGCGTACGCCCAGCCTGTCGGGTCCGCGCGCACACCCTCGACGGGCAGGCCCCCTCCCGACGTGTGAGAGTGACAGGAGGGGCCTGCCATCCACGAGGAAAGTGCCGAGAGTGCCCGAATCCGTCTCCCTGTCCTACGACGTCCTCGTCTCGGACGGGGTCCTCAGGAACACAGATCTGCGGATGCCGAACGGCGACGGGATCGTCTCGTCACCGGTCTCGTCCACCCTGATCCACGGGGACCGGGACGCCGTCCTGGTGGATCCGCCGCTGACTCTCGGACAGATCGCGCAGGTCGCGGAGGGCGTGGCACGCTCCGGCAAGCGGCTCGCGTTCGTGTACGTCACCCACGGCCACGCCGACCACTGGTTCGGCACAGCGACGCTGCTGGAGCGGTTCGGCGACGCCGACACCGTCGTGTACGCCACCGAGGGCACCATCCGGCAGATGCGCGAGCAGCTGAAGGGCAAGGAGGAGGGGTTCGCGAAGACCTTCCCCCAGATCCCGGAGAACACTCCGGTACTCGCCGTCCCCGTGCCGGCCGACGGGTTCCACCTGGAGGGTCACGTCCTGCGCGCGGTGGAGACCGGCCACACCGACATGGACGACTCCACTGCCCTGCACGTGCCGTCGATCGGTCTGGTCGTCGCCGGAGACGTCGTCTACAACGGTGTGCACCAGATGATGCTCGAAGGCGGCGACGGCGGCCTTGAGGCGTGGCTCGACGGAATCGACCGGATCGCCGCGCTCAACCCGCGCCATGTGGTCGCCGGCCACAAGAACAAGGACCTGCCCGACGACCCGAAGGTCCTGGACGAGACCCGCCGGTACCTGCAGGACGCGATCCGGCTCCTCGCCCGGAGGCCGACCCCGCTGGAGTTCTTCGACGAGATGATGAAGCTCCACGGCGACCGGCTCAACCCCGGCCCGCTGTGGTACAGCGGCCTGGGCCTGCTCACCTGAGAACGCGGTCGTCTCGCGCATCACCTCCGTGAGAGCGCGGCGGCCGCCGGCTCCGCCACTGGCGTGTGGGCCGGCGGGCCCCGATGGCGCCCGCGACGCTTCATCGCGCCGGCACGTCCTCCAGGGATCGCATGGCCGCACCGGCCCGTCGACACCAGCGCGGGTGCCGTGCCGCCCGGGGGAACTCGTGTCGGGAGCATGTCCGGTGTTGTTCTTCCGAGGGTCCGTGCCCGGCGCTGGGCGCCCAAGTCCGTATCCGGCAGGAGCCGTTGACTCAGCAAAGACCGGCGACGGCCGTACGGTAGAGGACCGTCTCGGCCCGATCCCACGACCAGCCGTTCTCCACGACCAGAGTGCGCCAGCCCGTCGGACCGAACCAGAACCACAGCAGGTCCGCCGTTTCCGTCACCGGATAGGGCGGCGGCGGTTTCAAGCCGTGCAGATGGCGGGCGGTGGCATGGAGCGCGTCACGATAGGCCGCGGTGGCGCGCTCCCACAGCGCCTCACCGTTCTCGTGAACCGGTAGCGCCTTGCGAATCGCCTCGTGCACCGTGAACTGGCTCTCGTTGCCGATGCGCGTGCCATGCGCCAGCGCCTCGAGGACCGACTCCGGTGTCCGCAAGGCGAGCACACCCTGCATGGCCTGTTCGTAGCCGGACGCCACCACGCCCTGCTCGACGATGCGGTCCAGGATGTCGCCCTTGCTCCCGACGCTCGCGAAGACGGTCTTCGACGCGACGCCGGCCGCGGAGGCGATGTCCGCGACGGTCACTCGCCCGTAACCGCGGTCCGCGAACAGCTCGGCCGCCCGCAGGAGGATCAGTGAGCGCGTCTGCGCAGCGGCCTGCTCCCGCAACGGGGAGACGTACGAGCGCTTCGAGGACATGGCGCCATCCTATCCAAGGTGGTCACATAGTTGCTGCATTCATTAGGTGCCGTATAACGTCAATCTCACCCGCCGGGTGGCGCTCGGCGCGCCGCCTGCCCGGCGGACCGACCAGCACCCGCACACAGCACCGGATCGCACACCGGCGAAAGGGATGGACGTCATGGGAATGGACACCACGGAGCTGGCCCACGGGCTCTTCCGGATCCTCGAGGCGGGAGATCCGGCGCTGGCCGCTGATGTCGTGGCCGCGGACTTCCACAACCGCGAAGCCGTCGTCTCGCCCCCGGCCTGCGCGATACCCGGACCTGCGGGAGTCCTGGCCTCCGGCGCGTGGATGCGGTCCGCCTTCAGCGACCTGCGCTTCCCCGTAGTCGGCATCGCCCGCCACGAGGGGCAGGTCTGGGTGCGGCTGCGCATGCAGGGGCGCCACACCGGCCCCTTCGTCCGCTTCCGCGACGGCGCCCTCGACCAGGCCGTACCTCCCACGGGACGCGAGATCGACTTCGAACAGGTCCACGTCCTCGACCTCCGCGACGGCAAGGTGATCAGGCACGAGGCGGTGCGCGACGACATCACCATGCTCGGTCAGCTCGGCATCTTCCCCCCGGCCCCGGCCACCGCCGTGCGCATGCTCTCCTGGCGGCTGACCGGACGAGCCACTCGCGCGGCCGCCCACGTCACGAAGCAAGCGGCCGATGCGGCCGCTCTCCTTCACGACGGGCCGCTCGAGAATCGCTGAGTGCTGGGTCGCCGGCGTGATGCGCGGTGGAGCGTAGTGCGAGGTTCGGGGCGGCAGTGAGCGTTCAGATCGCCGGGCTGCTTGCGCAGCTCGGCGATCTGTTGTGCGTCGAGGGCGGGTGACGGATGGCACGGCAGCCTGTTCGGGGTTCCCGCGTGGCCCTGCCGAGCCATTCCTGTGGGTCGGACAGTCCTCCGTGGGCGTTGCGCAGTGTCATCCTTCGGTGTGCAGGTCCGACAGCACGCGCAGTGTGTCGAGATGATCCACACCAGGGTCATGGTGCGTTCGAAGGCGGGATCCGCGGGTCTCGGTAGGGGATCTGTCGATGTCGGGCCCTGGGCTGTTGCGGCCCGGAGGTCTCGGGGCGGCCGACCGTGGTCTGCGGAGGCCGGGATCCCCGGGTCATGCCGCGCGTGGCATCGGTCGTGAGGGAGGTGCGGGGGCGGGATCTCTCAGGCCTTTCGCCGGCCTCGGGCGTCACCACCCCCGCCCTCACCTATCACTAGCTTGACAGGTGACGGTCACCATCTTGACAGGTGACGCTTCGCCCTGCGAGCATCATCACCCGTTGAGTCGGTGACGTCCTCGTCGGGTGTGTCGCACCGCGCCCGTCGAGCGCCAGGGCCGTGATGCATTCCGGGCGGAACGTTCCGCCGGGTGTGCCGTCACAGTGCACCGGCACCGGTGAAGTCAACGGGGAGAGGCACGTCACCGGTCTTCATGCCAGGTGTGGCGGCCTGTCGTGCAGTTGGCGGACAACCAAGCCGAGGAGGCGACGAGATGTCACATGCAGGGACAGCCCCGGATGCGGCGGCGGTGTTGCGTCGGGTTCGGTTCGGCAAGCTGCCGGAGCGGATCCGCCTGGAGGACACCGTTGAAGAGCAGCCGGCCACGACGCCTGATCCGGCAAAGGACGCGTACAACCCTGACGAGTGGCTCGTCCGTACGTGCCTGTGAGCGACCGGGCCGCCGGTCGTACCGGCCGGCGGGCCGATCCAGGCTCCCGCGGCGTCGGCCGTCGGCACTCACTCGCCCTGTCACCGGATCCATCGACATCTCGATGGGGACGTCCCGGCCTGTTGACGCCTGGCCGGGCGCGAACCGAGTGGATGAAGCGCGGCCGCAGACCACATCGTTCTCTCGCGGCACGTCGTCCCACGGTGCCGCCGATGAATTTTGGTCGGCGCGTTCCGAGACTTCTGGAAAGGTAGCCCGTGAAAATTTCGAAAGCACTGACGGCGCTGTCGTCTGTAACGGCAGCGGTAGTGATCGCATTCGGCTGTTTCGTTCAGGTCTTCTGAAGGATTTCCGAAGCGGCGCCATTTGTCCCTTGAAGCGTCCGGTCGGCATCATGACCGGCCGCGTGGGCTGAACTCTGCGGGGGAGCCGGATGCTCTTCCCCGCGCAAAGGAAGGTCCCAGCTTCAGCATCGTTCCCGGCGTGGCGCGTCTCACCGAGGGCTCCGCTTCCGAAGAGGGCGGACCGGGGACGACATCGCGTGCCGCCCCCGGGCACTGTCCCTCGTTCCCCCGCACGACAACTCCGCAGCAGGCCCCCGCGCAACGGCTGCCTTGGAGCGAAGCGAAACAGGTTGACCATGGCTGATCGACAGAATGAACCGGACAACGGCGCGCCCGTCGGACGTCGGGTGATGCTCACGACCCTCGGCGTCGGCGCAGCCGGCCTCGTTGCCGCGCCCTATCTGCGCAGCGGATGGGAGAAGTCCCTCGCGGCTCTCTCGCAGAAGGATCCCACTGGACTCAGCGGACTCCTGCCCAACCCGGGCGGCTTCCGCTACTACAGTGTCGCGGCCTCCGTGCCCCGCAAGGACGCGACGAATTACCGTCTGAAGATCGACGGCCTCGTCGACCGCCCCATGACGTTCACGCTCGACGATCTGCGGGCGCTGCCGCAGACCCGGGTCGTGCACGATGTCGTGTGTACCGACGGCTGGCGCGTTCCGAAGACCCCCTTCGAAGGCGTGAAGCTCTCCGTCCTCCTCGACGCAGCCGGCGTGCGGCCCGAAGGCAAGGCGCTGCGCTTCGACTGCTTCGACGGCGTGTACACCGAAAGCCTCACGCTGTGGCAGGCGCGCCGTTCGGACGTGCTGGTGGCCCTGAAGATGCAGGACAAGCCGATCACGCACGCCCATGGCGGTCCTGCGCGGCTTTTCGTGGCCCCCATGTACTTCTACAAGTCGGCCAAGTGGCTCTCGGGGATCTCCGTCACCGACAAGGTTGTGCCCGGGTATTGGGAGGAGTACGGCTATGAGGTCGACGGATGGCTCGACGAGGCCGACAGGCGTGGTGACGCACCCACCGTCTGAGCGCGCTGGGCGCATACGCCGTTTCAGCCGCGCCGAGCGCCTTGTCCACCTCGCCACCGGCTGGCTCATGCTGGTGTGTGTGGCAGCGGCGGCCTGTCTGTATGTGGGACCGCTGGCCCAGTTGGTCGGCCGACGCCACCTGGTCGCCGGCATCCATGAATTTTCGGGGATTCTGCTTCCGGTGCCGTTTCTGCTCGGCCTTGCCTCGTCCGCGTTCCGTGCAGACCTCCGCAGACTGAACCGCTTTGCCGGGTACGACAAGAAATGGCTGCGAGCGGTCCGCGAGGGGCTGACCTCACCGGCCTCTCGTCCCGCCGGCAAGTTCAACGCCGGGCAGAAGATCTATGCCGGCTGGATCGCCGGGGCCGTGCTGATCATGATGTTCACGGGCTTGCTGATGTGGTTCAGCGGATTCCTGCCCGTGATTTCCCGCACCAGCGCAATCTTCATCCACGACTTCCTGGCCCTGGCCATCTGCGTTGTCCTGGTCGGGCACATGAGAATGGCGTACCGGGATCCGGAGGCACGGCGGGGCATGCGCACCGGGTTCGTCAGGCGTGAATGGGCGAGGAGAAATCACCCCAAGTGGGTGGAGGAAAGCCACTCCGACGAGCGGAACCCCACTGTGTGACCACCTCGATGTCGAATGCAGAGCCGCGTAATCCCTGGAAACCTGTGTGCGTGCCGTCTGCTCGGGCCTGACGGGCCACATCGAGGCGGTCCGCGTGGTCCACGACCTGACGCAGGGCGTCCGCCCGGGCAACGACGTGGAAGCGGTGAGCCGCGCCTCGGAGGTCCGTCTCGTGATCCAGCCGAGTTCCTTCACCCAGACCCCCCACACCACGGAGAACAGTCCACCCCTCACCGCTCCTCGACATCGTGACTGCTCACATCGGATGATCTGTCCCTGGCGGACACGGTAGGCCGCGGCAGGGGTCGCCAACCATGCCGGGTTCAGGCGGCCTTGGGGCCCGTTGAGTGTCGAAGGCGCACCCCAGGCGCGCTTCATACCAGGGGCGGACGGGTCACATGGCAGCACAGGCTCGATGGGACGGGCGTCAAGCTGGGTGACCCCTTCGAGACGAACTGGGGAGCGTCCTGGCCGACCGGCATCGCCCCTGCGCCGACTCCCACGGATGACTGACCACACACCGGTGTCCGTGTTCGGCGATCGCCATAGCGGCGAGTTCAACTTCAGGGAGCATCTGGAGCTGATCCGAACACGGACGGCCCGGCATGTACAGGCCCCTATGGCGACTACATGACGCACCTGAACGGTTACGATGCCGGCGCAGGAGACGGCGTGCTGCTCGGCCACTCGCTCCGCTTCGCGGAGTGATCCACGAATGGGGCTACGCGTGGGCGCCGGCGTCGATGACTCCGGTAGCCGATGAAGTGACGAACACAGCCAGGTAGCGGAACTCCCCGCCTCCTCCGTCTTGCACGGAGTACTGCTCCCAATCGAGGGAGTACGTGCCTCGAAGATTGCATGTGTTCGGCTCGTAAGTCCCCTCGGCCCAGAGCAGCGTCCCGGCGAGCCCCCCTCCGTGGTGAATCCTGAAGTCGTGATCCCGAGTACGTCGGCGGCCGGGGCCTGGCGGAGTCCACAGGGAGGCCTCGTTGGTGAGCATGAGGGCAAGACCGTTCTGGTCGGATCGGCGGCAGAAGCGCTCCAGCCTGGCTATGTCCCGAACGAAGTGCAGACGTGCAAGATCTGTGGCGCCATGCGCCTTCAAGGCATAGTCCTCGGCTGGAGTGCCGATCTTGCCCGTCCAGCTCCGAGTGAAGTACTTGAACTCGATCGCGGTGCGTGCCCCGCGCCCGAGGCACAGTAGATCCAGGTACTCGGTGCTGTCCGACGACCGTTGCGGCACCTCAAGCCTGGAGTGCACCTCCGGCGCCAGCTCCCACAGCACCCGAGCGAAGCTGTGCTGAAGGTCGGCCTCGGAGTGGAAGACCGGCCTGAGCTGGCACAGCTTCGCCATAACCTCGTTGAGCGAGGTTCGTCCCGCAATGAAGGCAGTGCCGTCCATCGTCGTCTTGGTCACGGCGCCATTGAAGTGGTTCCCCGGCTGAACTCTCAAGCCATGGAGCTGCCTTCGGAGCCTAGTAGGTCCGCATGAACACCGCCGCGAGGACGCGCCACGGTTAGTCCATGGCTCTGAGCGTGGAGCCGGCCGGCACCCGGAGAGATCTGAGCTTGATCTTTATCCTCGCTGCTGTTTCAGGCGGACGTGTTCGGTGAGGGTTTCGGCTCGTTTCACGGTCTTCCCGGGCTCGTGGCGTGGGGCTGGCCTGCGGTTCTTCGAGCCGAGTGGGCGTCCGGGCCCGGGCCGGGACGGTTTGGGCACGCCTGCGGGTCGGGTGGTCTTCGCGCGGAGGTGGCGGAACCCCCGGCGGACCCGGGCGGGGGTGAGACGACGGGGCTCGGCCGGCCGTTCCCAGGGGCGACGGAGGTCCTCGGCGAGGGGGCGGGCGAGGCGGAGCTGGCTGTGGGCGGCGATGATCAGCCAGGTCCACAGGTCGGCGGTCGCGGGGTCGCGGACCTTCGGGGCGGTCCAGCCGAGGGTCTGCTTGAACAGCCGGAAGGTGTGTTCAAGATCGAATCTGCGGAGGAAGGCCTGCCAGCGCACGTCGACGTCCTCGGTGGTCATGCCGGTGCGTGAGGACCACAGCCAGACCGGCTTCGGGTCCCGGTCTCCGGGCAGGTGGTCGACCTTGAGGCGGATCAACGTGCCGTGGATCAGGGGGAGTTCGCCGCAGTGGTCGAGCCAGGGACCACGGGCCTGGAGGCGGGGGTGCATCCGGTCCCAGGCCAGAGCTTCCGCCGTGCCGTATCGGGTGGTGTCGGTACTCGTGGCGGCGTCGGGGGTGTGCCACGTCTCGGGCTTGGCGAAGGTGAGGACGCCGCCGTGCTTGCGGGGCTGCCCGCCACGCGGGGTGGAGCGGCGCGGGCCGGCATCGCGCAGCATGACCCGGTCCGAGCGCAGACGGCCGACCAGCTCGACGGGCAGATCCGACAGAACGTAGGCGAGGCGGGTGACGTCATAGCCGGTGTCCATCACGACGAGGATGTCCGCGTCGCCCGGCCGCCAATGTCCCGCTTGCACGAGCCGGGTGACCACCTCGCGGACCTGTCCAGCGGTCACCGCGGTGGCATCGTCGGTCGGCCCCAGCCGGACCGCGTCCAGCACGGCCGTCCAGGATGTGCGCCCCGTCTCCAACGCGGCGACGAAGGAGTACGGCCAGCCAGGGATGAGTTGATCCGCGCTGCGGCCTCGCCCGTAGACGTGGCAGAACAGCAACTCCGGGCTGGTCGGAGCGTCGGGACGCAGCCAGTTGCTCACATCCACCGCGAGCACGATCCGCCCGTCGGCCGCACGCGGCAACGGCGTGGAGGCAAGCACCGACGCAGGCGGCGCGGCTCCAGCCAGCCGTGGTTGACCGCGTCGTACATCGCCCCGTGCCCGCGCCGGTGCTCGGCCACCAAGGTCAGCTCGACCAGCGACTTCACCGGGCCGTCCGCACACAACACCGCATCGGTCAGCTCGAAGAGCGCATCCGCGCGGGTGTAGAGACAGTCGTAGAACTCAACTCGAAAGCGGGACAAGACGCCCAACGCCTCGACGGCGGGGACTTCGACAGGGAGACTCATCCTCAACGGCCGTTCCTTCACGCTCCGTTACTCGACATCTCGAAGCGTGGAGGACGGCCGTGTCCCGTATCCCTGGAAAAGGAAGATCTCAGCAGGTCGGGTGACGTACGAGGTTAAACATCAAGCGTACGTCCAGCAGTCCGGACGTCATCGCAGCTCAGAAGGGATGTGAGTGATGTAACCGGACGTCAAGCTCAGGGTAGCCAGCCGGTGGAAGTCCGGTCCGGGGAGACGCCAGGGTCCCCGGTAGCTGACTCCCGGCGTCGCTCGAAATGGTGGCGTCGAAGTGGAGTGACAAGCGCCCTTCGGGGGCGTGCAACCGGCCAGTCCGCAACATGAAGTGAAGCCTGCAGCGTCGTCATTTAACCCCCGCCCGTGGGTGGGCCAAGGAGGAGCCGAGCCTGTGCTTGAAAGGTGAAGGCCATGGAAGGCGATCTTGGACCTGGAGCGGTCGCTGAAGAACCTCCCGGCGTAAGGGGCGTGGAATGGTCGGACGGTTGTCCTGGGAACTGGAGAGGGCCTCCTCGGCCCCGGGGTTTGCGGCCCGGGAAGCGTGGCCTGCCTATAACCGGAAGAACCGGGAAGTGGCGGGTTGCCGAGAGGCAGTCGGAGGGGGTCGTAGTAGTGCCGATCGGCGGGACAACACAACCCGCTGGGAGCGAAGGGCCCCTGCTTCATCGATGCGATTCGCGAACAGGGAGGGATCCGGATGAGTGCCGCTTCGGCTAGATCCATCCGCCGGAAGGAAGGCGCCGCAGGACCGGGTGGCCGTCCTTTGGACAAGGTCCGAGCCTTGCAGCGGACGCTCTACCGCTGTGCCAAGCAAGAACCCGAACGCCGGTTTCATGCCCTGTATAGCCATGTCCACCGCATGGACGTTCTTCGGCGGGCGTGGGCCGGTGTGTGTGCGAACCGGGGAGCCCCCGGCGTGGACGGTGTGAGTGTCGACGCGGTGGCGGCCTCGGGGGTGGATGCGTTCCTCCAGGACCTGGCGCAGAGACTGCGGACGTATACGTATCGTCCGTCAGTGCTGCGGCGGGTCCAGATTCCCAAACCGGGGCGGCCGGGGGAGTGGCGGCCGCTGTCGATTCCCACCGTGGCGGACCGGGTGGTGATGACGGCCGCGAAACTGGTCCTGGAACCGGTTTTCGAGGCCCAGTTCACCGAGGCGAGCTACGGATTTAGGCCCAAGCGGTCCGCGATCGACGCGTGCGAAGCTGTGCGCGTCGCGGCGAACCAGCGGCGGGAGTGGGTCTTCGAGGCCGACATCCGGGACTGCTTCGGAACGATCGACCACGACGCGCTCATGGCCCAGGTGGCCAGACGGGTAGTGGACCGACCGATGCTGAAGCTGATCCGGACCTGGCTGCGGATGGGAGTCCTGGAGGGCGGGGTGACCTCCCCAACTGGGGCGGGAACCCCGCAGGGCTCACCGATCTCTCCGCTGCTGGCCAACATCGCCCTGCACGTCCTCGACGAGGCGTGGCAGGACGAGGGCCGCCGGCTGGGGGTGCTGGTGAGGTACTGCGACGACTTCGTGGTCCTGTCGCCGACCAGAGGGCGGGCCGAACACGCCCAGCAGTTGGCGGCCAGGGCGCTGGAACGGCTCGGGATGCGACTGCACCCCGAGAAGTCCGGCATCACCTGCCTCACCCGAGGTGGGCAGGGCTTCGACTTCCTCGGCTTCCACCACCGGAAAGTGGAATCGTGGAAGTGGCGGGGCAGGTTCTACCTGCGTCGATGGCCCTCGGCCAGAGCGATGCGAGTGCTGCGGGACAAGATCCGAGCGGCGACCGTCATCTCGAAGACCGAGCGGCCAGTAGCCGCCGTGGTCGCCGACCTCAACCCGGTCCTGCGGGGCTGGGCAGCGTACTTCCGCAACGGGAACTCCGGACGGAAGTTCAATGTGATCGATGGCTACGTCCACGAACGGCTGGCGATCTTCACCAGCCGGAAACACGGGCAGGCGGGCCGGAATTGGGCCACCCGTTACACCTACGGGTGGATCACTCGGCTCGGGGTCTACCGCCTTACCGGAAACGTACGCTGGGCGACGGCGCATGCCTGTCGGTGAACGATGTCGGAAAGCCGTGTGCGGGAGAACCGCATGCACGGTTTGAAGCGGCGGGGACTGGAAACGGAGCGGAAGCCACCGCGCCAGTCCCCGACCCTACTGAGTAGCCGTTGTCGTACCGAGAGGTTCGCTTGGTGGTCGAACGAGGGTTCCCGGTCGGGTGGTCTTCCGGTGGCACGCGCATGAAGGCAGGGCCTCCTGCGCAGCTCGTGGGTGTCGAATCCATCCGAGCAACAGGAGGCCCTGTTGTTTTCGCAGTCTTCCGTGCCGATGCCCCCGGGGTCCAACTGGGTTGCCCGGTCGTGTGATTGCCTCGCTCATCAGTATGGGAACGCGGCCGATCGTGCCGAGCGTGTGCCCGTCTATCCCTCCGACATGACGGATGAGGAATGGGCGGCGGTATGCGATCAGCTGCCCGTGCCCGCTTGGATGAACGGGAAGGGCGGACAGCCGGAGGGCTACTGCCACCGCCAGATGATCGACGCGGTCCGCTACCTGGTCGACAATGGCATCAAGTGGCGGGCGATGCCGGTCGATTTTCCCGCCTGGGACCGGGTCTATGCCTTCTGGCGGCGCTGGTGCGACAAGGGGCTGATCGCCGAGTTGCACGACCGGCTGCGCGGGAAGGTCCGCGAGAGCGAGGGCCGTGCCCCGGAGCCGACCGCCGTGGTCATCGACTCGCAGTCGGTGAAAGCAGCCGCGTCGGTGCCGGCCGCCTCACGCGGCTTCGACGGTGGCAAGAAGATCAACGGGCGCAAGCGGCACGTCATCGTGGACTGTCTAGGCCTGCTGCTGATGGTGCTGGTTACGGCGGCCGACGTGACCGACCGGGATGCCGCCTGCGGCATGCTGGAACGGCTCCGCGTCCGCTACCGGAAGATCCGCCTGGTGTGGGCCGACGGCGGCTACCCCGGCCGCTTGGTCGATTGGGCGAAGGAGACACTCCGGCTCACCCTTCAGATCGTCAAACGCACCGACGACATGAGCGGGTTCGTGGTGCTTCCACGCAGGTGGGTGGTGGAGAGGACGCTGAGCTGGCTGATGC
>NZ_JBSFDW010000059.1:0-29009 GCF_053594115.1 Streptomyces sp. NPDC001970 | reverse complement strand
GCAGAAGCCGTCCGTGACGGCATCCTGCCCGCTACACTCCCACCGCTCGACGCTTCCCCAGGTCAAGCCACGAAGTACTGCTGGAGTACTAGAAGCAGCCGATCGGCTCGCAAGCGGTCCGGGCGCGTTGTAGGCCGATAGCGGCGGCTAGGCAGAAGCCGAGCCGGGTTGGCGAGGGGTTCTGTCGGGCCAGGCGGAGGGCACTTTCTGCGTGCAGGTGCGACACGAGGTCGCGTGTGTTGAGTGGGTGCTCTTGGAGAGGGGGTCGGCGATGTCGCCGACGACAGGGTAGCCCCGGGTCCGTGTCCGATGGCCCGTCCCCACCCGGACGTGCGTCGCTGGTAACGGCGGGGTGCGAAGCTCCGGGGAGAAGCCGAAGTTCCGCCGTTCCACCCGGCGGCAACAGGCAAGGGGAAGACCGGGCGGGCGAACACCCGTGAACCCTCGATGACGTCTCGTGAAGAAAAGCCCTGCCGGTGGGATGCGGCAGCAGGGTGCAGGGCGGGCCGCTGAGATGCGGCAGGCGCCGGGCGGATGTGCATGCCGCTCGGGAGGACACCGCCGTCCCGGGATATAGAGGGCGCCCATTCCGGTCGTATCTCGCATGCGCGGAACGTGGAAACCCCGACGGAGGCCGCCGCTCTGGCATGGGCGGCGGTGGGCTGACCGTGAGGAAGGCTGATGTCTCCGGCGGGACAGGACGGCTCAAGAAGCGAAGGCCGGCAGGCCGAAAGGCCAGGGGAAACCGGGACAGCACCAGCGGCGGCCTCTCCGCCACCGCCTCGGCCAACTCGCTGGATACCGGGCAGGTTTCCGGGTCCGAAAGGACGCTGACGTGAGCCGGGTGAGTCTGTGAGGAGGGACGATGGCGACAGGGACAGCGCCGAAGGACAAGTTGGACGCCCCGGCTGCGGCCGGGGTGAACGGACCGGAGGGCGACTTCTTCGCGGACTGGGACAGTATCGACTGGGACCAGGCGGAGAAGAACGTATGCCGCCTGCGCCAGCGCATCTTCACAGCATCGAGGGACGGTGACCTGGCGAAAGTCAGGAACCTGCAGAAACTGATGCTCCGGAGCCTGAGCAACACGCTGGTCAGCGTGCGCCGGGTGACGGAGGTCAACGCCGGACGGAAGACAGCGGGGATCGACGGTCAGGTCGTGCTGACCGCCCCGGGCAAGGCAGAGTTGGCGCGCTTCATCCAGCAGCGCGGAAGAATCTGGCAGGCCCGTCCGGTCCGGCGGGTGTTCATCCCCAAGGCAGGGGGACGCAAACGGCGCCCGCTCGGCATTCCCGTGATCATCGACAGGGCTCACCAGGCCCGGGCGTTGGCGGCACTGGAACCCGAATGGGAGGCCCGGTTCGAGGCGAGGTCGTACGGCTTCCGCCCGGGCCGGGGCTGCCACGACGCGATCGGGGTCATCTACAACACGCTCAACGGCAAGAACCCGCAACGCGTGTGGATCCTGGACGCAGACCTGGCGGCGGCATTCGACCGCATCGACCACGACCGGCTTCTGGCCCGGCTCGGCACCTTCCCCGCCCGGGGACTGGTCCGGCAGTGGCTGAAGGCCGGAGTGGTGGAACGCGGCCGACTCACCGCGACCAAGGAGGGAACTCCTCAAGGCGGAGTGATCAGCCCCGTGCTGTTGAACGTTGCCCTGCATGGGATGGAGGCGGCTGCGGGCGTGCGGTACTACCCTCCGGGCCGCCGGGCCGGAGAGATTATGCCGGACGCCCCGGTACTGGTCAGATATGCCGACGACCTGGTGGCGATGTGCCACAGCCGCGAAGCGGCCGAGCAGGTCAAGGCACGGCTCGCCGAGTGGCTCGCGCCCCGAGGGCTGGTGTTCAACGAGGACAAGACACGTATCGTCCACGCGGAGACCGGCTTTGACTTCCTGGGGTTCAACGTGCGCCGCTACCGCAGCGGCAAGCTGCTGATCAAGCCCAGCAAGGCAGCCGTCAGGCGGATCCGGGCCAGGCTGCGTGAGGAGACCCGTGCCCTGCGGGGCGCGGAAACCCTCGCCGTCCTGCGGGCGGTCAATCCGATCGTTCGCGGATGGGCGGCCTACTACCGGACGGTGGTGTCCAAGGAGGTGTTCGCCTCGCTGGACTCCTACCTGTGGCAGCTCACCTACCGGTGGGCTCTGCGCAGGCATCCGAAGAAGTCGAAGCACTGGATCACCCATCGGTACTTCGGCCGATTCAACACCGCCCGGCAGGACAGATGGGTGTTCGGCCACCGTGACAACGGTGCCTACCTCGTCAAGTTCGCCTGGACGAAGATAGTCCGCCATCAGCTGGTCAAGGGCACCTCGTCTCCGGACGATCCAGCCCTGGCCGACTACTGGGCCGACCGGCGACGCAGAAGCGCACCCCTGCCGCTGGACTGGGCCACGATGCGTCTGCTTCAGATGCAAAAGGGCCGCTGCCAGCTCTGCGGGCAGCTGCTCCTGCACGCCAACCGGCCCCCGCAGTCCCCGACCGGGTGGGAGCAATGGCTCCGCACCACCCGGAAGGCGATCAAGGCACGACACATCGCCTACCAGGGAGCGAAGACACCGGACGGCGTTCAACTCCGCCTCGCTCACGCCTCGTGCCTACGACCCCCGAACACCTCTGGCAACGAGGCGACCCTGCAATCCCAAGAGCCTTCAGGGCTTGCTTGAGCCGTATGCGCGGATAACGCGCACGTACGGTTCTGAGGGGGCGGGGACGCAGCAATGCGTCCCCGCTACCCGACGGTATCGGTTCGCGTCCCAAGCTTCATGTCTCTGCTGACGGTGCCGGGGTGGTCAGCCATGCGGGGTCCCGCCTGCTGGCGGATCTTGCCGATGCCACCGGGCTGACCAGCGCGTACTCCACCGCGTTGGGGCCACTTCGGCCACGCGGCACCGGCCACGACCCGGGCCGGATCGCCACCGATCTCGCGGTGATGCTCGCTGATGGCGGCGAGGCCATCACGGATCTGGCCGTGCTGCGGGACCAGGGTGAAGTGTTCGGCCCGGTCGCCTCGACACCGACGGCCTGGCGGCTGCTCGCCGACATCGACGAGACCGGACTCGCTCGGCTGCGAACGGCCCGCGCCCAGGCACGAGAGGTCGCCTGGCTGCGGGCCGCCAAGACCCGCTCCGGCATACCGGCGGTGAAGGCCGGCGGACGGGAACTTCCCGGCCTGGTCCTGGACATCGACGCCACGCTGGTGACGTGCCACTCCGAGAAGGACCAAGCCGCACCCACCTATAAAGGCGGCTTCGGCTTCCACCCTCTGGTGTGTTTCCTGGCCAACACCGGCGAGGGCATGTCCGGGCAGCTGCGGCCCGGCAACGCCGGAGCCAACACCGCCGCCGATCACATCGCGGTGCTGGACGACGCGCTCGCGCAGATCCCCGACGTCCACCGGCACGGGACCGACATCCTCGTCCGCACCGACAGCGCCGGATCCGCGAGAGCCTTCCTCGCCCACGTCCGAGACCTGCGGATACGAGGAATCCGCACCTTCTTCTCGGTCGGATACGCGGTCACCGAGCCGGTCCGCCGCGCAATCCGGGCCCTGCCCGAACAGGTCTGGCACCCCGCCCTGGACCAGGACGGAACACTGCGTGCCTGCGCCGAGGTCGCCGAGCTGACCGGCATGGTCGACCTTGCCGGCTATCCGGACGGCACCCGCATCATCGTGCGCCGCGAGCGCCCGCACCCCGGCGCCCAACTGTCCCTGTTCGACCAGGACGAGGGCCTGCGGCACCAGGTCTTCCTCACCGACACGCCGTTCGCCGACGGGGGCTCCGCCCAGTTCCTGGAGGTCCGTCACCGCGGGCATGCCACCGTCGAGGACCACATCCGGTGCGGCAAGACCACCGGCTTCGGCCGCTTCCCTTCCCGCCACTTCCTGGTCAACGCCGCTTGGCTCGAAGTCAGCCTCGCGGCGATCGACCTCCTCGTCTGGACCCGCGTCCTCCTGCTGGACGGCGATCTGGCCACCGCCGAACCCAAGAAACTGCGCTACCGAATCCTGCACGTCGCCGGCCGGATCACCCGCGGCGGCCGCCGCCTGCGCATGCGGATATCGGCGACCTGGCCCTGGAGACATGAACTCGCGGCCGCATTCCACCGCCTGGCCGCCCTGCCTCGCCCCGCCAACTGAACGACCGCCTTCTGACCACCCGCGACCCGAAGGACCTTGGAGAACCCGGCCCACCGCGCCGGGCCCTCACCATGCCCACCGACCGACACCGCTCCAAACAACCCCGCTCAGCCACCCAGCAGCCTCAACTGAAACGGCGAGGCTAGGGCTGCAGCCAAAACGGCTGAGTTCCTCCGGGCCATGGCGCTGATGGCGGCGGACGACAACGACCGGCGCACAACAACGGCCCCGATCCACGTTCACGCAGATCAGGGACCGTCACTTGCGGGAGTCGGCGATCGAGGAGCATCAGCCAGCCCGGCCGGGGGCCCGGCCGGTCCGGTGGACGCCGAGCCGTCGCTGAGCGATGGAGGCCTCCAGGTGGAAGGTGTTGCTCAAGCAGCGGCCTGGACTGACTCGTACGAGTGAGCCCGAGTCCACGTCCACCGATGGCCGTGCAGGACCAATGAGCCGCTCACCTGCTGGTTTCTCCATTCCGTGAAATCGACGCGGAAATCTCCCGCAGGAGCGGCTTGCATGGCAGTACACACAGCAACTAGCGTCCAATCCCGTCGGACACATCGTCCAATGATGCCGGACAGGGTTGCGTGTGCCCGAATACGCCTTCCAGTGCCCGTCACGAAGAGGAATCACCATGCTCGACGCGCAAAAACTCGACAGCGAGTCCTCGGGGCTGCTTCCAGCCCCGAGGTCCTGGCCAATGGGCGGAGGAAACGGCCGGCCATGCCTCAGGTTGTCCCGGAGGACGCCTTCGCGACGAGCCCGCGAATACGCAAGCTTCCTATTTTAAGGGCAAGGCCGCTTCCGGTTGCAGTACCAGGGCAGTCGCAGGGCGCGGGCCACTCGGATCCGCTCGGCTTGCGTCGCAGGTGAGGCCGCACGGAGAAAGCGCCTGGGGTGCACAAGTGGTCAATCGCACCGCCATCGGCACACTCTGAGCAATTTCCTGGACCTCTTGGGGTCCCGAGGCGGTCGCCGACCCCTGACGTAGTAGTCCGCGCCGACCGGACGGATCGCCGAATCGTTTAGTTCTACTTTTCTGTCTCCGTCCAGCGGACCGGCGTGCAGGGCGATTCAGCCGCACCAAATCTGCCGTGACGTGCGGATTCCCGTATTTCGCAGGTACGCGCCCGGGGCGCGCGCATGCGACGAGGAAACGAGAGCATGACCAGATTTCTCATTGCCGACTCCGCGACGGCACCAGCCCATGGGGATCCGTTCACAGCTGTGGCGCTCAACAGCCCACCCGAAGGGCTCTTCTTGCTTTCCGCGCTCATCACCGCCACGTCGCTGGTGCTGTTCTGGATGGCGACGTTCACTCTTTGGTGGCAGATGCATGCCTGGCGTACGCCGGAGACGCTGGCGGCCACCCGTTTCGCGCGGCCCGACGGGGACGCGGGCCTGTCCTTCTCCCTGCTGGTGCCGGCTCGGCACGAGCAGGCGGTCCTGGAGCACACCGTCAACGGTCTGCTGACATCGACGCACGGCGACTACGAGATCCTCGTCATCGTCGGTCATGACGACCCCGGCACCACCGAGGTCGCCGAGCGCGTCGCGGCCGTCGCCCCGGACCGGGTCCGTGTCGTGGTCGACACCAACGCGGTCAAGAACAAGCCCAAGGCCCTGAACACCGCGCTGCCGTACTGCAGAGGCGACGTCATCGGGGTCTTCGACGCCGAGGACCAGGTCCATCCGGCCCTCCTCGCCCACGTGGACCATGCCTTCCGCGTCACCGGCGCCGACGTCGTGCAGGGCGGGGTCCAGCTGATCAACTTCCACTCCAGTTGGTACAGCCTGCGCAACTGCCTGGAGTACTTCTTCTGGTTCCGCAGCCGGCTGCACCTGCACGCCCTCAAGGGGTTCATCCCGCTCGGCGGCAACACCGTCTTCGTCCGCACCGAAGTGCTCCGCGACGCCGACGGCTGGGACGAGAACTGCCTGGCCGAGGACTGTGACCTGGGCGTGCGGCTGTCCAGCAAGGGCAAGCGAGTGGTCGTCGCGTACGACTCGGAGATGGTCACCCGCGAGGAGACGCCCGGCACGCTGCTGAGCCTGATGAAGCAGCGCACCCGCTGGAACCAGGGCTTCCTCCAGGTGTACCGCAAAAGGGACTGGCAGCAACTGCCCACCCTGGGGCAGCGGATGCTCGCCCGCTACACCCTGATGACGCCGTTCTTCCAGGCGTTCACCGGGGTGATCATCCCGGTCAACGTCGCGGTGGCGGTGTTCCTCGACGTCCCGGTCGGCGTCGCAGTGGTCACCTTCCTGCCCGCCCTGGCCGCCATGGTGACCTTCGTCTTCGAGATCGTCGGACTGCACGACTTCGGCCGCCAGTACGCCCTGCCGGTACGTCTCGTCCACTACCTCAAACTCATCGTGGGCGGCCCCTTCTACCAGCTCCTTCTGGCCGGCGCCGCCACGCGCGCGGTGTGGCGGGAGCAACGCGGCCGCAACGACTGGGAGCTGACCCGTCACGTCGGCGCCCATCTCACCGAAGCGACCCGGAAGGACGTGCTCCGGTGACCGTCACCCGGCCCGCCGCTACTCTGCCCACCGCGGCTGTGCCCGCGCCGCGTGGCGTCGCCCACGCCGTCGCGAAGAACCCTGCCCCACGATTCCGCTTCCGCACCTCTCGCCCGGATCTGCTGCTGTGCGGCGCCCTGCTGACGGTGATCCTGACCGTCCAGGGCTGGAACATCACGCGCTTCCCGACGTTCAGCGACGACGAGGGCACCTACATCGCTCAGGCCTGGTCGGTCCAGCAGGGCATGGGCCTGGCCCACTACACCTACTGGTACGACCACCCGCCGGCCGGCTGGATCCAGATCGCGCTCATCACGTGGCCGGCCTCGCTGATCGACCCGTCCACCATGACGGTGGCGACGATGCGTTACGCGATGCTGCTGGTCAGCGGGATCAGCGCGGTGCTGCTGTTCGTACTGGCGCGGCGGCTGGGCCTGCCACGCTGGGCGGCCGGGCTCGGCATGGCGCTGTTCGGCCTTTCGCCGTTGTCGGTGATGCTGCAGCGGGAGATCTTCCTCGACAACGTCGCGGTGATGTGGATGCTGCTGGCGTTCTGCCTGGCCGCGTCCCCCAGCCGGCACCTATGGCACCACTTCGGGGCCGGGTTGGCCGGCGCCGTTGGCGTTCTGAGCAAGGAGACGATGCTGGTCGTACTGCCGGCGCTGCTGGTGACGATGTGGCGGCACAGCCACCGGGACACCCGCAAGTTCGCGGTGACCGGCGCGGTGGCCGCCTGCGGGCTGAGCGGCCTGGGGTATCCGCTCTATGCCCTGCTCAACAGTGAGCTGTTCCCGGGGAATGGGCACGTCTCGCTGATCGACGGCATCAAGTACCAGATGAGCCGCGATGGCTCGGGCTTCATCCTCGCCACGGGCGCCGACTCGCACGCCGTCCTCGAGTCGTGGCTCTACTACGACGCCGTGCTTCCGCTCGGCGGACTCGCGGGCGCCGTGCTGCTGCTCGCTGTCATGCGCTGGTCGGTGACGGCCAGGGCGCTGGCCGGTCCCGCGCTCGCCGTGGCGACCCTTGCTCTGGTCGCCATACGTCCGTCGGGCTATCTGCCCGCCATGTACGTGATCCAGGCGCTGCCCTTCTTCGCGCTGATCATCGCCGGAGCGGCCGCCAGCGTCACCCACGCGGTGCTGCGCAGGCGCCGCAAGGTCGACGAGCCCAGCGGGCTGAAGGCGACCCGCTGGGGGCTCACCTTCGTGCTCGCCGCGGCAGCGGCCGCTTACGTCGTACCGCACTGGTACGAGGGCAACCGCACCGCGCTGACCGCCGACGCCAATGCCCCCTACCGGGCGGCCGCCGCCTGGATGCGGGACGCCGTGCCGGACCCGGGCGGCACCCGGGCGCTGGTGGACGACGCCCTGTGGCTCGACCTCGTCCACGCCGGGTATCAGCCCGGTGATGGCGCCATCTGGTTCTACAAAGCCGACCTCGACCCGGCCGTCGCCAGGACGCTGCCCCGCGGCTGGCGGGACATCGACTACGTGGTCTCCTCCCCGACAGTGCGCCGGGACGCCGTCGATCTGCCGACCGTCAGGGCTGCACTGGAGCACTCCACTCCGGTCGCGGTCTTCGGCCTGGGCGAGGACCGCATCGAGATCCGCCGCATCGCCGGAGGCACTGGGTGAGCGTGTTCAGCACCGGAACGGAGGAGATCGACGACCCGGATCTGCGGGCCGGAGCGCCGGCCGCGCCCGGCACCGTCACCGTCGTCATCCCCACCTTCAACGAGGCCGGCAACATCCGCGAACTCCTGGCGCGGCTGGGCGCGTCCCTGCCCGGTCGGCTGACCGGCTGCGAGGTCGTCTTCGTCGACGACAGCACCGACGACACCCCCGCCATCGCCGAAGCGGTGGCCCGCGACTGCCCGTTCCCCGTCACCGTCATCCACCGCGACACCCCGGTGGGAGGTCTCGGCGGAGCCGTCGTCGAGGGCCTGAAGGCCGCCCGCGCGGAATGGGTCGTGGTCATGGACGGCGACCTGCAACACCCTCCGTCCCTCGTCCCCGAACTCGTCGAGGCGGGCACCCGCAAGGGCGCCGACCTGGTCGTGGCCAGCCGCTACACCGGCGGCGGCAGCCGCATGGGGCTGGCCGGGGCGTACCGGGTCGCGGTCTCCCGCGGCGCGACCTGGCTCACCAAGGGCCTGTTCCCGCAGGCGCTGCGCGGCATCAGCGACCCGATGAGCGGCTTCTTCGCCATCCGCCGCGACGCGGTGCGCGACCAGCGGGACAGAGGCGCGCTGCGTCCGCTCGGCTACAAGATCCTGCTGGAGCTGGCCGTGCGCTGCAGTCCGCGCTCCGTCACCGAGGTGCCCTTCGTCTTCCAGAACCGGTACGCGGGCGATTCCAAGTCGACCGCGCGGGAGGGGATGCGCTTCCTCGCCCATCTGGTGGCGCTGCGCACCGCGTCCCCGGTGGCGCGGACGCTGGTCTTCGGCCTGATCGGGCTCACCGGCTTCGTGCCGAACCTGGCGGCGCTGGCCGTGCTCACCGCCCTGGGTGTGCACTATGTGCCGGCCGAGATCGTCGCCAACCAGTTCGGCGTGCTGTGGAACTTCCTGCTGATCGAGTCGCTGCTCTTCCGCGACCGGCGCCGGCACCGCCACTGGGCGGACCGGGCGGGCCGGTTCGCGCTGCTCGCCAACGCCGATCTGCTGCTGCGCATCCCGCTGATCGCCGTCTTCGTCGGCCGCCTCGACGTGGACGTGCTCACGGCCACGGCGCTCGCGCTGCTGGTCACCTTCGTCCTGCGCTTTGCGGGCACCGAAATGCTGGTCTACCTGCCGCGCCGCAGCAGCCGGGGCCGCACAACGATCGAGGAGGCCTGATGCCCAGGAGCGTACGCGGGCCGTTCGCGGCCGCCACCGCCTTCATCCTCGCCGCCGTGGCAGCGCCCTTCGTCCTGCTGTCGGTCCCGCAGGAGGCCGAGGCCGGCACCAACCTCGTCATCAACCCCGGATTCGAGAGCGCCGGCACCGATGACATGCCGGCCTGCTGGGAGAAGTCCGGCTGGGGCGACAACGACTTCACCTTCACCACCACCTCCGACGCCCACACCGGGAGCAATGCGGTCACTGTCGCCCTGACCCGCCGCGCCGACGGCGACCGCAAGGCGATGATGACCGAGGCCGCCGACTGCGCACCGCATGTGACGGCTGGTCAGCAGTACGACCTGTCGGTCTGGTACAAGTCCACGACCGCCGACACCTCGGTCACTCTCTTCCGCCACGACACCACGCTGGGCTGGCAGTACTGGACCGACCTCATGAACCCGCCCGTCAGCACCGCGTGGAACAAGGCCGAGGTGCGCACCCCGCCGGTCCCGCCCGGCACCGACCAGCTCACCTGGGGCGTGTCGGTCTACGGCGTCGGCAGCGTCACCACCGACGACTACATGGCCGAACTCGTCGGCGGGACCACCCCCGGGCCCGTCTGCACGGGCACTCCCGCGCAGTGCGAGGACGGCAAGTGGGACGTCCTGCCCATGCAGAACCCGGTGCGCTCGATGCACTCCGTCGTGCTGAAGAACGGCAAGGTGCTGCTCATCGCCGGCTCCGGCAACGACACCGACAACTTCGCGGCCGGCACCTTCACCTCCGCCGTCTACGACCCCCAGGCCGGCACGTACAAGGTCATCCCCACCCCCGACGACATGTTCTGCTCAGGCCATGTGCAGCTGTCCGACGGCCGGGTGCTCGTGATGAGCGGCAACAAGGACTACCCCGCCGCGAACGGCTCGCACGGCTACGAAGGCTTCAAGCACAGCTACGTCTTCGATCCGGACACCGAGAGCTACACGCAGACCAACGACCTCAACGACGGCCACTGGTACCCCTCGGCCACCGCCCTGGGCAACGGCGACGTGCTGTCCTTCGGCGGCCTGCGCGAGGACTCCACCGGCTCGGTGACCGCCGAGAGGTGGTCCGCCGACCAGGAGCAGTGGCTCCCGCTGTGGCAGGTGAACCAGACCTGGTCGTACTGGGGCCTGTACCCGTCGATGATCCTGATGCAGGACGGGCGGCTCTTCTACTCGGGCAGCCATGTCTTCGGCAACGGCACACCCGGCACCGGCTCCGCGGTCTACGACTACACCGCCAACACCATCACGCCCATCAGCGGTCTGCAGAACAAGGACGAGCGCGACCAGTCCGCGAGCGTGCTACTGCCCCCGGCCCAGGACCAGAGGGTGCTGACGATCGGCGGCGGCAACATCGAGACCAATCCCGACGCCAGCCGGCTCACCGACCTGATCGACCTCAAGCTGCCGAACCCCGTCTACTCGCCCGGCCCGCCGCTGCCCCAGGGCACCGTCGACCTCGGCACGGGCCCGGTCGCACAGACCGGGAACCAGGGCAAAATGTACGTCTCCGCCGTGCTACTGCCCGATGGCAAGGTACTGGAGACCGGCGGCGGCCTGCACAACCGGGCCGACCCCGTCCACGAGGCCTCGCTCTTCGACCCGCAGACCGAGACCTTCGACTCCGTCGCCGCCGACCCCGAGGCCCGCGGCTACCACTCCTCGGCCTTTCTGCTGCCGGACGGCCGTGTGATGGCGACCGGCGACAACCCGGGCAACGGCACCTGGAACCACATCGTGTCGATCTACACCCCGGCGTACCTCTTCAAGGGCCCCCGGCCGCAGATCACCTCGATCGCCGACAGCCACTGGACATACGGCAGCACTCAGCGGATCACCGTCGACCGCACCATCACCAAGGCCGAACTGATCCGCCCGGCCGCGGTCACCCACTCGTCCGACCCCAACCAGCGCTACGTCGACCTGCCGCTGACCGTCGACGGAAACACCATCGACCTCAACGTCACCAGCAACCCGAACCTGGCACCGCCCGGCTGGTACATGCTCTTCACGGTCGACGCGAACGGCGTTCCCTCGGTCGCGAAGTGGGTCCACCTGGACGCCCGGGGAAGCACCGCCGCGCTGCGGTCCACCCCGGACGGTGCCGACCAGCCCTCCCCGCACATCCACGACTTCGCGGGGGACCTGGCCAACCGGCCCCAAAAGCCCGGGAAGAAGCGCACCTCGGCACCGGTCGGCGTCCGCGTCTCCGGCTGCGACAACCGCTACGGCACCCCCGGCCTCTGCGTCCCCACCGTCTTCCCGGACACCGTCAAGGCCACCACGACGGCCCGCTGCGCATGGCTGAGCACACACGATTTCACGCTGCCGTTGAAGGTCAACGGTGTCGACGACCCGCTACGGCTAGATCCGAACAAGAACGCCCTCGCCTGCGACCGTACCGACCGCATGCCGCCCAGGTGACCCTGCTGAGACGGGCCCGTCGTCAGGCCAGTAGCCGGAGCCGCGGACCGCTTGCCAGTCCGGCAGTCGGCTCGCCCACTCCACCGCCAGGGGCTTTCCTGACCGGCGACGGGGAGCACCCGCCGAGCAGGCCGCCAGGGCCGCAGACTTCCGGGAGGAGCTGCGCGCCATGATCTACCGCACCGGCGTGATCCAGGCGGCGCCGGTCGCCGGGGAGACCATCCGGTCGCCGTCAGCGATCAAGCCGGCGCGTTACGCCACAACTGTCTCTCGCACGCTGCTCGCAAGGACGGAGCGTACGACCCTGCTCGGCCAGCTGGGGCGTCACCTCGACTGCTGTCCGACGGGACTGACACGAGAATGTTTCGTTGGTGAGTCAGTCGGTCAGGCCGTGACGGGTTCGAAGCGCATGGTCAGGCCCAGGCTATTGGCTTCCTTGCAAGCCGTGGTCGACGGCGGCGGGAGATCGCGTTCCAGTGCCTCTGCTTGGGCAGGTGGGCGCGGTGCAAGACCGGATGCGCCTCGGTGATGAACGCGAGCTGGGCCTGTCGCCCGGCGGTGAGGTCTTCGGGTTTCTTCCACAGTGCCCAGCTGGCCTTCTTCAACAACTTCGAGCCCGGAGTGGAACGGCCCTTGCCACCCCGTTCGACGAACCTCGTCGAGGGCCTCGACACCGACATCGGGCAAACCCGCTGGCCACAGACCTGAAACGGTGACCCGCGAAGTCCAGGCCTAGCCTCGCTGTTTCACTTGGTGTGGGGCCGGGGTCTGTGCGGTAAGAAGCCGTTGCTCTACCGATCATGGTGAGCATGGGTTCGAGTGCGGCTTCCCGGTCGGGTGATCTTTGGGCCGGGTGCGCATGACAGCAGGGCCTCCCGTGCAGCTCGGGGTTGTCGAGACCAACGAGCGCCCGGGAGGCCCTGTTGTCGCAGTTGTACGCCCTCGCGCCGGTCGGGTCCAACTCGTCCACCTGGTCGTGTGATTGTCTCGCGCACCGGTTCGGGAATGCGGGCGATCGGCCGGGCCGGGAGCCGAGGTATCCGTCGGACATGACGGACGCCGAGTGGGCAGCGGTGCGGGACCTGCTGCCGGTGCCGGGGTGGCTGGAGGGCAGGAGCGGGCGGCCGGAGGGCTATTGCCACCGGCAGATGGTCGATGCGGTCCGCTACCTGGCTCCTGACGCCGGTCATAGCTGGACCCGCGATCGGTGATTGACCAGCCGCCCTCTGCCCGACCGGTCCTCCCGGTGCGATGACGGGTCAGCTATGAGGCAAGGAGCTGACCTCGGCGGCCAGCGCGCAGGGAGATGTCCGTGCCCGTTTCGACGAGTCAGCCCATGCGGACGACTGACGCGCCTTCGAAGTACTGTTGCTTCTTGGCGAGGATGGCGGACGTGGTGACTGCCTGCGTCGGCGGATCCGGACGACTCCCTGAAGGACAGTCGTGGCAGCCGATGTTTCCGGCGGGCAGATCGTGACGCTATGCCGGGAACGATGACGATTCCCGCGGATCAGCGCGCGTCGCTCGTCGATCAGTCGGCGGTTTCGGCCGACTCGGTCGGCCCGGAGTCGTCGGCCGGCGCGGACCGTTCGATGTCGTTGGTCGCGGCCCAGCTGGCCAGCAGGTTCAGGGCGTCCTGCGAACGTGACGCAGGCTCGGGGGTGTAGGTGAGGAGGAACTGGCTGGCGTCTGCCCCGAGCGGGAAGGTCTCGAACGGCAGGTCGAGGTCGCCGACGACCGGGTGGTGGAGGCGCTTCAGGCCCGAGGTGTGGATCCGGACGTTGTGGGCCGCCCAGCGGCGACGGAACTCCTCACTGCGGGTGGACAGCTCCCCTATCAGGTCCGTCAGCCGCCGGTCGTAGGCATCGCGGCCTGCCTCGGCGCGCAGCATGGCGACCGTGTCGTTGGCGACCTCGTCCCAGTCGCGGAAGAACTCGGTCGCATGCGGGTCGAGGAAGACGAACCGGGCGTTGCTTGGCGGCCGCACCGGGTCGACGTAGACCGGGGAGAACAGCGCCCGCCCGAGGGGGTTGGCGGCCAGGATGTCCAGGCGACCGCTGAGTACGAACGCGGGCGTGCCGGTCATCGAGTCGAGGACGCGCTGCACTGCGGGCCGGACGCGCTGCTGAGCCGGCCGACGGCGCGGCGGACGGGTCGTGCCGGCGCCGCGCAGAAGGTCGAGCAGGTGGACTCGCTCCGCCTCGTCGAGCTGCAGTGCCTGAGCGATGCCGTCGATGACGCTCTCGGAGACGCCGGTGGCGTTGCCGCGCTCCAGCCGGGTGTAGTACTCGCTGGAGATGCCCGCGAGCAGGGCTACCTCCTCGCGGCGCAGCCCGGTGACCCGCCGACGGTCTCCGCCGTACACGGGCAGTCCGGCCTGCTCGGGGGTGACCCTGGCCCGTCGCGTGCCCAGGAATTCCCGGATCTCCGCGCGGAAATCACCACGGATATCACGATTCGTGTCGTAAGGTCCGTTTCTGCCTGCCATGTGCTCCACTCTACGAGCGCTTCCCGCTGGCTGGGGGTCCCTCTCAGTGACCCCCTCATCAGGGACTCCCACACTCCCGTGACAACCGGTTCTGTTGATGGTGCACCGCCCACGGCGGTGTGAATGGCCTGGATACGGCGGCGCTTCCGCCGCCGGTCTTCAGCCCCTCTGCGGCGCCGTCGGCGCTGCGATCCTCGGAATCCGAAGGACGAATCATGCGTCGACACACCAAGCCAGCCGTCGTAGTCACGGCGCTGGGAGCGCTCGGCCTCGCGGCCTTCGGAACGGGTGCCGCGGACGCGTCCGGCACGGCCGACGGCCACACCGGCTCCGGGTCGCCGTCTCGCGTCACGGCGGAATCCGTCTCGTGGAACCACGGGACCGCACAGGTGAACAAGCGCGTCATGGAGAGCTTCACCAGTGAGTTCCTGTCCACCGGCGACCCCGCGCTGGCGAGAAAGTTCATCAGCCCGGACATCGTCATGCACTTCGGCGGCCAGACGCAGCAGGGCCGGGACACGCATCTCGGCATCGTCGCCGCGAACATGAAGGCTTTCCCCGACCTGAAGTGGACGGTGGAGGACATGCGGGCCGAGGGCGACACCGTGGCCATCCGCTACACCATGACGGGCACCCACGAAGGACCCTTCGCCGGGGTCGAGGCGACGGGCAAGGCCATCCGTGCGGAGAGCATGACATTCTACCGCCTGGCCCACGGCAAGATCGTCGAGGAGCGTGCCCATCTCGACATGCTGAGCATCCTCCAGCAGATGGGTGCCATTCCGGCCGCGTAGGAGCGTTCTGCTTCACCGGCTCCTCCACCACCGCACCCGCCCCTACGCCGACGCGATGACCGGCGCTCGCCGCGCCCCTCGGCACGGACGGGTCCACCCCGACGGCCCTGCGCCGCACATCCAGAGAAGCAAAGAATCAGGACCCCCCCATGGCAACGAAACTGACCGACACCGTCGCTCTCGTCACCGGCGCGAGCAGCGGTATCGGCGCCGCCACCGCCCGCCGGCTCGCCGAGGACGGCGCCTCCGTCGCCCTCGTGGCCCGCCGCAAGGACCGCCTGGACGACCTGGCGGCCGAGATCGAGAAGGCGGGCGGCACCGCCCTGGTGGTGGAAGCGGACATCACCGACCGCGCCCAGGCCGAGGCCGCCGTACAGCAGACCGTCGAGCACTTCGGACGGCTGGACACCCTGGTCAACAACGCCGGGCTGATGCTCCTGGGCCCCATCGTCGGCGCGGACGCCGACGAATGGGAGCGCATGATCGCCGTCAACGTCCAGGGCCTGCTCTACACCACGCGCGCCGCCCTCCCGCACCTGCTGAAGGCCGCCGAGGACGGGCCGCGCCGGGTCGCCGACATCGTCAACATCAGCTCGATCGCCGGCCGCGTCGCCTGGAACGGCTACGGCGTCTACAACCTCACCAAGTTCGGCGTGAACGGCTTCACCGAGTCCCTCCGCCAGGAGGTCACCCAGCGCCACGTCCGCGTCGGCGTCTTGGAGCCGGGCGGCGTGGACACCGAGCTCGGCTCGCACAACGACCACAAGCCCGAGGTCCGCGAAGCGATCGGCACCTTCTACGAGCAGACCGAGGTCCTCGCCCCCGACGACATCGCCGACGGCGTCGCCTACATGGTCACCCGCCCCCGCCACGCCTCCATCAGCGAACTGTGGATCATGCCCACCGACCAAGCCTGATCACACCCCCGCACGGGCCCATCCACCTCCCTCTGCTCCCCTCCCCCCATCCACCGCCCGGCCCCCGCCGGGGCAGACACCACGCATCATCACCGCACAACACCGGGTGCCGGACCACGGCACCTGAAAGGACCCCCCCCATGAGCAAGGTCATTCTCGTCACCGGTGCCGGACGCGGTCTGGGCACGGACATCGTCCGCGAGGCCCTCGCCGCCGGCCACCAGGTCGTCGCCACCGGCCGCCGCCCCGAAGAGGTCGAGAAGACCCTGGGAGGACCCCAGGACAACCTGCTGGTCACCAAGCTGGACGTCACGAGCCTGGAGGACGCCGAGGCCGCAGCGCAGGCCGCCGTCGACCGCTTCGGCCGCATCGACGTCCTGATCAACAACGCCGGGAACTTCTTCGCCGGCTACTTCGAGGAGATCACGCCCGCGCAGATGCGCCAGCAGATCGAGACCAACCTCTTCGGCCCGATGAACGTCACCCGCGCCGTCCTGCCCGTCATGCGAAAGCAGCGCGCCGGGCACGTCATCACCCTCTCCTCCTCCGCCGGAATCATCGGCCAGGAGTTCTGCGTCGCCTACGCCGCCTCCAAGTTCGGCGTCGAGGGCTGGATGGAGTCGCTGCGCTACGACGTCGAGCCGTACAACATCCACACCACGGTCGTGGAGCCCGGCTTCTTCCGCACCGAGCTGCTCGTGGACGCCTCCACCACCTGGCCCGAGCCGACCATCGACGACTACGCCAAGCGCACCACCGCCACCATTGCGGCCTGGAAGAGCATGAACGGCCGGCAGAGCGGCGACCCCACCAAGCTCGCCCGCGCCCTGCTGACCATCGCCGACCAGGAGAAGCCGCTGCTGCGCTTCGTCGCCGGCGCCGACGCCATCGAAGGCGTCGAGGCCAAGGCCAGGGAACTCCTCGCCCAGGCCCAGGCATCCCGCGAACTGGGCGGCAACCTGGCCTACGACGACACCACCGCCTGACCCGCCCGGACCCGGGCTTCGAGTTCACGCCCCGACGGTGAATCCGGGCCGCGCAGCCGTTCCCTCGCTGTGCAGCCCGGCGGCCGCCCTCCTTCACCGCAACTGACCAGCACGGCAGCACCGTTCACCGCCGTGCCGGCGGACGACACGGGTTACGACGCCATGGGTTCTGCTCCAGACACACCGACGAGCAAGGCCATCGACCCTCCGCCGATCCGAAAGCGTAGGCATCTCCACTGAACTCACCGAGTCAACTGTTCCCCCTCCCCCAGAATCCCCTCAATCCCCCTCGGAACCGTCCCGGCGCACGTTCATCGCGACGACCACCGCGGTCGGCGGGGCCGTCGTGGCCGGCGGCCTGATTGCGGGTCCGGCCGCGCTCGGCACCGATACGGGGGCCGCAGAGGCGCCGCCCAGCGGCCGTGTCTCGCTGACCGTCAACGGGAAGGGGCACACCGTCACGGTCGACAACCGGACCTCGCTGCTGGACCTGCTGCGCGAACACCTGGACCTGCCCGGCTCGAAGAAAGGCTGCAACGCCGGTGCCTGCGGAGCCTGCACCGTGCTGGTCGACGGCCGCCGGGTCACCTCCTGCCTGACACTGGCGGTACGGCTGGAGGGCGCGGAGGTCACCACCATCGAGGGCCTGGCCGACGGAGATGAACTGCACCCGTTGCAGGCGGCGTTCGTCGAGCAGCCGGACGGCGCCTCAGTCGCGACGCCGTCGCACAACGCCTGAGCACCCACACCCAAGTTGCCGCCCGAGCTTGCCCCTCGCTGCTGGACAAGAGCATCCACCCGCACGTCCTGCGGCACAGTTGCGCCATGTCGCTGCTTCAGGCCGGTGTCGACACCACGGTCATCGCGCTCTGGCTCGGCCACGCAAGCGTCCGCTCCACCGACGCGTACGTCCACGCCGACATGACCATCAAGGAGAAGGCGCTCGCGCTGACCGCACCGGTCACCGCCCGGCCGGGCCAATACCGTCCCAGCGACAAGGTCCTGGCCTTCCTCGATCGCCTGTGACGCCGATGATCGGCTCGGCTGTGGGATGCACGGTGGCCCGGCGCCATCATAGTCACTCCTCCCACGGCCACGGACTGAAGCACCACCATCGACCGCGCGGTGAAACGGTGTGTCTCAGAGCCGGATGATCGAGAATTCTGCTGTCCAGGCGCCCGACGATGCGAACGAGCTCGCGCGCGGACTTCGGACGCAAGGCATGTATGGCGATCTCCAGGAGGTCCCGCCATTCGCCTGGCTCCGGTGGACAGCAGGACGGTTCACCACAGCCCGTGCGAACGACAGGCGAACGCCGTCGCGGGGTACGCGCCAGCACACTCCAGGCAGCCAGGGCTTTGCCCAGGTCACCGGGCGCGAAGCGAGTTCGCTCCAAGTGGATGATCTCGGCCTGCGCCGAGCCAGAAACCTGACCAATCTTCGAATATCGCCCGCGCTCAACCGGGAACCTTCGGCGGTCTGAGCGCAGGTCCGAAGGACGCCTACGCGGCATGGTCCTTTCGCTGCACTGTCATGGCGCCAGTGTGTCAGAAGCCGAGCAATCATTCAGCCGCGGGGCGCGAGAACCCCAGATTGCGATACCGCCGCCAGTACAAGACGGTGCGGTCTCCGTGGGCAGCACCGACGGTCGTCCATCCTCGTCGACTATGCCGAATCGAGCAACCGTCACACCGGTTGCAGCCAGCCACGCTGACACCCCGCTCGGCATAGTCGCGGGCTCGACATAGGTCGATCACGATCAGTGGGTAGCGGCCCAGCTTGACCAGCTCGTCCTGGAGCCGGTCGTTCTGGTGGGCAGCGGCGAGGCGGTCGACCCACTGTGCGGCGGTGGCGAAGGCGACCCGGTGGCCTGCCTGGCATGCCCGGACGGCGAGCCCCGTTGCGACGTGTGTCTTGCCGGTGCCCGGCGGGCCGAGGAAAACGGCGTTCTCCCTGGCTGCTATGAAGCGAAGAAGAGGGCGGGGACGGCACGGGGCGCAACTTCCCCGACCTCCACGCCCGCCTGGTTGCCCAAGAAGGCGACGAACGCGCCACCGAGGCCTGGGGCAAGGCCTGCGGCATCTACGACTACCTGCGCCACGGCCCGGACGGAGACCAGTAACAGCCCGCCGAAGCCACGGGCGGTGCACCTGCTGCACCGCCCCGGGCCCCCGGGCAGCCTGCCGACTCCATCAGCCGATCGTGAGTCGCCGCTTCGTTCGCGTCCTCGTTAGCGTGAACCTGTCTCACCTGACAGGGCGTGAGATCGCACTAGGGAGCGGGCCGGTGCCCATCGCACGTTCACGGGCCCGCTCCCGTTGGGGAGGACCCATCATGGAACCGACGTCGAAGGACCTGGCGGCGACCACCACGGTCACCGCCATGGAGACCACCGCCGACCGTGCCGGCGACAGCGAACTTGCCTACCTTGCCCCGGCCGCGGCCGCCGCACTGCGCCTGCTGGCCGACGGCGTCAAGCGCGGCGGCGCAGACCAGAACGCCGTCGTCCAGGCGCTCAAAGACGCGAAGGTCCACGAGGCGTTCGCCGACGTCCTCGACGCGGCCGCCACGGTCGCCATGGCCGCCCTGGAAGACCCGTACGAGTTCGACGGACGCCTCCACGCCGACAACCTCAGCGCCGCCGCAGGCGAGGTCCGCGATGTCTTCCACTGGCTCTAGCCGAGCCGCCCGCGCAGAGAAGGACTCCCTCCCATGGCACCCCGCCTCACCCCCGACCGCATGGCAGCGCTCCGCCCGGCCGCCGCGCACCCCACGGGCAACATCAGCTCGCTCATCAGGGAAGAAGCCGACGGCACGAAGGTCTGGCTGAAGGCCTCGGACGAGCTCGCCCTCGAAGCGCTCGGCTACGCCGCCTCGATCTGCGACCACGGCCACATCAACACCGCCCCCTCCACAGGCAGCCCCAACGGCGCCCCGCACCGCGGCTGCCCGCACATCTTCCGCATCACCAAGGCAGGCCGCCAGGCCATCCCCGACGCCACCTGACCGACCGGCCCGACACCGCGACGCACACCCCGCGCCCCCGCCGAATCAGGTGGGGGCGCGCGGGCTTGTACGAGGGGTTGCAGCGCTAGCCGCCTACTGGTGTATGGGGCGCCATTCCAGGGCGATCGCCGCCAGGTTCTGCCGCGGCGGCCCATTCGGCTACCTCTGCGCGGCATGGGATTCAAGAGCCTGCCGGAGCAGGAAGTGCCAGGTCAGAACCCTCGGATGCGTGGTTCGAGGCTGGCACCGTGATGGCAGCCCGGGGCTTGCGCCGCTAAGTGCCGCACACCCCACAGTGGCGCCAGCCCGTCATCGGGATCCTTCCAACAATCTGCCGGGCTCCTGCTGTCTGCACTCGTCCGCAAGGGCCCAAGGGACGGGAGCAGGCGGCTTCCCATCCATCGGCGTGCGATGCCGCACGCCCTGCCAAGAACGGAAACGAGAATGAGTAGCGACTCGAACCGTCCGGCCGCGGACACCGAACATCCGCACCGACCCGACCAGGGCCACCTGCTGCACTGGATGGTCACCGGCGGCATCGTGGTGGCTGGCCTGACGTACGTGGCGCATGAACACCCGAGCGCCGCACAGGCGATGGGCCCCGCGTTCGGCGGCGGGACGCTCCTGCTGGGCGTGGTCATCGCGGTCACGCGCCGACGCTGATCTCACCCTTTGGCCGTCCCGGCTGAGTCCCGGTCACGTGCGGTGCTCAGCGGGGACGCGCCAGCTACTGGGCGGCATGGGCCAGCGGATAGGGTGGCGCGGCGGGGTTCACCTTCCGGTGATCGGTTCTCTGGCCCCCCGCTGCGCGCGCCCCGGGACTGCCGGTCGCCCTCGGTGAGAGGCCGGCCGACCGAGTCTGTACGCGGACCGTCACCGAAGGCGACGATCCGGCCGACCGTCTCGTGCCCCAGGATGAGAGGGAGAGCAGCGGCGACGTCACCGGCGGCGCCGTCCGCAACGTGTACGTCGGTGCCGCACAGCGTTGCCGAGGTCATGCGGACCAGCAGCGCGTCCCGCTCGATGACCGTGGGGATCTCCACGTCGAGCAGCTCCAGCGGCCGGCCGGGGGTGATCCGAGCGGCGGCGCGGCTGGTCGCCGGGAGCGCGCCGGTCACGCCGCATCCCCCTCGCGCCCCGCGGCCTGCCGGGCGCGGGCGACCATGCGGGCGGTGCCGACCAGGCCTGCTGCGCCGGCCAGACCGCGCCGGAGCACCTCGGATGGGTCGCCTCCGCCGCCGGCGCGCACGGCGTCGGCGAAGTGGTGCATGTCCTTCTCCATCAGCAGGTGCACGTGCTCGGCCAGCTCCGGGGTAACGTCCCTGCCGAGGGAGCGCAGCGCGGCGCTGCCGCCACTGCTGGCGTTGATCACGTCGATCAGCGCGGGGAGGTCCAGGCCGACCTGCGCCGCCAGACCGAGGACGTCCTCGGCGTTCTTCATGTTGGTGATGGTCAGCGCGTTGTTGAACAGCTTGGCGAACTGACCTCCGCCGACCGGTCCCATCAGCGTGACGGTGTCGCTGAACGTGTCGAACACGGGGCGGGCCGTCTCGAACGCGTCCTCGGATCCCCCGGCGAAGGTGGTGAGGGTGCGGGCACGGGCGCCGGGGCTGCCGCCACTGACGGGTGCGTCGAGGTAGACACCCCCGGCCTGTGCCACGTGATCGCCGAGTCGGACCGCCTCGGCGGGGTCGCCGGTGCCATGGTTGACGATGATCGTTCCGGGGGCTATGGCGGCCAGCAGCCCCTGACCGTCCAGCACATCCCAGATGTCCGCGTCGTCGCGCAGACACAGTGCGATCAGCTCGGCGGACGCCCCCAGCTCCGCCACCGTGCCGTGCACGGTGTGCGGGACCCTCTCCACCGCCGAGAGCGACGCCGGGCGCCGCGCCCACACGTGCAGCGCGAAGCCGCGCTCGCCGATGGCTTCTGCCATGGGCCCGCCCTGGTCACCGAGACCGATGAAACCGACCCTGCTTATCGTCTTCATTGCGATGTTCTTTCGTTGATCCTGATGGTTCGGGTGGGAAACGGGAGACCGGCGCCTTCTGCCGTTCAGCGGACGATGTCGCTCGCCAGCTCCCACAGGCGCTCGGCGTTCTCCGGGTCCAGCGCGTAGGGGGCCACGCCGGGGACGCCCAGTTCGGTGGGCCGGGCGTGGACGAGTGGTGCCTCGTTGACGTCCTCGAAGTAACGGCCGCCGACCCCTTCGACCAGCGGGGAAGCGGCGAGGAACACGGTGGTCGCGGCGCCCTGCTCGACCGTCTTGCGGTAGGGCTCGGGGGTCTGCAGGCCTCCGGTGTGGCGCTGGAGGTTGGTGGCGATGGCGCCGGGGTGCAGCGCGTTGGCTGTGATTCCGTCGCCGGACCAGCGGCGCTGCGCCTCGACGGCGAGGAGGACCTCGGCGGTCTTGGACTGGCCGTAGGCAGCGAGCGCGTCGTACGGGCGGAAGCGGAAGTCGATGTCGTCGAAGACGACGGGCGAGTAGAGGTGGCCGGTGGAGGAGACCGAGACCAGGCGCGCCCCGTCGCCGTCGGTGAGAGCGCGGTGCAGCCCGAGAGTCAGGGCGAAGTGCCCCAGGTAGTTGGTGGCGAACTGCTGTTCGTGCCCGGCGATGCCCCGTTCGAGCTCCGGCAGCATCATGATGCCGGCGTTGTTGATCAGGATGTGAAGCGGGCCCTGCCAGGCGGCGGTGAACGCCCGCACCGAGTCCAGGTCGGCCACGTCCAGGCGGGCGACGTGGATCGCGTCGTTCCCGGTGGCCTTGCGCAGGTCGGCCGCGACCTGCTCGCCTGCTTCCGGGCGGCGGACGGCGAGAGTGACCTCGGCTCCGTGGGCCGCCAGGGCGCGGGCGGTCTCGACGCCGATGCCCGAGTTGGCTCCCGTGACGATCGCCCGCCTGCCGGACAGGTTGACGCCTTCGATCACCTCCGAGGCGGTGCTGGTGCGGTTGAACGGGGTGGTGAAGATCTTGGACATATGATGCATTCCTCCGATGGTTCGTACTGCGCTGTCAGACTGCGCCGAGCGCTGTGGGGCGCACCAGGACGGGTTGGGACTGGGACTGGCAGGGCCACCCATAAGCCCGGAACATGTCCGTACGCTGGCAACATGACAGCCGCCGGAGATGCGAACGCACTGGGCCGGTATCTGCGCGCCCGCAGGGAACTGGTCCAGCCCGATGACGCCCGGGACACGGGCAACCGGCGCGTCCCGGGCCTGCGCCGTGAGGAGGTCGCCTTCCTTGCTGGGATCAGTTCCGACTACTACAACCGCCTGGAGCAGGGCCGCGACAGGAACCCCTCGGAGCAGGTCCTGCGCAGCATCGCCCGCGCCCTGCAACTGGACGAGGAGGCGACGGCCTACCTGCTGGAGATCGCCACACGCAAGAGCCCGCGCCGCAGACGGCCCCGCAGGCCGGAGAAGGTCGGCGACGGCATCCGCACGCTTATCGACTCCTGGCCGCTGACCCCGGCGTACGTCCACGGCAAGTACATGGACGTCCTGGCCGCCAACAGCCTCGCCATCGCCCTCTCACCGTTCAACGCGCCTGGACATAACGGCATCCTGGCCGCGTTCCTGGAACCGGAGATGCGGGAACTCCATGAGGACTGGGAGGACATGACCGCCCGGGTCGTGCCTTACCTGCGCTCGGTCGTCGGCGCGGACATCGAGGACCCGCGCCTTGTCGAGATCGTCGGCGAACTCTCCCTGCGCAGCGAACGCTTCCGCACCCTCTGGGCCCGGCAGGACGTCAACCACAAGACCACCGGCATCACCCTGCTCCGTCACCCCCAGGTCGGCCCACTGGAAATGCACTACGAAAAGCTGCTACTGCCGGGCACCGACGGGCAAACCCTGATCACCTACCACACACAGCCGGGCAGCGCCTCCGAAGAACGCCTGCGCCTGCTCGCCAGCATGAACGCCCCCGACCAAGCCGACGGTACCCGGGCCGCAACCGACCACACCCGAGCCCCCGGACATCCCACGTCCTGGTAGGCCTCCTCCCGGAAGACCCGGACTTCTCTCATGCCAGAGTTCGTCGGTGACGGACAGCTCGTCTCCGGGAGAACCCCGTTATCGATACGGGCTGTTCTTGCCGACCCGCCAGTCGCCGGTCAATCGGTCAGCGGTAAACCCTGGCTTCAACAGGCCTTCCACCCCCACCGCGGACCACTCCGTCATCCACTCCTCGGCGAGCGCCCGGTCGGTCGTCGAGGGTGTGAGCGCCCACGGCGCCTGCGTGTCGTGGCCCTGGAACAGTGATTCGAGGGCTGCCCTTCGCTCCTGGTACGTCCAGTCGAGCATCTCGGCGTCGGCGTGCTGCAGCAGGTCGAAGGCGACCAGGTGCGCGGGCTGGTCGGTCGCCAGCCGGGCCACGTCCCGGGGGCGGCGGCCCATGCGCTGCTGCAGTGCGCCGAAGTCGAGTCGGCCACCGGTGAAGTTGACGGCCTCGCCGTCGATGACGACGTTCTCGCCCAGTCGGTGAGGTCACCGCCGCTGCGGGACTGAAGGAAGGTTGCGGATGCCGCACAGACGGGCAGAGGGTAACGGCGGACCAGGCCGTGCACCGTGCCCTCGTGCTCCACCAGCCTGGCCTGGGCGTGGGCATCGCCAGCGCGCTGGGCCAACTTCCATCCGGTACCGAGGTCTTGACCCGCTCGGCGGCGGCTTGGCAGTGAAGGCGTCGGCAGCCCGCCAGTCCCGGGCGAGGCAGGCAGCGTGTCGTTCCGGGATCCGTCCTGCCACGGCGGACGTCTCCGGTGCGAACATCCCGCGTCCCGGCCCGGGGACGGCTCACGTCCCCGGCGTGGCGAAGTCGCCTACGGGGTCCGCCAGGAACGCAGCCGGTCGGCGATGTCGAAGGTGTCCAGCCGCAGCGCCCTGATGTCGTCGATCACCTGCATCCACGGCTGCGGATTCGTGTCGACACTCTCGCCGGAGGCCTCGATGTACGCCACGGCGACCGCGTACCCGTACGCCTCGTTGCGGGCAGGGAGCGGGCGCGTGAGCACGATCGTGTCGAGGAGTGCGGCTGCCCGCCAGTAGGCGTCGGGGTCGGACACGTCCAAGTGCGGAGTGTTCACCCGATGCCGGGCGACGGCCGCCACCAGTCCCGAGTAGTCCCGGATCTCCAGGTCTTTGCCGAGCAGGCGCTCTTGCCGGTCCAGGAGCCACCGGATGTCGATGAACAGGTTCAAGATCAGGCCACCCGGCTACGAGCCGGTGCCTCGGGCAGGCCGCCGTACGCCTCGTCGAAGGCCTCGAGTACGCCGGGGCGCTCGATCGCGGCGTTGAACGAGGCGGTCGCACGCCCGAGCAGCGCCTGGTGCTCCTCCTGCTGGGAGAGCTCGTCGAGGTAGGCGGCCAGACTCATGCCCCTCGCCTTGGCGAGGGCCGCGAGGCGGTCTCTCGTCTCCGTGTTGATCCGTACGCTCGTGTCAGCCATAGCAGCCAGTATGCACCCGTGCGTGCGTCCGTGCATACACACTGTCCAGATCGACGCGGCCCCGTCGCACCCACACGGGTGACTTCCGGACCGTCGCACTTCTTCCGCAAATTCGAACAGGCGTATCATTCCGGTCGTGGTCGATACCTTTCCTCCCGATCTCCTCGACGCCGCCAAGCTCCACCTGGCGGTCGAGCAGGCCCAGAAACCGATGTCACTGGTCATCACGGCCGGACATCGCGGCGACTCCCCGCAGTTCGAGGTGGTCCTGGGGCGTATCCGGGTGCCCAGGCTCGGGCCAGGACGCCCGCGCAGCCGGCCGGACAAGGTCCGTGCTGACAAGGCGCACGGCTCCCGCGAGAACCGCGCCTACCTGCGCAAGCGCGGTATCCGCTGCACCAACCCGGAGAAGCGCGACCAGATCGCCAACCGCAAGAAACGCGGCTCCCAGGGTGGCCGGCCACCCACGTTCGACAGGGCCGACTACAAGGAGCGCCACGCGGTGGAGTGCGGAATCAACCGCCTCAAACGCCACCGCGCGGTCGCCACGAGATACGACAAGCTCGCCGTCCGCTACGAAGCGACCGTGCTGGTCGCAGCCATCAACGAGTGGCTGTGACCGGCACTTTCAAAACGCACCCTAGTCCCCCGGGTGGGCAGTGGCCGAGGGTGGTGGAGACGGCGCCCGCCGCTCTGACTCAGAACTGGAGGGGAATGCGGTAGCCGGCGTCCAGGCGCGGGCTGGAGGCGTTGGCGTAGCCGTTCTCCACCAGGTGGGCGGCGAACGCGGCGAATTCCTCGGGCCTGCCCAGGCGGAGGGGGCCGGCGAAGTGCTGCATCTGCTGGGCGACGGCCGCCTCGTCGATGATGTCGCCGGCACTCGGTGTGTCGAAGCCGCCGGCCACGATGGTGTTGACCCGGATGCCGCGGTCGGCGAACTCGCGGGCGGCGGGGAGTGTCATCCCCACGATCGCGGCCTTGGTCGCCGAGTATCCGACCATGCCGACGGTGCCGTCCTCGGCGGCGGCGGACGAGGTATTGATAATGACCCCTCGCTCGCCGTCGGCATCGGGCTCGTTGTTGAGCATGGCCGCGGCAGCCTGGCTCATGACGTTGAAGGTGCCCACGAGGTTCGTGGTGAGCAGTCGGATGAAGCCGGCCGGGTGGGTGGGTTTCCCGTCGGCCGTAGTCAGTGGGATCGTGTCGATGTAGCCCGCGGTGTTGATGTCGATGTCGATCTTGCCGAACCGGTCCAGGGTCGTCTGGACGGCGGCGGCCACCTGGTCGGGGTCGGTGATGTCGGTGCCGAGCCCGACGGCGTTGTCGCCGATGTCGGCGGCGAGCTTCTCGGCGAGTTCGCGGCGGCGTCCGAGGAGGACGACGTTGGCTCCGCGCTTGGCGAAGTAGCGGGCCACGCCCAGGCCCAGTCCGGACGTGGCCCCCGCGATCAAAGCGGTCTTTCCTTGGATGTTCATGGCGGTCAGGGTTCCTCAGTCACTTCTTTCGGGGGTGGTGTGTCCTACGCGTGGAGCATCTTGGTGGCGAGGTCCCACAGCTGCTTGGCGTTGCCCGAGTCGAGTGCATAAGGGAGCACCCCGCTGGTGGCGGAGGGGTCGAGTGCGGTGTGAACCGCGGCCTCGTTGCAGTCTTCGAAGTAGCGGCCGGTGACGCCCTCAAGCAGCGGGGATGCGGCCGCCAGCACCGAGGTGGCGGCGCCCTCCTCGACGGTCTTCCAGTTGAAGTCGGCGAAGGCCGCCTCGATCTCCGGCGTCATGTTGCCCTCCTGGTGGCGCTGGAGGCCGGTGCGGATGCCGCCGGGCATGACGGCGTTGGCGGTGATGCCGTCGTCCGCCCAGCGCTCGGCCGCCCCCACGGCCAGCAGCGCGTTGGCGGTCTTGGACTGGCCGTAGGCGGCCCACTCCTCGTAGGGGCGGCGCTCGAAGTTGATGTCGTCGAAGACAACTGGGGAGAAGAGGTGGCCGATGGAGGTGAGGGAGACGATGCGCGCGCCGCCGGCGGTCGCAAGCGCCTCGTGGAGGCCGAGAGCCAGGTTGAAGTGGCCGAGGTAGTTGGTGGCGAACTGCAGCTCCCAGCCCTCGGGGGTGCGCTGCAGTTCGGGCAGCGCCATGATCCCGGCGTTGTTGACCAGGATGTGCAGTGGGCCCTGCCAGGCGTCGGTGAAGGAGGCGACCGAGGTCCGGTCGGCCAGCTGAAGCGGTGCCGCCGCCACCTTGGGGTTGCCGGTGGCGGCCGTGATCTCCTCGGCGACGCGACGGCCGGCCTCGACGTTGCGGACGGCGAGGGTGACGTCGGCTCCGGCGCCGGCCAGGGCACGCGCCGTCTCCACGCCGATGCCGGAAGTGGCGCCGGTGACGATGGCGCGCTTGCCGGTCAGGTCGACGCCGTCGATGACCTCGCTCGCCGTGCTGTGGAAGCCGAAGGGTGTGGTGAGGCGCTGATGGGTGGTCATGGGTGCTCTCCGTTCGTGTCGGCGTTCCCCGTGAAGGCGTTTGCGCGCTACCGTCGCGGGGCCGCATCGCTATCCGGAATCCGTTCCGGTAAAGCGAAGCTAACCGGAATGCGTTCCGGATGCAAGCGGGGGCCGACCAGGCCGCAACGTGAAGCCCCCGGGGCGTACCATGCAAGTGGAATGAATTCCGCTTCTTGGGGGTGACGGTGGCCAGTTCCGGGACGACGCAGCGCAGACCGCGCGCGGACGGGCAGCGCAATCGCGCCCGCATCCTCGAGGCGGCGCTTCCCCTGTTCGTGGAGCGGGGTCCAGACGTCCCCTTCACCGAGATCGCCAAGCAGGCCGGCGTCGGCGTGGGCACCGTCTACCGCCATTTCCCGACACGCGAAGACCTCATCGAGGCGGCCTACCGCTCGGAACTGGATGCGGTGTGCGCCGCGGCCGCGGAGCTGCTGGAGCAGGCACCGCCCCAGGACGCCCTGCGGATCTGGATGGACCGGTTCGTCGACTACTGGGCCACCAAGATCGGCCTGACGGAGGCGATCGGAGCCGTCGTGGCCGCAGGCGGGGACCCGTTCGCGCAGAGTCGCGGGCGGGTCGATGAAGCCGTCGGCGCACTGCTGGCGGCAACCGCGGCGGTGGGCGTCACGCGTCCCGAGGTCGAACCGGACGATGTGGTGGTATCACTCAGCGGTATCGCCATGGTCGCGGCCGTACTTAAGGACCGCGATCAGGTGAGCCGGGTGCTCGACCTCCTTTACGAGGGGATCCGCGCCCGGCCCTGAGCGGCTTGGATGAAGATCGGGCAAATTCACCGGTCCTCGCTACCGTCGTCCTCGTCTGTCGGCGTACACGTGAACGCGCATAGCCGCGTACGGATGAACGTACAGAGTTCTTGATGTGTTGAGAGACGGCCCCCGGCACGCTGCTGCCTG